>PUNM01000124.1 GCA_003552625.1 Ectothiorhodospiraceae bacterium
ACACGAGCACGGTCCCGGACTACCCGCTGGAAGTCTGGGACCGGATGCGGCAGGCCTTTCAGCTCGAACAGGTGGACAACGACCGGGTCGAGCGCGAGCGTCAACTCTTCGCGGGGCGTAATCACTTCTTCCAGGCCATCGGCCAGCGTGCGGAACCGTACCTCTACTACATCCTGGAGGAACTCGACGAGCGGGATCTGCCGGCGGAGCTCGTTGCGCTGGCGATTGTCGAGAGCGGCTTTCAGCCCTTTGCTTACTCTCATGGCCGGGCTGCGGGCGTCTGGCAGTTCATTCCCAGTACCGGACGCGTCTTCGGCCTGGAGATGAACTACTGGTACGACGGTCGCCGTGACATCGTGGCATCCACGGATGCTGCCTTGACCTACCTCGAGCGCCTATCCGAGTCCTTCGACGGGGACTGGCTGCTGGCCATGGCCGCCTACAATGCCGGTCAGGGCAACGTACGAGCCGCCCAGCAGCGGGCTCGGGCCGAAGGCAAGGAGCCCCATTACTGGAATCTTGAGCTACCGGCGGAAACCATGCGCTACGTACCGCGCATACTGGCCATCCGCGACATTCTCAAACAACCGGAGGACTACCAGGTCGCCCTGCCCTCGATCCCGAATCAGCCCCGCATCGAGGTGGTCGATGCGGGCCGTCAGATGGACCTGGCGCTAGCCGCAGAACTCGCCGACATCACGGTCGATGAACTCTACATTCTCAACCCCGGATTCAACCGCTGGGCAACCGCTCCGGAAGGCCCTCACCGTCTCGTCCTGCCGGCTGAGAGCGCTGAGAAGTTCGAGCGACAGCTGGCCGCCAAGGATGCGGATGACTTTGTGGAGTGGCGACGCCACGAGGTGGAATCGGGAGAGACGCTGACCCACGTGGCGGACCGGTACAACGTAACCGTGGATCTTGTGCGCGACATCAATGGCCTCCAGGACGACTCCGTACGTGCCGGGGACCACCTGTATGTGCCGGTCTCCAGCCGCCCACCGGAGGAGTATTCGCTAAGCGCAGCGAACCGCCTGCGAGCCCTGCAACAGCGGGAACGTCAGGGGCAGCGACGGGAACACCGTGTGCAGGCCGGCGAAACCTTATGGGATATCGCACGCACCTACAACGTTGGCGTGCGCGAACTTGCAAGCTGGAACGGCATGGCCCCCGGGGACACCCTGCGCCCGAACCAGAACCTTGTGGTCTGGGTCGAGGGCGATGTCATCCAGGCCTCCGGCGGTCCAAGCGGAAGCACGCAGTCCGTCACCTACACCGTGCGCGAGGGCGATTCGCTCGCCCGCATCGGGCAGCGCTTCAATGTCCGCGTTCGGGACATCAAACGCTGGAACGACATCGCCGAGGGCAGTTACCTGCAGCCGGGGGACGAGTTGCGCTTAGAGGTTGATGTCACTCAACAGAGTGGGAACTTCTAAGCCCAGCTTCACGGCCGGGACAGGTTCGTCGGCTGCTCGCCTGCGGCACGACGCAGTGTGAAGCGCAGCCAATAGCCCGAAGCCCGTGGTTGGTTCGGCGACCAGCCCCACACTAGCCGCCGTGCTGGGTCGATACCTCCGAGCCGCTTTGCTCCGGCAGGGTGATATTCAGCTCCAACACTTCGTGCGGCCCGTCCCGCTCGACCTCGACGCGGACCGCATCCGGATCCACGGTCACGTAGCGGCGCACCACCTCCAGCAGTTCCTGGCGAAGCATGGGTAGGTAGTCCGGGCCACCACGCTCTGCACGTTCGTGCGAGACGATGATCTGGAGCCGCTCCTTGGCGACGCTGGCGCTGTTGCGCCGGCTTCGCCGCTCACGGAAGTAGTCGGCGATCCCCATAATCGGTTTTATCCTCCGAACATCCGGCCGAACAACCCTCTGCGCTCGACCTCCAAGAATCGATGCGGCCGCTCCTCCCCGAGATAGCGGGCAATGGCGTCTTCATAAGCCTGCCCTGCGTCCGCGTCCTCCTCCAGGACGACGGGGATACCGGCGTTCGAGGCGTTCAGGACGTCCTTGGACTCGGGGATGACCCCCAGCAGGTTGATGGCGAGGATCTCCTGGACATCGTCCACACTGAGCATGTCTCCCTTCTTCACGCGCTGCGGATCGTAGCGAGTGAGAAGCAGATGCTCGCGGACCGGGTCCATGCCCTCTTCGGCACGGCGCGTCCTGCTGGCCAGCAGCCCGAGGACGCGATCCGAGTCGCGCACCGAGGAAACCTCCGGGTTGGTCACCACCACGGCATCGTCGGCGTGGTAGGAGGCCAGGTGCGCCCCCCGCTCAATGCCCGCTGGCGAGTCACAAATCACGTAGTCGAAGTCCTGGCGGAGTTCCTCGAGCACCCGCTCGACCCCCTCCGGCGTCAAGGCTTCCTTATCCCGCGTCTGGGATGCCGGCAGGATCGCCAGATTCTCAAGCCGCTTGTCTTTGATCAGTGCCTGGTGCAGGCGCGCATCGCCATTGATGACATTGACAAAGTCGAAAACGACGCGTCGCTCGCACCCCATGACCAGGTCCAGGTTGCGAAGCCCGACGTCGAAGTCGATCACCGCCGTACGGTGCCCCGCCTTGGCCAGTCCGGCGGCGAGCGAGGCCGCTGTCGTCGTCTTGCCGACGCCCCCCTTGCCCGACGTAATGACTACTATCCTCGCCACGCGTCTTCTCCTTGGTGATCAGGTTCTGCCGACCGCCGCGATCTGAAGGTGACCATCGTCGTCGAGATGGACCCGGGCCGGCCGGCCCCGCACGTCGGCCTTGAATCGCTCGCTCAACTGGTATTCACCGGCGATGGAGACCAGCTCGGCTTCCAGCTCCAGGCAAAAGATATTCGCACCGGGGTCCCCCTGCACGCCGGCCAGGGCGCGTCCGCGCAAGGCCCCGTAGATATGGATATTACCATCGGCCAGGACCTCAGCCCCCGGCCCTACCGCTCCGAGGACCACCAGATCCCCCTTGCGCGCGTAAACCTGCTGCCCGGAACGCACCGGCGACTCAACCACCCGCGTAGCAGCCTTACCACTGTCCGCTGCCGCTGGAGTCTCGTCAGCCGGCGGGTTCGTGCGCGACATCCCCGCCTGGGAGGTGTCGCCGTTCTCCGGCGCCAGCAACCCCAACCCGGCGGCGGCCACCTGGTCGGCCGACAGGTCATCACCCCGGATGGCCACCGGTACCGCCCCCATCGCGCGCATTACGCTGACTAGACGCTGCAGGTCGAGCTCACGCGCGTCAACCCCCGCTAACTCTAGCAGCATCGGCGCACCGCGGAGCAGGCGTGGAGCCTCGTGCATCCGTTTCTCCAAAAGCCGCGCCACCGCATCGATATCCGCGGTCGTGACCCGCGCCACCATCAGCGTGGCCATCCGGCCTTTGAGTTCCAGCGCCTCCACGCCCTCGGAGGCACCGGCCGATGTCGATGCCATGAATACAGGCTCCTTTAACCGGCCAAGAGCCGATTGACGCGCTTGACGTAGTCGGCCGGGTCTTCCAGCTGCCCACCTTCCGCCAGGAGCGATTGCTCATAGAGCGTCAGCGCCCAGTCGCTGAAGCGTTCGTCGGACTCGCTCTCGAGTCGTTTGACCAGGCTGTGCTCCGGATTGATCTCCAGCGCCGGACGTCCCATCGGCAGTGTGTGGCCCGCCGCCTGAAGCAGGCGCTGCATGCCCATCCCGAAGTCGTACTCGCCGACCACCAGGCAGGCTGGCGAGTCCGTCAGGCGCTTGCTGACGCGCACGGCACTGACACGTTCACCCAGTGCCTCTTGAAGCCGGTTGCAAAGCGCCTCGGACGCCTGCTCCTGCTCACTGTCTTTCTCGGATGCGTCTTCATCGCCCCCGAAGAGGCTGCTGTCGAGCTCGCCCTTGGCGACGGAAACCAGCGGCTTGCCGTCGTATTCACTCAGGTGCGCGACGAGCCATTCGTCCACCGGATCCGGCAGGAGCAGCACCTCCACCCCATAACGCCGGAAGATTTCCAGGTGCGGACTGTTACGCGCCGCATTGAAACTCTCGGCGGTGACGTAGTAGATCCGGTCCTGGCCCTCCTTCATCCGGCCGACGTAGTCAGCGAGGCTGACATCCGCTTCCGGCTTTTCCTCCAGCGTCGAGGAAAAGCGCAGAAGACCGGCGATCCGCTCCCGATTGCCCGGGTCCTCAGCCACCCCCTCCTTGAAGACGCGGCCGAACGACTGCCAGAACGCTGCGTACTGCTCCGGCTCGTTATTGGCCATCCGCTCCAGCCGATCAAGGATCCGCTTTACGGCGGCGGAGCGCAAGGTGCTGATCATCGGGTTGTGCTGAAGCATCTCGCGGGAGATGTTCAGCGGCAGATCGTCGGAGTCGATCACCCCGCGGACGAAGCGCAGATACCGGGGCAGCAGGTGCTCGGTATCCTCGGTAATAAAGACCCGGCGGACGTAGAGCTTCACGCCGTGGGCGGGCCGCTGCTCATAAAGGTCGAACGGTGGCCGCTTCGGAATATAGAGAAGAGAGACATACGACTGGCGACCCTCGACGTGGTTGTGCACCCAGGTCAGGGGGTCGTCGAAGTCGTGAGCAACGTGCTTGTAGAGCTCCTTGTACTCGTCTTCGGAGATTTCGCTGCGCGGGCGCGTCCAAAGGGCCGATGCACGATTCACCGACTCCCACTGCGGAGCGCTGTGTTCGTCGCCGTCCTCCTCGCCGCTTTCGACGGCCATCTCGATGGGTACGGAAATGTGATCCGAGTACTTGCGCACGATCTCCCGCAGTCGCATTCCATCACAGAATTCCTGCTGCGACTCCGGCAGGTGGAGCACGACGCGGGTACCGCGCTCAGGTTGTTCGATGTACTCCACGGTGTACGAACCCTGACCCTCGGAGCGCCAGCAGACCCCTTCATCCGGCTGCGCACCGGCCTTACGCGAGAAGACCTCGACACGGTCGGCGACGACGAAGGCCGAATAGAAGCCGACACCGAACTGGCCGATCAGCTGCGCATCCTGCTGCTGATCCCCGGTCATCTGCTCGAGAAAACGGCGTGTCCCGGAGTGGGCGATCGTCCCGAGGTTCTCGACCACGTCCTGCCGGGACATGCCAATCCCGTTGTCACTGACGGTGACGGTGCGCTGCTCGGGATCGTACCGGACTCGAATCTTGAGTTCGGGGTCGCCCTCGTAGAGGGACTCGTTCTGCAGCGCCTCGAAGCGAAGCTTATCGATCGCGTCGGAGGCGTTGGAGATCAGCTCCCGCAGGAAAACCTCGCGCTGCGAGTAGACCGAATGGATCATGAGGTTCAGCAACTGCTGAACTTCCGCCTGAAACTCGAGGGTCTCGCTCTGCGTGCCGGCGCTCATCGGTTCAATCACCTCCTGCTGTCCCGCGTTGCGCCCATACTGCGCGATGGACGCGCCAAATACAGCACGGGAATTGGGATCGCCGTCACTCCATTTCAAGGGGGGTGCCGTGCGCCAGTTGGTGTTCATGGCGAAGGAGCCAGATCTTAAAGGCGTGCAACGGACCCGCGACAGCACCTGCAAAACCGCCGAATCCACGCGCTGAAACCACACGGTGGCAAGGCACCGCGACGGGGAGAGGGTTGGCCCGGCAACCGGCACCGATGGCGCGGGCGGAGGTCCCCATCGCCCGCGCCAACGCACCGTAGGTCTGAACCTGGCCCGGCGGGATAGCCAGCAACGCGGTGCGCAACCGTTGCTGGAAGGGTGTTGGCGCCGGGCCGCGAGGCAGGCGCAGGGGCCCGAGGGGCCGGGACAGCACCTGCTCCAGCCGTGTGCGGACTTCCGCAGCCACGGGGCCGGTACCCTCTCCACCCCGGAACGCCGGGGGTTCGGTCAGGGGCTGGATACGCAGCAACGCCCCCTGCACGTCGAGATCGGCCCGCAGCCAATACGGACCCAGACGAGCGATCACGCTACGGCGCGGCCCGCTCTCCCGACGCATGCAAGCGCAGCGACCTAGAAGAGATCCGGCGCTTCGCTTCCGTCTTCGCGGTTGCTGCGCGGGCGCAAGGCGACGTCCCGACTGGGGATGAAGTCCCCCGTGACCATCTCCTTGTAGCTGCTTCCCGGCCCGACCATGGGATAGACGCCCGCATCCGGGTCGATCATGACCTCCAGGAAGGCCGGCCCCGGGTGCTCAATGAACCCGCGCAAAGCCTCCTCGACCTCCGTCTTATCAGTGACCCGCCGGGCGAATTCATAGCCGTCGGCCTCGGCCGCCTTGATGAAATCCTTACGGTGGAGGGATTTATCCGAGCCGGAGAACCGGTCCCCGAAGTAGAGTTTCTGCCACTGCCGCACCATGCCGTCGCCGCTGTTGTTCAGCGACAGGATTTTGATGGGAAGGTCATAGGTGGTCACGGTTTCCAATTCACCGAGGTTCATCCGCAGTGAGCCGTCCCCATCGATGTCGATCACAAGCCGGTCCGGGGCGCCCAGATAGGCACCGATCGCCGCCGGCAGGCCGAAGCCCATGGTGCCGAGCCCACCGGAGGTCAACCACAGGCGCGGATCCCGGAAATCGCAGTACTGTGCAGCCCACATCTGGTGCTGGCCGACACCGGTGCTGATGATGGCCTTCCCGCCGGTGAGTTCGTTGAGCTTTTCGATGACGTAGTGGGGCTGGATCAGCGCACTTTCCCGGTCGTAGTCCATCGGGTGGCGCTCACGCAGCCCCCGCACGTGCTCAAGCCAGGGCTTGAAGCGCTCACCAAACCCCATGGATTCGCCGTAGCGCAGCAGCTGACGCAGGCTGCGTCCCGCTTCGCCGACATGCGCCCAGTCAACCCCCTTTACCTTGCCGATCTCAGCGGCATCGATGTCGATATGAGCGATCTGCTCGGCAAGCGGCGCAAACTCCTCGACCTTGCCGGCCACCCGGTCGTCGAACCGGGCACCGACGGCGATGAGGAAATCGCAGTCCTCGACGGCGTAGTTGGCGTAGGCCGTACCGTGCATGCCGAGCATGCCCAGGTAGAGATCGTCCGTCGTATCCATGCCGCCAAGACCCATGAGCGTGCTCACGACCGGGATACCGTACGCGTGGGCAAACTCGCGCAGTTCCTCATGAGCTGCGCCGCTGACCACCCCGCCGCCGACATAGAGCAAGGGGCGCCGGGACTGTTCGAGCATCTCGAAGAACGCTCTGCACTTTCGATCCGAGAGCTTGGCGGCCCGCAGGGACTCCATCCGCTGACGGTAGCCACGAACTTCGAGAAGCCCCTCGCCGCGGAACTCACCGATCCAGTTCTGCATGTTCTTGGGCACATCCACGACAACCGGGCCGGGCCGACCGGAGCGCGCCACTTCAAAGGCCGTGCGGACGGTCGCCTCCAGCTTCTCCGGCTCCGTGACCAGGAACACGTGTTTGGCGCAGCTGCCCATGATGTTGACGATCGGCGCCTCCTGAAAGGCGTCTGTACCCATGGCGTGGGTCGGCACCTGGCCGGTGATCGCCACCACGGGCACGGAGTCGGCCATACAGTCGCGGATGGGGGTCACCGTGTTGGTCGCGCCCGGACCGGAGGTGACAAGGAAACACCCCACCTTGCCGGTGGCGCGTGCATAACCGGCGGCCATGAAGCCCGCGCCCTGCTCATTGGCGGGCACGATGAGACGGATCGGGTCTTCTTCTTCGTCGGCGCCCTCCCGACGGTGGCGTTCGTTGTATTTAAAAATGGCATCGTAGGTGGGAAGGATGGCCCCGCCGCTGTAGCCGAACAGCGTATCGACCCCCTCCTGCGCCAGGACCTCGACAATGATCTCGCCGCCGCTCATCGTCTTGCCGGCCAGCGGGTGGGTGGCAGCCTCGGTCTCGGCTTGAGGGGTAGCGATTGCGGTATCCATTTTCCTCACGGCTCAGCGGCCTCTCGTTGACTCTGGACAAATACGGCTCGCGCCGCCGTTTGGCGGCAGGAAAAACGCACCAGCGGACCTTGCATCATACTTTGCACCGGCACCAAGGAGCAAGGTTCATGGTCTTTTAACGCGGGTCTTATGCGTTTTCATCGAGTCGCAGCGCCGCAGAGTTGATGCAGTAGCGCAGCCCGGTCGGCGGCGGTCCGTCGTCGAACACGTGCCCAAGATGGGCATCACAGGTGGCGCAAAGCACCTCTTGGCGCAGCATGCCGCCGGAGTGATCACTCCGGGTGATCAGGCGATCCTCGGCAATCGGCGCCCAGTAGCTCGGCCAGCCGGTTCCGGAGTCGAATTTGGTTGCACCCTCGAACAGCGGCGTCGAGCAGCATATGCAGTAATAAACGCCGTCGCTTTTACTGTGGCAGTACTCACCGCTGAACGGCGGCTCGGTGCCCCCACGACGCGTTACCTCGAAAACCCGTTCGGGGAGTTCTTCCCGCCACTGCGCCTCGCTTTTCTCGACTCGCCGTTTGTCGCTCATCCCGCCTCCTGCCCCTTGGATAGGCCACATTCCGCCCTTATGTCCTTCACTGTAGCCGGGCAACGGGGGACACCCAACCCTGATGCAACAAGGGCGTAGCGGCATCCTGGCCAGC
>PUNM01000114.1 GCA_003552625.1 Ectothiorhodospiraceae bacterium
CCCGCCGCCCGGCGTCGAGCGACTCGATCGCCTGTGCAAGCTGCTGCTCTGCCTGCTGCCGGCCGTCCTCGATAGCGGAATTGAGCTGCTCCGCGCGCCCGCCGTAGCCGTAGACCCGCTCCAGCGGCGAGCTGTCGAAGACCGTCACCAACTCCAGCGCTGCGTCGGGTGCGACGTCGCTGGCGCGCTCTGCCGCGTAGCGAGCACGCTCGGAGAAGTCCATGGGGACCAGAACCCGGCGGTAGGGCCCCTCGTGGGCCGACTTGACTACCAGTACCGGCTGCGGCAGGTCGTGCACCAGGTGCTCCACTGTTGTCCCGGGCAACAGATCGCGCACCGCCTGGGGCGTGTGATCTCCGATGATGACGAGGTCCGGATCCCACTCCCTTGCCTCGGCGGCGATCTCCGCGTGGGCACGGCCGAAGCGGCAGTTCACGGAGTAACCCGGTGCTTCACCAGCCCAGCCATTGCTGAGCTGCTCGGCAATCCGCTGCTCGCTGGCATTGACCAGCTCGCGCGTGGCATCCGCAACACCGCCGGCGTGATTGCGGAAGAGAAGCCGCAGCGTCTCTTCCTCCAGGTCCGCCTCGACAACGTGGACCACCCGCAGTTCCGCCCCCGCTGCTCGGGCCAGGGCAATCGCCCGCTGCGCAGCTGCATCGGCGCGCGACGAGAGATCGGTGGCAAACAGGATCTTCTGCACGCTACCCCCTTCGTTCAGTCCGCATATCCCGTGAGTTCGGCGTAGCCGACCGCGCTCACCGACTCTCCGGCAGCGGTCCCCTGCCCCCGGATCGCACCTTCCCAGTAGCGGAAACCGTCACGTAGCTCCTGGTCGGCGAGCGTCGGCTCGATCTCAAGCTCCAGCCGCTCCTCCGCATAGTGTAACCGCCAGCGCGAGGGATAGGTCGCCTTGCCGTCCGGACTGGTCCACGTATCAAGAACCTCCAGTTCGACATCCTCGCGAGTCACGACCCGGTGTTCCCCGTCAACGTCCACCCAGCCCCCCTTGCTACGCGGATCGATCGAGCCATCGGCGCGCCGCAGGTGGTAGAACATCAGCTCGCGGCCGTCGTCGAGTTGCAGGGAGAACCAGTCCCATCCGACCTGGTCTTCGGCGAGAGTGCTCGACCCCCACTCCCGGTCGATCCAGGCATTGCCGCGGACGGCATGCTCACCCTCCGGGAGCCGAATTTGGCCCTCGGCGTACAGGCGCGGCACGGAGTAGTAGTAAGAAGCGTTCCCCGGTTCCGGACCCTTCCGGCTGTAACCCCGCTCACCCTGGAAGACGATGGGCTTACGGGGCTCGAGCCTTAGCTGAAGGGCCACGTCTTCCGCCGCCAGATCCGCCTCCAGCTGCTCGAAACCGGTGGTATCGGGCGCAGCCGCGAGTGTCCAGTCCTCCAGCCAGACCCGAAAGGGGTCGGCCTGTGCACCGGCCAGATCCAGGGCCCCGCGCGCCAGCCGCTCGAAGTGGTGGAAGGTCTCGCCTTCGGTATCGGTCACGGCAAAGTGCGCCATCCACAACTGCCGCGTTCCCCACGCCGAGTCGCGAATCAGCTCCTGCGGCAACAGCGCGAAACGGAAAAATGTAATCTGAAACCCGAAATGGCGGCCGTCTGCGTTCTCCAGATTGCCGGTAACGTACCACCACTCGTGCCGATAATCGGGGTGCGCCCCATGGTCAGCAGGGAATCGAAAATCACGGGGACCATCAGCCCGCGCAAAACCACTGGCTGCGTCCTCACCGGATAGGGCCTCCGCCACGGTGATCGAGTCCTCGCCTGCCTCCTGTCGCTCGTGATCGCCGCCGCACCCGGAGCCAAGCAACAGGGATCCAAGCAGTAGGCACAGGCATGGCCACCACCCCCCGCGGAACGTGGAGTAACCATCTTTACGGTGTGGCTGCGGACCGGAGGGTCTACCCTTCATCGCGCATTGCCTCCCCCGGCGGGATTCGCGCCGCGCGGTAGGCCGGATAAAGCCCGGCAAGCAACGCGGCACCCGATGCCAGCACCACGCCTTGCACCAGCACCGCTGGGTCCACGGACAGTTGCAGACTCCAACCGAAAGCACGCTGGTTGATCACCCCGGTCAGCGCTCCGGCCAGTGCCAGACCCGGCGGTATGGCCAGCAGGCCCGCAAACCCTCCGAGAAGACCGGTGCGTGCCAGCTCAAGCACGCCAACCTGACGGGGTGTCAGCCCCAGGGCACGCAGTACCGCGACCTCTCCGGTCCGTTCCAGCGATAGGGCGAACAGCGCACCGAAGACGCCGGCGGCCGCCACCACGGTAGCAAGCAGTTGCAGCACCCGCGTGATCGCGAATGTCCGGTCGAAGACTTCCAAGGAGAGCTGCCGGATCTCCGCATCGGAACGAAACCGCAGTGCCGCCGCCTCCGCGCCCGCAGCCTGGCGCAGGGCATCGATCAGCCCCTCCCGGTCCACGCCCGTCGCCGCGTGGACAGCGAGACTGTTGATCGCTTCATCGCCCCAGTGATCATCGTAAAAGGCCCGGCCGACGAAGACCGCCCCTTCACTGGTGGTATAGTCATAGACCACGGCGGCCACCGGCAACTCATGCACGCCTTGAGGGGTCCGCAGGGCGATCCGGTCTCCGGTTGCCAGCTTGTGGTGAGCGGCAAACGGCTCCGTGACAAAGGCCGCCTCACCGGCCTCGAACCGCTCCCAGGCATCCGCGGTGCGGTCCTTGTAGCGCATGCCGCGATCCCCGATCGGACCGTGATCGAAAGCCCGCAGCCGGACTTCCCCATACGCTGACGGCACGCGGAGATAACGCGCCGTCGCCACGTATTCCACCCCGTCCACCGCACCAAGCCGCTCGGCCAGATCCGGAACCAGCGCGGGCGGGCGATCGCCGGCCTGTGAGGGTGCGCTGACATAGACATCCGCAGACAGCGTCGTCTCCAACCAGGTCGCCAGGCTGCCACGGAAACTGTCGATCATCACCGTCACGCCGATGACCGCCGTTACCGCAATCACCAGCGCTGTGCCAGCGACACCACTACGCGACAGCCCTGCAGCGACCCCGCGCGCTGCCATCCGCCCGGGAGCTCCGAACACCGCTCCGGCTGGGTAAGCCGCGACCAGCGCCAGGGTGTAGACCGCCCAGGGGACCACGAGTGCGGCCCCGGCGAGCAGCGCAAAGACTCCGGCGAAACCGACGACAAGACCGCCTCCGTACCCCCATAGCAGGAGCCCGCCGAGCGCTGCCAGTCCACACCCCGCCAGAGCCAGCCAGCGCACCCACCGGCGCGCCCGCCCCTCAAGCGAAGCGCGCTCCAGCGCCGAACGGGGGGCTACCGAAGCGGCCTCCCACGCCGGTGCAGCCGCTGCGCCGCCGGCGGCCACAACCCCCAGGATCGCTGCCATGGCCACGGCGCTCGGCGCCAGCGTGACGTCCCGAACCGACAGCACAAAATAGAGGTCGGTGATGGTGCGTGTAACCAACTCCAGCAGAATCTCGGCCAGTGCATAACCGAGCGGGAGCCCCAGCACAGTGCCCAGGGCACCCAGCAACACCCCTTCGGCCACCACACCGCGGAAGAGCTGGCCACGCCCCACACCCAGAGCCCGCAGGCGGCCGAGAAGGGGGCGCCGCTGAACGACGGAGAAGGAAATCGCGTTGTAGATCAGCAACGCCCCTACGAGTAGGGCCAGTAGGCTGAACGCGGTCAGATTGAGCCGAAAGGCCGCAGTCATCTCGTCAAGGGCGGCGGCACCGTCCTGCGCGTCCTGCACTTCGGCCTCCGGCGGCAGATGCTCGGCAACCCGCGCCAACATCCGTTCGCCGGGAGCGCCATCGGGCACCACGAGGTCGATGCGATCAAGCCGGCCTACGCGCCCCAGCAGCTCCTGTGCGGTCGCAATATCGACGACGACCGTGTCCCGCAGCCCCTCGGCTGTCAGCGCATCGGCCGGTTCGGCGACAGCGGCCACCACCAGGCTGCGCCCCCGCCCACCCACCTCTACATCCAGCCGATCACCGGCTCCGATCCCAAGCCGCTGCGCATCCTTCTCGAAGAGAACGGCAGCGGCCTCGCTGCCCAACCAGTCCGCGGCATCGACCCGGAACGCCGCGCCAGCGACTGTATCCCGGACCCCGGCCTCCGCCCACGGATCAACTCCAAGCACACGCAGCGGGCGCCCCTGCGGGCCATCTACATACCCCTCGACGACCGGCGTTGCCGGCCGCACCCCACTGCGCCGCAACTGTGCATACAAGCCTTCGTCGAGACCGGCTGAGCCAGCGGTAACGCGGTGCGTAGCATCACCCGCAAGCGCCTCTGCGGAGCGGGTGAACGCCCGTTCCGCAGAGGCGTTCGCCAACTCCACTGCGACCACCACCGCAACGCCCAGGGCTACCCCGAGAATGGCCAACGCGGCCTGCCAGGGGTTGCGCAGGTGGTGGCGAAGCCCGGCGCGGGCCAGAATCAAGCAGCACTCCCCCCGGCGTGTGCGCGACGCCGAAGCTCCACAACCCGATCGGCGCGCTCGGCCACGTCCGGTGCGTGGGTGGCAATCACTGCAGTCATGCCGTACTCGCGCCGCAACTCATCGAACAAATCGAGTACCACGCCCGCCGTCTGCGCGTCGAGACTGCCCGTTGGCTCGTCCGCCAGCAGAAGATCCGGGCCGTGTACCAAGGCGCGCGCCACCGCGACCCGCTGGCGTTCCCCGCCGGAGAGCCGTTCCGGGTACGAATCGCCCCGCTCGGGGAGGCCGACCCGCTCAAGAAGCGCCTGCGCCCGGCGCCGGGCGCCGCGATCCAGGGCACGATTGAGTTCAAGCGGTAACAGCAGGTTCTCTAGAACCGTCAGGGTCGGCACGAGATTCAACTGCTGGAAGATGAATCCGAGCCGGCGGCGTCGGAACAAGGTGCGTTCAGTCTCATCGAGTTCGGCCAAGTCGGTACCGTCGAACCAGACGGCGCCGCTATCAGGCCGCTCCATGGCACCAATCAGATTGAGGAGAGTGGATTTCCCGGAACCAGAAGGCCCCATCAGGGCGACGGCTTCGCCGCGCTGGATGGTCAGGTCGAACCCATCCAGGACCGTCCGCCGGACAGCCCCTTCCGGATAGCGCTTGGTGAGCCGTTGGACATGGATCAGCGCGTTGGTCATGGCCGCTCACGATTCACGGCGGAGCGCCGATCCACTTCACGGCGGCCGGGCCTGTCACCCGGCCGCCGCCAGGTGGTCAGTTGGCGAAGTAGCGTACCTGCGGGTCCGCCATGTACTCGGCCACCTCTTCAGCACTCGCCACGCCCACGCCGTCGATTAGATCGTCCTCGGTGAAATCAGTATTGGGGAGAAAGATGGCGCAGACATCCACCTGAACACCCTCATTGATGAGATTCTGCATCATCTGTTGCGGGTTGGCTCCGGCCGGCTCGACAGCCTCTGCCTCATAGTCGTCGGTGGCCATCTCCGCTCCCGGCCCGCAGAGCAGTACACGCGGCTCCTGCCCCTGCTGCATGCCCTGGGTTGCCAGAATCATGGCGAACGCCTGGTTATGCACCTCATCCGAGGTAACCGTGACAAAGAGCTTGTTCGGCCCCTCGGCCTGCGCCGCGCCGATTCCCCCGAGTGTCAGCAGGGTTGCAGCGATCCCGCTTTTGAAAGCTCGCATGGACTGATCACTCCTTCTTGCTGCGGATGGGCTGCCACTGCAACCCGCTCGCAACAAAATATAACGAAGTTGCGATATGTCCTGCAAGGCACCTCGCGGCGCTACTGCTTGACGGGCCGCTTGCTCAGCTTGCGCTGCAGGGTCCGCCGATGGATCCCGAGGGCTCGTGCCGCAGCCGAGATATTCCCGTCATGCTCATTGAGAACGCGCTGGATCTGCTCCCACTCCAGCCGACGCAGCGACATGGGCCGCTCCGGCGGCTTGTCCGGTTCGGTGGTCGGCTTGCCCTCCAGGGTAGCGAGCACGGTATCGGCGTCCGTGGGCTTGGGCAGGTAGTTATAGGCGCCAAGCTTGATTGCCTCCACCGCCGTCGGGATGCTGGCGTATCCGGTGAGCACGAGGATCCGCGACTGGGGCAGAACCTCCTTGAGCGGCTCAACCAGACTCAGGCCGGAGTGTTCACCCAACTTGAGGTCGAGCACCACATATTGCGGTTGTTGCGCTCGGGCCTTCTGCAGGGCGGTCTCCGGCTCCTCCGCCGAGTCCACCTGGCACCCGCGGCGCGACAGCGAGCGCCCGAGCACTGACGAGAAGGTGGTATCGTCATCGATGATGAGGATCGATGGGCCATTGAGCATCGGTCTTCCTCCTCTCCTCCTACAGCCTCTCGCTGGAACCCCCGCTCAAGCGCTGTTTCCACTGCGCAGACGCTCGAGGGAGACTTCAATCCGTGTGCGGGCCCCGCCATCCGGTGCCCCCATCAGGGTCACACTGCCGCCGAAGCGATCCACCGTGGCGTTGGCCAGTACAAGCCCGATCCCCATGCCGGACGGCTTGGTGGTCTGCACGACCCGCCCGGCGTAGCGCACCCGGTCGGAATCGAGCCCGGTGCCTTCGTCGTCGATGACCAGAGTCAGGGTATCGCCATCACTGCTAATGGAGACATCCACCCCGCTGTTGCCATTGGCCAGCGACGCCTCCGCAGCGTTGTTCAGGAGGTTGAGCAGCGCGTGCATGAGCGTCGGATCCTGGCTGATCTCCACGTCCTCGAACGGTTCCTCGTAAACCACGTGGGGCTCAATCTGCGGATGCATCAGCCGCCAGGTATCCACGATCCGCGCCACGTGTCGCTGGAGCGAGACGGTGCGGCCACCCTGGTCGCTCCCTGCCGCCCCTGCATCCTTGAGATCTTCCAAGGTTTCCTTGCAGACCGCAAGCTGCGAACGAATAAGTTCCAGCTCCTCCTGCAGCTCCGGGTCATCCCGGCGCTCCTGACGAAGCTCATCGACAACCATCGACATGGTCGACAGCGGAGTGCCGAGCTGATGGGCGGCACCGGCTGCAACCGTGCCGAGCGCCACAATCTGCTCATTGCGCAGGGTGTTCTCACGGGCCCGTGAGAGGCGCCAGTCCTGGCGCCGCAACACCGAAGCCATAAAGCGCACGAAGACCGTGATCATCCAGGCCGAGATCACGAAATTAACCCACATGCCGATCATATGCAGGTTGAAATCGCCCCCGATGACCGGATGCGGGCCCTCCATGGGCAGGAACAGCGCCAGCAGCAAGCCGTAGAGCACGACACAGAGGATGGCAACAACCAGAGCCAGATTGGAGGGTACGGCCACCGCCGCCAGTGCCACCGGCACAAGATAGAGGGAGACAAACGGGTTGGAGGGCCCGCCGGCGAGCCCGAGGAGGACCGTAAGGGCGACCACATCAATCAGCAGGTTGAAGAGGACTTCCGCCTGGGTGATCTGCTCCGGCGCGTAACGCAGGCGCCAGAAGGCGAAGGCATTCCACGCCGCCAGCGCCGTGACGGTCAGGAGCATCGGCACAAGCGGTAATGTCAGGCCGAGGCCGAAGTGGACAAAAAGGATGGTGATGAACTGGCCGGTCGTGGCCGTAGTGCGCATCCAGGCCAGGATGCGTGCCGCCTGCGCCGGCTCGAAGCGTAGGACCCCCTCCGCCGTTCCCGCGGTCATCGATCTGCCTTTTTTCGGCCCGAATTGGCCTCCCAGTCTAACAGGGATCCGTCGCGCCGACGCCGGGCCTGCCCCGTTATGGCGGTGTCTGTGGCGCCGCATCTCCCGCGGTGGAATGGCCCTGCGCGCGCGTGCCGCAGACTGCGTCGCATAGATCGAAGACGTACGGCGCAGCGATGGCGAAGTAGGCCAAGGTACCGGCCGCTCGTCGCGTTACGAGACCACGCTGGCGTAGGACCGCCAGATGGCGGGAAACATTTGGCTGGGACGAGCCGGTCACCTCGACCAGCTCACCGACGCTCTTCTCACCGTCCTGGAGTGCGTGCAACAGCTGCAGCCGCAACGGCTCGCCGAGAGCGCGGAACTGGGACGCGATGTACTCCAGGGTCTCCGGGTCCGGTGTCGTACTTGCCATGCGTCCTCCTCAAGCGCGGCCAAAGTCAACGCGTATTGATACAGATCGATTTATATGCATATTATGCCATATCAGCACACAAGAATACGAGGTGGAAGATGGGGGAACGCCTGGCGTACTGGTGCATTGAGCGACGCCGCTGGATCTTCGCTGCCATGCTGCTCCTGGTGGCGGGGTTGGCCCTGTTGATCCCGCGCATTCAGATCGACACCGATCCCGAGAACATGCTCCCGGCAGATCAGGCCGACCGCGTGCTCCACGACCAAGTCCAGGAGCAGTTCAACCTTCACGACATGATCGTCGTCGGCCAGGTCAACGACGACCACCCCGAGGGGATCTTCAATCCCGATTCCCTCGCCGCCCACTACCAGCTCACCCGGGCTATCG
>PUNM01000143.1 GCA_003552625.1 Ectothiorhodospiraceae bacterium
CGGCTCGTCGATCGCTGCGATCTGCTGGTCTGGGTGGTGGACCCGCTCAAGTACGCCCACGCTGTTGGCCATCAGGGGTACTTAAGCCGCCTGGCGCACCATGCCGAGGTCGTGCTGATCGCTCTCAATCATGCTGATCGTCTGGATTCCCGGTCGATGGCGACCTGCCGTGGACACCTGGAGGAGTTGCTTGCTGCTGAGGGGCTGGATCGGGCTGCGGTGTGGACGGTGGCGGCGCGCACCGGGGAGGGGGTCGGCACACTGCGGCGAGCGGTGGTTGAGGCGGTCGAAGAGCGGCGGGCGCCGTTGGTGCGCCTGCAGGCTGACGCCGCGGAACTGCGCGGTCGGGCTGTGGCGTGTTTGCCGGAGCCGCAGAAGCTTCGCCTCGATACCCGGGCACTGGCCGACGGTCTGAGCGCCGCCTCCAATGGCGCAGCACTGGCCGAGGCTGCCGAACAGGCGTATCAGCGCGGCGCTGAGCGAGCGATGCGCTCCCCGCTTCTGGGTGCCGTCGGCCGGGGCTTCGCGCGCCTGCGCGGCCGGAAACGCCCGGAGTCAGCGGGAGGGCCGGCGGTCACGGTGCGCCGCGCTCAGTTGAGCCAAGCGCTGTACCAGGCGGTAGCGCCAGCGGTTGCCGCACTACCCGAGCCGGCGGCGGAGCGGTTGCGGCAGCTCGCCGCCGCCGCGGCGGATCCCCTCGGTCGTGATCTGCGCGATCGGCTCGAGGCGGTGCCGGTCGAACCGCGGGGCCGCATCTGGTGGCGCATGGCCGCGGGCCTGCGCGGGGCGGCGGAATGGGCCGCGTTCGCGGGGCTGGTCTGGCTGGTGGCGCGGGGGGTCGCGGACTGGCTGGCGCTGCCGACTGTGCCGGCGCCGGTGCTGGTGGGAGAGCTGCGCTGGCCTACGGCCCTCTTCGCCGGGGGGCTGACCGTGACCGGATTATTCGGGATCTTGTTACGCGGTCCGGTGCGCCTCGGGGCGCGGCGTCACCGGCGTAAAATGGCGCGGCAGCTTGCGGAGGTAAGCTCCGAACTACAACGGCCGGCGCTGGATGCCGTTCAGGCGGAACTGGAGCGCTGCCGCGAACTCGCCCGGCGGGCTCACGGCAGCGATTGATGAGCCGGGTCAGTCGAGGATCGGATAGGTGCCGTTCTCGTCGTGGACCTCGCGCCCGGTCAGTGCCGGGTTAAAGACGCACATCAGCCGCAGCTCCTCCTCGGCACGCAGGTAGTGCTTCTCATGGTTGTCGAGACCATAGATCATGCCGGGCTCGATCCGGTAGGTTTCGCCACCGACAACCTCGATCTCCCCCTTGCCGGAGATGCAGTAGACCGATTCGACGTGGTTGGCGTACCAGATGAACATGTCGGTGCCGGCCTTGATGATGGTCTCGTGGAACGAGAACCCCATGCCGTCGCCCTTGAGGATGAATCGGCGGCTGATGAACTCGTCGGTCTCGACCTCGCGGTCGGAACCGATGATTTCGTTGAGGTGGCGGACGATCATACGGTTACCTCGCTAGTGCTGGAGTAGGTTGCGGTCCGTCGGGGGCCGGAAGGCGGCACCGGCGCCCACCGGTGCCGGCGGTGACGGGCGTTCAGGCGAGGCCGCGGCGCTGGATGGCCTCGCCGAGGGAGCGCTCGATGGTCGCCAGGCCCTGCTCGAGATCGTCGTCGCTGATGACCAGAGGCGGCAGGAGCTTGAGGACGTCGTCGTCTGGCCCGGAGGTCTCGATGATCAGGCCGTGCTCGAAGGCGACATCGGAGACCGTGCTTGCCAGCTCTTTGTCGGCGGCGAAGCGGATTCCCCGCATCATGCCGCGTCCCCGATGGGCACCGCCGGCCTCAGGGTGCTTGTCGATCATCTGCTGCAAGGCCTCGTGGATGCGCTCGCCCTTGCGCTCCGTCTCCCGCTGCAGCGCGTCATCACTCCAGTAGAGTTCAAGGGCGCGTTTCGCAGTTACGAAGGCCAGGTTGTGGCCGCGGAAGGTCCCGTTGTGCTCGCCGGGCTCCCAGATGTCGAGTTCCGGCTTGACCAGGGTGAGCGCCATGGGCAGGCCGAAGCCACTGATCGACTTGGATACCGTGACGACATCCGGCTCAATGCCGGCTTCCTCGAAACTGAAGTAGGGGCCGGTGCGCCCGTTGCCGGTCTGGATATCGTCAACGATCAGCAGGATATCCCGGCGCCGGCAGATCTCCTCGATCCCCTTGAGCCAGTCCATGGTGCAGGCGGCCAGTCCGCCCTCGCCCTGGACCGTTTCGACGATCATCGCAGCGGGCTGGTCGATGCCGCTGCCCTTGTCGTCGAGGAGCTTGTCGACATAGTGCAAGGTGTTGACGTCGGGGCCGAAGTACCCGCAATACGGCATGCTCTCGCTGTAGGTCAGCGGGAAGCCCGCCCCCTTGCGCTTGAAGGCGTTGCCCGTAACCGCCAGGGAGCCGACGGTCATGCCGTGGAAGGCATTGGTGAAGGAGAGCACTTTGTGCCGTCCAGTGACTTTGCGGACGATCTTCAGGGCCGCTTCGACGGCGTTAGTGCCTGTCGGGCCGGGGAATTGCACCCGGTAATTCATGTTGCGGGGCTCGAGGATCAGGCGATTGAAGGCCTCGAGGAACTCTGCGCGGGCCACGGAAGCCATATCCAGGCTGTGGACGATCCGACCCTGCTGCAGGTACTCGATCAGCGGTTGGCGTAGTTCCGGGTTGTTGTGCCCGTAGTTCAGGACGCTGGCGCCGGCGAAGAAGTCGAGATAGGCGTTGCCGTCGGTGTCGTAGACGCGAACCCCCTCCGCTTTGTCGAAGGGTTTGGGGAAGGTCCGAATGTAGGAGCGCACGACCGACTCGTGCTGCTCGATGGTCTGCATCACATCCAGGTTCATGTCCTGACTCGCCTCTGTGCTGTCTTGGAAAGGGGAAAGCCGCCCGCGCGGCCTGCGGCCGGCTCAGCGGATTGGGGCAATGTGATAGTGCTCTTCGGCTTCATGGCCGGCGGGGAAGTGGTCTTCGCGGAAGTAGGGAGACACCGTGATCTGCGCGCCGCGTTCGCGTGCAATGGCCTGGAAAAGCGCCTGCGAGGCCGCGTTCGAAGGGGAGATGGTGGTCTCCAGAGCGCGGGCGGATTCTGCCCCCGGGCTCTCCAGGAAAGCGCGCAGAAGGCGCTTGCCCAGGCCAAGGCCCTGAGCCTGCGGGTCGACCCCCACCTGCCAGAGAAAGATGGAATCCGGTCTTCGGGGCAAGCGCACGCCGGTGACGAAGCCGAGCAATTGTCCGGCTTCCTCAGCCACGACGCAGGTATCCGCGAACTCCTCGCTGAGCAGCAGGTAGAGGTAGCAGGAGTTCACATCCAGCACGCCGGTTCGCTGGACCACTCGGTGGATGGCGGCGCCGTCTTCGAGGCTTGGGGGGCGGAAGACAATGGGACGGTCTTCGAGCAAGGAGCGTTGCTCCAATCTACGACTTTTCCGGCATTACAGCAGCCGGCCCGTGGTGGGTCAAGGTGCGGTGGTGCCCGGGGGCTGCCCGGATTGCCTCTATCCACGCTATAGTGCGCCGGCTGCAAGAGAGGAGAGGTCATGGCGCGAGAGCCTGTAATTGTGGCCCTGGAGACGAGTACCGAGGCGTGCTCGGTGGCGGTCGGCTGCGCGTCCTCCGTGCGCAGCGCGTGTACAGTCGAGGCGCCGCGCCAGCACACTGTGCAGCTGCTGCCGATGCTGGAGCGGGCGATGGCGGAAGCCGGGGTCAGCCCGGGCATGGTGGATGGGGTTGCCTTCGGTTGCGGCCCCGGCGCCTTCGCCGGCGTCAGGCTGGGAGCGGGCGTCGCTCAGGGGCTCTGTCTTGCCTGGGGGGTTCCAGCGATGCCGGTCTCAACCCTGGCGGCGCTGGCCCAGGGGGCTGGCCGGCGCCACGGGGCGTTGCGGGTACTGGCAGCGCTGGATGCACGCATGGCTCAGGTCTACTGGGGGGTCTATGAACTGGATGCCGCGGGCCGGATAGCGCCGTGTGCCCCGGAGTCCGTGGACGATCCGGGGGCCGTTGCCGTGGAGGGGGACGACTGGTTCGGCGTGGGCCGGGGATTCGCCCGTTACAGCCAGGAGCTGCCGGCCACTGCCCGTGGGCAGGACCCCGAGGCATTGCCGGAGGCACGGGATCTCCTGCCGCAGGCTCTGGAGCGCTGGCAGGCCGGAGCTACCTTGGCGGCGACGGCGATTCGCCCAGTCTACTTGCGCGAAGGCGTCTAGAGACCGTCCCGGGTTGCTGGGGTTGCCGGCCGGGCTGAGTCATTCATCCTCAGCGAGACAATCCAGAAAGCCGTCGGCGAGTCGCTCAAGGAGCTTGAAGTAGGCATCCGGCCCCGGCTCCAGGCCGGCGCCAAGCGGGTCCAGCTCGCCACCGCGGGCGTCCAGGCCACGGACTAGCGAGCGAACGATAGCCGGCTCGAACTGCGGCTCGCTGAACACGCATACGGCCCCCAGGTCCCGGATCTGCCCACGGATGTCTTGCAGGTGGCGCGCGCCTGGTGGCTGCTCCGGATTGACCGTTACAGCACCGACCGCCTCGAGGCCGTAGCGTCGCTCGAAATGCTGGTAGGCGTCGTGGAAGACCACATAGGGGCGGCCGCGTATCGGCTCCAGGCGTTCCTTGAGGCGCGCGTCCAGCGCTTTGAGGCGTTCGGTCTGAGCGGCGGCGTTCTCCCTGTAGTGCTCGGCGTTGTCCGGGTCGATTGCTGCGAGACGCTCTGTGATCGCGTCGGTGAGCGCGACGGCGTGCTGCGGGTCGAGCCACAGGTGGTAGTCGCGGCGCTGCTCGGCGTGGGAATGATCGTGCCCGTGCCCGGCGTGATCGTGATCGGACTTCCAGGCATCGCCGGAGCGGGTGCCGGGAAGGTCAACGCCCTCGACATCTGCCAGCGTGAGCACGGTTTCCGGGTCACCGCGGGCCTCGATGGCGCGTTCCAGAAAGGCCTCCATGTGCGGGGAAATGCGGATGACGAGGTCCGCACCGCGGACAGCGCGCGCCTCCGACGGGCGCATTGAGTAGGTGTGCGGGGAGTCCCCGGCGGAGAGCAGGAGCTCCGGTTCGCCTACGCCGTTCATCACGCCCGCAGTGAGGCTGTGGATCGGCTTGATTGTAGCTACCACCTGGGGGGTTGCGCCGGCGTGGCTGGCGAAGGCAGCAATCACGGCCGCCAGTAGCGCGTGACGGATCTTCATGGTGGCGCCAAGCCTCACTGATTCGGAAAGTTTAATGTTATACAATACCAAAAAATCGGGCAACGGGAGCTTGAGGATGGCCGGTCCGCATCCAGCAACGATCGCCCCATTTCCGGCGGATGATCACGACCATTCCCGCTGCCGGGAAGGCGCGATGGCCGCTGCGGAAGCGCTCTGCCGCCGTCGCGGTATGCGCTTTACCCGGCTGCGTCGGCGCATCCTGGAGTTGGTCTGGGAGCAGCACCAGCCGGTCAAGGCTTACGATCTTCTCGCCCGCCTGCGGGAGGAACGCGCCGGCGCAGCGCCACCTACGGTCTACCGGACGCTCGATTTTCTGCTTCAGCAGGGTCTGATCCATCGGGTGGAATCCTTGAACGCCTATATCGGTTGCGGCGAGCCGGGGCACCGTCACCCGGTCCAACTGCTGGTCTGCCGCGGCTGCTCTGCGGTGGCTGAGCTGGCTGACGAGGAGATCGCCCGGCTGCTGCAGCGCAAGGCCGGCGCGCTCGGTTTCCAGGCGGATACGGCGGTGGTCGAGCTGGAGGGGGTATGCCCGCAGTGCAGTCGTTGAGCGGGAAGGCGATGCCCCGACCGGCTCTGGTCCGCGCCCGCGGCGTGGCCGTGCGCTTTGGGGATCGGTGGGTTCTGGAGGGCGTGGATCTGGACGTGGTGCCGGGCCGGATCACCACGCTCGTTGGTAACAACGGGGCGGGTAAATCGACCCTGCTGCGGGTTCTTCTCGGGCTGACCCCGCCGGCGGCCGGCTCGGTGGAGCGCAGTGGTGATCTGCGCATTGGCTACGTGCCCCAGCACTTTGCCGTGGACCCCAACCTGCCGATTACCGCGCGCCGCTTCATGGCCCTCTCCGGGCGTGTGGATCGGCGGCGCTGGCGGGAGGTGACTGCCGATGCCGAGGTGGACACGCTGCTCGACCAGCCCCTGCAGGTCCTCTCCGGCGGTGAGATGCGGCGGGTGCTGCTGGCCCGGGCCTTGCTGCAGCGTCCTTCCATGCTGGCCCTGGATGAACCGGCGGCCGGTCTGGATGGGCGCAGCCAGGGGGCGCTCTACCGGTTGATTGGTAGCCTGCGGGATCGGTACGGGTGTGCCGTAGTGGTGATCTCCCACGACCTCAATCTGGTCATGGCGGCCAGCGACGAGGTCCTGTGCCTGGAGCACGGGCGCATTGCCTGCCGTGGCGCTCCGGCGTCGGTGATGGAGCACCCGGAATACCACAAGCTCTTCGGATCGCACCTGGGTCCGGATACCGGCGTCTTCCCGCACGACCACCACCACGGCGACCGGGCCCACAAGGTGGCAGGGGGTGGTCATGGATGAATTCATCCTCATGGCGCTCGCCGCCGGGCTCGGGCTGGCCCTGGTGGCCGGGCCGCTGGGAAGCTTTGTGGTCTGGCGTCGTATGGCCTACTTTGGTGACACCCTGGCCCACTCCGCCCTGCTGGGCATCGCCCTGGGCTTCCTCTTCGGGATCCATCTCAATCTCGGGATCCTGGTGGTCTGCGCGCTGGTGGCGGTACTCCTGGTTACCCTGCGGCGGCGTCAGCGTCTGGCCAGCGATACAGTGCTCGGGATCCTCGCCCACAGCTCCCTGTCGCTGGGGCTTGTCGCCATTGCTTTCATGGAGGGGCTGCGCGTTGACCTGATGGGTTACCTGTTCGGCGATATCCTCGCCGTCACGCCGTTGGATCTTTACTGGATCTTCGGTGGCGGGGCGGTGGTGCTCGGGACGCTGGTCCTGATCTGGCGGCCACTGCTGGCCATCACGATTCATGAGGAACTGGCCCAGGTGGAGGGGGTCCGGGCGCTGCCGGTGCAGCTGATCTTCATGGCGCTCGTGGCGCTGACCATCGCGCTCGCCATGCAGATCGTCGGTATTCTGCTCGTAACGTCGATGTTGATCATCCCCGCGGCCGCGGCGCGGGCCTTTGTCCGGACCCCGGAGCAGATGGCCGTGGCCGCCGCCGGGGTGGGTTGTCTGGCGGTGATCGGCGGTCTGGTCGCGTCGTTCCAGTGGGATCTGCCCACGGGCCCAACGATCGTCGTGACCGCGACGCTGCTCTTCGCCCTGACGACTTCCTTGCGCGCCATGCTCAGCCCGGCGCGGGCCTGAGGGGCATCCTCAGCCGTTGCGGTAGAGCGTCTTCGGGTCGACCTGGGGCGCTTCCAGAACAACCACTTCCGCCCCGCGGAGCGCATTATAGAAGCAGCTGCGCCGACCGGTGTGACAGGCCGGCCCTTGCTGGTCCACGAGCAGCAACAGGGTGTCGCCGTCGCAGTCCAGGCGAAGCTCGCGGAGCTGCTGCGTCTGTCCCGACGACTCGCCCTTGCGCCAGAGTTTGCCGCGGGAGCGGGAGTAAAAGCAGACCCGCCCGGCGCGCAGGCTCTCTTCCAGGGCCTCGCGATTCATCCACGCCAGCATCAGGACCTCGCGGGTATCGTGTTGCTGGGCGATGGCGGGGAGCAGGCCGTCCTGGTTCCAGGGGAGCTGCTCGATAACGTCCGCCCATGGGAGACCCTCCCCTGGGCGCGCATGCTCATTGTGTTCGATCATGGGGTAGAGGGTACAGGCTGGCGGCTGCAGGCTGAACCCGGCAAGCTGGGATGTGCCGAGCGACGAGATGGAGGACGGCTGTGACGGACCCGATCAGTAGCCTCGAGGCGCACCGTCAGCTGGCGACGGCGCTTGAGGACCCGGCCCGCTATCCTTGGCCTGTCGAGGAGGTGCGCCGGGTAGAGACGCATATCTCCACAGTGCTCTTGGCCGGTGATTACGCAGTCAAGATCAAAAAACCTCTGGATCTGGGCTTTCTCGATTTCTCAGCCCTGGAGCGCCGGCGTCACTACTGTGACGAGGAGATCCGCCTTAATGGGCGTTTGGCGCCGGCGATCTACCTGCGGCGCATTCCCATCGCCGGCAGCATCGAGCAGCCGCAGCTCGAGGGGGCGGGTACGCCGATCGAGCACGCGGTCCTGATGCGCCGCTTTCCAGAAGACGAGCTGATGAACCGGCTGCTTCGTGAGGGGCGGCTACCGGAAGAGGCGGTGGACCGGCTTGCGGAGACCGTAGCGGATTTTCACCAGCGGGTGCCGGCCACCGAG
>PUNM01000111.1 GCA_003552625.1 Ectothiorhodospiraceae bacterium
GAGCCGATCGGCTGCGGCCCAGTGATCACGGACCACCGAGTCGATATCGGGGAGGTCGAGAAGAACGGCCCCGGCGAGTTCCGCCGGCTCCTCGAAGTGCTGGCGATCATAGACCTGCAGCCAGTCGAGGAGCGCCTCCACCGACTCCCCGGCACCGAAGACCGCCGCCCGGGCGTGATCGGTGGTGGGCCGACGAACCCCCGGCGGCGAGACCTCCGTGCCGACCACGGCGTTGACCAGCGAGGACTTGCCGCTCCCGGTACCACCGGCAAAGGCGACGACGACGTGCTCGCGCGAGTGGTCGAGGCGCTGCCGCGCCCGCTGCAGAAATGTGGCTATGGCGTCGCTGATTTCCGGCGGCAGTCGCCCGCGACCCAGCTCCTCCAGGGCCTCGGCGGTAGCCAGCGGATCGGCTTCGAGCGGCTCCTGAGACGCCCTGCGTGCGCCCGGCAACCCCCGAATCATGCCAGCGCCTCCAACCGCGCGCGATGCTCACGCAAGGCCGCCACCGCCTCCTCCGGAGGCGCGACGGGATTGAGCCGCGCGTGGTAGACCGCCGCCTCCTCGTTGGCCAGCGCCTCGACCCGCTCGTGCAGCTCCGCTCGAATTTCGGTGATCAACTGGTTGACATTGCGCTCACCGAGAATCCGTGACAGGACCGTATGGGTCGTCGTCGAGCCGGCTGCCGCCAGGGCCGCTTCCCCGGTGGTCAGACCGCCGCTAAGGGTAAAGAGCACCACCACAGCGCTCGTGATCGTGGCGTTGATGCCTGCCGTTGCCCGGCGCGCCCAGCTGAGCTTCTCACGCCCGATCGTCGCCACATGCTCAGCCACGCGGGCCTCCCAGGCGCGGACGAGATCCCGCGCGGCGTCCTCCCGGGCAACCTCGCCACACTCGCGCGGAGAACCCTGCTCAGCAAGCAGCCACCGCCCCGAAGACCCGCCCTGCCAGTCGCTCTCCACCTCCGCAGCGGTCTCATCGAGCACATCGCGCAGCACCTCGGCCAGGCCCGCGCGCACCTCCTGTTGGGCCGTTGCCACAGCACGCTGCGAGCTACGGCTGCGCGGCAACCACTGCAGCCAGCGCCGGGGCGTGAGCGAGCCCAGGGCCGATTGTAGCTGGCGCTGCCACCAGCCGCTGCCGACCAACTCCGTCCAGCGACGCAGAACCTCCCGGCGCAATGGATCGCCTTCGGCCAAGGCGGCCAGCACGCGCCCAGGCACCCCGTGGTAAGCCTGAGCGACCGTCGCGCTTAGCTCACGGGCGACCGCCCGTTCTTCATCGATCGCGGTGAGGAGTTCATCCATCTCCGTTGGCAGATGACGCAAGGCACCGGCGACCGTGCGTTCCCGATGGGCACGGCGCGCCGTCTCCGGTGCCAGCCCGCGGAGGCGCCCGACCACCTCCGCTGCGGCGTCCCCGGGAAGCTGCTGGTCTTCGATGG
This sequence comes from Ectothiorhodospiraceae bacterium, assembly GCA_003552625.1. GTDB lineage: Bacteria > Pseudomonadota > Gammaproteobacteria > Nitrococcales > Halorhodospiraceae > Halorhodospira. The sequence continues at coordinate 1,445 of PUNM01000111.1, forward strand.
CCGCTGTCGGCACCCAGGATGTGATCCAATCACGCAGGCCCGCGGCCGCCAGCTTGGCATCAAGATCCGGGAGGATCTCCTCGGCCTCGGCGGCCTCGGCCTGGGTCAGGATCACCCAGATCGAGCAGTCGAGCCCGGCTGCCTGGCGCAGATAGGCCATCCCCGCCTCATCAGCATACGTCCGTGCCGTCGTCAGCCAGACCCACACGTCGGCAACTTCAAGCAGCCGATCCGTGGTCGCTCGATGGCTGGTCTCGATGCTATCAACGTCCGGTGCGTCCACGACCACCAACCCCTCCGGCATACTCGGCACCGGTGCGCTGCGCAGCGTCTGCCCAGCTTCGGCGGCGAGCACGCCGCGGCGTAGGACGGCATCGAGATCCTCCGCCCGGCCCAGCGCCAGCGGGGCAGCTGTAGTCGGCCGACGGGCGCTGGTGGCACTGACCGCCCCACCAGCCAGGGTATTGGCAAGCGTCGACTTCCCTGCCCCGGTCCCGCCGGCGAGCACAGCCAGCAGGGGCTCGTCCTGACGCTCCAGGCGGCCCTGCAACGCCGCAATGCGCCGTCGCAACCGCTGCCAGATCGGCAGCCAGGACGCGTGGCGGCGGGACGCCGTGTCGCAGTCCAGACCGTCGAGATCGGCCTGGAGTTGATCGAGGATCGGCTGAAGGGCTTCGCGGTCCATGGCAACACCATACAGGCTAACCATGGGCGGCATCACGGCTTGCCGCCACCGGCCCCACCCTGGCGGCGCAGATCCACGGCGATGGGGTCGTGGTCCGAGGAGCGGTACGCATCATCGCGCACCCACTCGCCCCGGACAAAATCGCTGTCGAACTCCAGGTGCCGAGGCTCGTCGGCATTGATCGGATGGGTGTGAACCGCCGCAACCCGCTCCGCCAGACGCGGATGGGCCTGAAGGTGGTCCAGGTAGCCGGACTCTCCGCGAAAAACGTACGTGTAGCGGCTTTCCCAGGGCACGTGCTCGGCGAGCAGATCCACCTTGCCAGCTTCAGCCAGGGCGCGGGCGGGATCCTCGCCGCCGTAGGCGTTCAGGTCACCAGCGATCAGCACCGGCAGCTGCCGCTTCCGGCTCCGCCACTGCTGTAGGTAGTCGGCGAGGGCTTGAGCCTGCTCTGTACGCCGAAGATTCCAGCATCCCTGGCCACGATCGACATCACCACGGTCAGGGCAGCCGACCTTCGCCTTGAAGTGGATTCCGGCCACGCCAAACGGGTCGCCCCCGCCAAGCGGCTGGAACCCGGCCACCGGCGGCGGCCGATGGTGTACTTCACGGCTATCCCGTGCCACCTCGGTAACCGGCTCCAGGCGGTCAGCCCGGTAGGCAAGGCTGACCTTGATCGCGTCGGAACCGGTATCACCGCCCCGGGCCAAGCGCCAAGGCTGGCCCGTGGCCTCGGCCAGGCGGGTGACAAAGTCCTCGGGGGCATCAGGGCGGTTTTCCATCTCCACCAGCACGAGGAGATCGGCTCGCAGCTGCCGCGCCGCCGCCAGCAACTTGGCACGCTGGATCGCCAACTCCCTGGCGTTGGCCGCCCCCCGCTGCCCGAGGGTCAGGAAGTAGTTTTCCACATTGAAAGCAGCAATCCGGATTGCGCCACCGGCAGGGTCCGGCAAGGGATCCGGCCGCGGATTGTCTGACTGGAAATCCGGTTTCTCGGTGGGATGAAGACGCCAGGCGTCGAAAGCGTGGCTGACGACCCCGGTGAGGTCCTCGATGCGGGTACCCACCCGGCGGCTGCCGTCACCATCAACATGGGGGATCGGGTCCGGCCGGCCCCGGTAGCTGCCATCGTCAAGGATCAGGCGCTCCTCGGCGCGATCCGGATCCTCCGGCCCATCGCCAGAGCGGAAATTGGTCGGCCGGAAGGCCCGGCGGTGCGGCGCAAGCTCAAGGCTTCCGTACCGCGCGAGCTCGTGGTTGCCGGTGACCACCAACGGCGTCTCGATACCTACCCAGACGCCCTCGAGCCGCTCCCGATCCGGCGGTGGCCATTCGATGGCCAGCCGCTGCGGCTCCGCCTCGCCGCAGCGGGCGAGCATCTCGGTTCCCTCCAGCTGCGGGCGGCCGTGGTGTGAGCCCGGACGGCCCCGCAGGCGCACCCGGGCCCCCGCTTCCACTTTCTCACGCTTGGCCGGAGCGAGATCGGGGGCGTATACGAAGAGGCCCGCGGGCATCCCGTCGGGCGCCACATCAGCCCCCTGCAGGAAAAAACCGCCGAGTTCGTCCTCGCCGAGGAAGGTAGCGGTGACCACCCCGTCCACGGTTACCGGGCGCTTCGGTGCGCGGCGTTCCACCGCCTGCCCGGACAGCTCGTGCACGGCCTTCTCGGGCGCACCTGCACACGGCCCGCCGGTCCCGGCAGCCGGTGGTACCGCCGCAATCAGAAGCAGTGTGGCCGTTGCTGCGGAAAAGAACTCCCCGCCGATCCGTCGTTTCACCATCGATACTTCCCTCCATGGCTAGCACTCAGCCACCGCGTCCTTTCGGTGGCTCACCGCGAAACGTCCCTGCTGCTCAACCACTCCGGTCTCCAAGAGCAGCACCGACACGCCCTTGGCCGTGAGCAGCCTCCAGGTGTTCCAGCTGCTGGCTGACCACGTTCACCGGGGTCGTGAAGCGAGCCAGTCGATCGTACAACACCGGAATCACCACCAGGGTCAGCAGCGTCGCAAAACCCATCCCGCCGATGATCACGGTACCGATCGCGGCGCGGCTCTCCGCCCCGGCGCCCAGTGCCAGGACCAGCGGCAGCGCACCGAAAATGGTGGAGATCGCCGTCATCAGCACCGGGCGAAAACGCAGCGTTGCCCCATCGAGGATCGCCTCGCGAACGGAGCGCCCTTCATCGCGCAACTGGTTGGCGAACTCCACGATGAGGATACCGTTCTTGGTCATCAGCCCGATGAGCAAGATCATCCCGATCTGACTGTAGATATTCAGGCTCTGACCACCGAGTAGCAACGCGCCCAGGGCGCCGGTCACGGCCAGGGGCACCGCGGTCATGATGATCAACGGGTGGACAAAACTCTCGAACTGCGCGGAGAGAACCAGGAAGACGATGAGCAACGCCAGGGCAAAGGTCAGGAAAATCGCCCCGCCAGCACGCTTGAACTCATCCGAGAGCCCGGCATAACTGATCCGCGCCTCACCCGGCAGCTCTTCGGCGGCCACCGCATCCAGGTAAGCCAGCGCGGACCCAAGATCGTACCCCGGGGCCAGCGATGCCGTCAGGGTCACGGCCGGCAGGCGGTCCACACGCGTCAGCACCGGGGGCGCACCCTCCTCACCGAGATCGACCAGAGCCGCCACGGGAATCAACGTCTCGTCGTCAGCGCCGCGAACCCAGAGGTTGCTCAGATCGCCCGGCGTATCCCGGTCCCCGGGCGCGGCCTGGAGCATTACGTCGTACTCGCGGCCACGGTCGAGATAGGTGGTTACAGTGCGGGAGGCAAAGAGCGTCTGCACGGTGCGGCCGAGGACCTCGGCGCTGACGCCCAGATCAGCCGCACGCTCCCGGTCCACATGAACATTGAGCTGCGGGCGGGTCGCATCGTAGTCGAGATCGACGTTGAGCAGACGCGGATTCTCGCTCACCACGCGCCCGCGCACATGTTCCGCCCATTCGGCCACCTCATCGTAGCTGGCGCCGCCGATGACGAACTGCACCGGCTGACGGAAACCGCTCTGGCCGAGCCCTGGAGGATTGACAGCAAAGGCACGGACACCCGGGACCTCCATGAGCTGCGGCATGATGTCGGCGACGATCTCCTGCTGACGACGGTCGCGCGCCGACCAGTCCTCCAAGCCGACGATGGTAAAGGAGCGATTGTCCACGCCGCCGAATCCGAGGATCGACAGGATCCTGCGGGCCTCCCCGGTCTCCTCGCGCAAGGGCAGGAGGACCTCCTCGATCTCCCGCACGCTCCGGTCGGTGTGCGCCGCGGTACTGCCCTCCGGGGCACTGGCCGGGACAATGAAGACCCCGCGATCCTCCGTCGGCGTCAGCTCCTGGGGCAACGCCTGGTAGAGGGCGAAAGCGGCCACGGCTGCCGCCAGTGCACCGCCAAGCACGATCACCGGCACATTGAGCGCCCGGGCGAGAACAGCCCGGTACCCCGAGGCAAGCCCCGCAAAGAAGCGGTCCCCGGCTTGCTGCAACCGGCCCGGCTGCACCGGCCGCGGCCGCAGCCACTTGGAGCAGAGCATGCCTGTCAGGGTCAGCGCCACGAAGCTCGAGAAGACCACGGCCGCCGCCAGAACAAGGCCGAACTCCGTGAACAGCCGGCCGACGTTGCCCTCCAGAAAGGCGATGGGCACAAAGACCGCCACCAGCGAGATGGTGGTGGCGACCACCGCGAACGCGACCTGCCGCACGCCCCGGAACGCCGCCAACAAGGGCGGCTCACCTTCATCGATACGGCGCTGGATGTTCTCCAGGACCACGATCGCGTCGTCCACCACCAGACCTATGGCGAGGATCAGGGCCAGAAGCGTCAGCACGTTCAGGGAGAAACCGAGCGGGCCCATGACGATGAACGCGCCGATGACGGCCACCGGGATCGTGACTGAGGGGATCAGTGTCGCGCGGGCGCTGCGCAAAAAGATAAAAATGGTCAGGATCACCAGCGCCACGGCGATGATCAGGGTGCGAACGACTTCCCGGATCGATTGACGGACGAACTGCGACTCATCGTAGCCGACGGTGATCTGCAAGTCCGTGGGCAGCTGCTCCTCGATTCGCCCGATCTCCGCCATCACGGCATCAGCGACGGCGATGGTGTTCGCCCGGGACTGTCGAATGATGCCCAGGCCGATGGCGGTCTGGCCATCGAGGCGGACCGCGGTATCGTCGTCCTCCACGCCGCGGACCACTTCGGCCACATCCCCAAGGCGCACCCACCCCTCGTCATCCCGGGCAAGGACCAATCGCGCCAGCTCCTCGGCACCTCGAAACCGGGTATCCGTCCGCACGGTTAGCTGGCGCTCAGCGGACTCCACGGCGCCGCCGGGCAGCTCAATATTCTCCCGGCGCAGGGCCTGCTCGACATCATCGACAGTGAGCCCGCGAGCCGCCAGTGCGTGTCGATCAAGCCATACCCGCATGGCGTAGCGGCGCTCGCCACCGATACGCACTGCCGCCACGCCCTCGAGCACGGAGAGACGATCCACGAGGTTACGGTCCGCATAGTCGGTGACCTCCTCGGCCCGCATGCGTTCGCTGGTCAGCGAGAGCCACATCATGGGCCGGGCGTCCGCCTCGGTCTTCTCCACCACCGGCGGATCGGCCTCCGCCGGCAGGTCATCGAGGATGCGTCCGAGCGCATCCCGGACATCGTTGGCCGCCGCGTCGATATCGCGCTGGAGTTCGAACTCGATGGTCGTCTCACCGCGGCCGTCGCGACTCTCGGACTGGATGGAGCGGATGCCGTCCACGCGGCTGATCGCCGACTCGATGCGCTCGGTGATCTCCGTATCGATCACCGCGGGGGCAGCTCCTGTATAGCGGGTCTCGATGGAGATAATAGGCGGATCGATATCCGGGTACTCGCGCACCGGCAGTTGCAGTAGAGAGGCGATGCCGAGAACGACGATCAGCAGGCTGGCGACAGTCGCGAGGACCGGTCGGCGAATGGCCGTGTCGGAGAGAATCACCCGCTAGCCCTCGTTGCGCCCGGCCGGGGCCTCCAGGGCCCAGTCGGCCCCGGCAGCACGCCGCACGCGAACACTGGCGCCATCACGCAGGCGCTGGTGACCAAGAGTCACCACGCGATCCCCCGAGTCCAGACCCGCGGCAACTTCGACCCAGCCACGCTCTCGGTTGCCTGTCTCGATATCCACCCGCTCTGCCTGATCATCACGGATCCGGTAGACGTAACGCCGGGTTCCCTCCAGGATCAGGGCCTCCTCCGGGATGACCAGCGCCGGACGCCGATCCAGCTCCAGCTCGACACGCAGGAACATCCCCGGCTTGAGGCGGCCGTCAGCATTGTCGATCTCCGACTCAACCCGCAGCGAGCGGGACGGAGCCTGTACCCGGCTATCGAGGCGGCGCACCTGCCCTTCAAAACGCTCTCCCGGATAGGCAGCACTGGTCCCCACGACAGGCATGCCCGGCTGCAGACGCCCCAGCTGGCGCTCGGGCACCGTGAAGGCCAGGCGCAGCACCTCGCTGTCGTCCAGCGTCGTCACGACCGTCTGCGGATCGAGGTAGGCTCCGATGCTCACTGCGCGCAGACCGACCACGCCCGCGAAGGGGGCGGTTACGGTCCGCTCGCGCAGGCGCACCTCGGCCACGCGAACCTGGGCCCGGGCTACGGCAGCACTGGCGGCAAGGGAATCGACCTCCTGCTCGGTAACGTCCCCGCTCTCGCGGAGCTGACGGGCCCGGCGCAGCTGCGCCTCAAGGTCCGTCAGCGTCGCCTCCGCCTCTTCAAGCGCAGCCCGTTCACTATCCGCATCGAGTTCGAGGAGCACTGCCCCGGCGGCCACTGGCTGCCCCTCCTCAAAGGGTATAGCGGTGACGCGTCCGGCCGTCTCGGTGACGACATTGATGGCCTCGCGGGCGCGCAGCGTACCGGTCGCCTCGACCAGGTCGCGGATCGTCTGCTCGCGCGCCTCGACGGTATCCACCGTCGCCGCGGGGGCCGAAGGCGGTCCGTTCCCGCCCTCACCGGAAGGCGATTGCAGGAGATAATAACCGCCCCCGGCCACCCCGGCGATCAACGCGGTGGCGAACAGGGTTTGATAGACGACACGCATGGAAACTCCTGGAGGGCATCGAGGCGAGTGGCTGTATATTAGCCGCCCCCTACTGGCCGCGCCATACGTGATCGACACGCTCGCTCGCCGCGAGCTTGGCCATCAACCGCGAGAGCTGCTGGACATCCTGGACCTGGATATCGACATCGATCCGGTAAGCGTCACCACCCTCGGGCTGGGTCTGGACCCCGTCTAGACGCACCCCCTCGTGACCGCAGAGCCGGGTGATTTCACTAAGCGGGCCATCGAGGACCTCGGTGCGGACGTGGATGCGGACGGGGTACCTTCCAGCCGGCGCGGTGCGCCAGCTTACGTGCATGATCCGCTCCGGCTCCCGCTGGCGAAGCTGCTCCACGTTACTGCAGTCCTGCCGGTGAATGGTGACGCCCGCTCCGCGCGTGATGAATCCGATGATGGGGTCGCCGGGGGTCGGGGCACAGCAGCGGGCCATTCGGGTCAGCAGATTGCCCACCCCTTCCACGGTGATGTCGTCCGCGCCTTCGGTCGGCTCGCTGCCGCGCCCGCGCGACGGTGTCGGAGGCGGTTCCGGCGGGCGCTGGGGCAGCAGGCGGTCACGCAGCAGGGCCGCAATCTGGCCTGAAGTAACCTCCCCACGGCCCAGGGCGGAGAGGAAGGCCTCGACCCGCGGGTAGCGGCTCCGCCTGACCAGTTCCTCGATGTTGACGTCTTCCACGCCCAGGCGCTGGAACTCCCGGTCCAGTGCCTGGCGACCGGCAGCGACGTTCTTGTCGTGGTCACGCTGGCGAAACCAGGCCCGGACCTTGGAGCGGGCCCGGTTGGTGAACAGGTAGCCGAGTTCCGGATTGATCCAGTCGCGGCTTGGGCGGGACTCATTGCCAGTCAGGACCTCGACGCGATCGCCGTTCTCGAGCGGCCGCGTCAGCTGAACGATGCGGCCGTTGATCTTGGCCCCGCGACAGCGGTGACCCAGATCCGTGTGGATGTGGTAGGCAAAGTCGAGCGCGGTGGCGCCGCGGGGCAGATCGAGGACGTCGCCATCCGGGGTCAGGGCGTAGACGCGATCCGCGAAGACCTCAGCACGGACCCGATCGACAAAGTCCTCGGCTTCGTCTTCCTCGCGCCCCCACTCAAGGATCTGGCGCAGCCAGGCGATCTTGCGCTCGAAGTCGGCATCCTGGGTACCGCCCTCCTTGTAGCGCCAGTGCGCGGCGATACCGAGCTCGGCCTCCTCGTGCATGGCGTAGGTGCGGATCTGCACCTCCAACGATTTGCCCTCAGGACCGAAGACCGCCGTGTGCAGTGAGCGGTAGTTGTTCTCCTTCGGGGTGGCGATGTAGTCATCGAACTCCCGTGGGATGGGCGTCCAGAGACCGTGGACGATGCCCAGCGCCTTGTAGCAGGCCGGCTCATCGTCCACCAGGATCCGCACGGCGCGCAGATCGTAGAGGTCGTCGAAGCGCAACCCTTTGCGCTGCATTTTGCGGTAGATGCTGTAGATATGCTTGGGCCGACCGTAGACCTCGCCCCGTATGCCGGCCTCCGCGAGAGCTTCGTGCAGCCGGGTGCAGACGCGCTGGATATAGGCCTCCCGATCCCGGCGGCGCTCCGCCAGGCGCTTGGCCAGGTCCATGTAGGCTTCCGGCTCCACGTAGCGGAAGGCGAGATCCTCCAGCTCCCACTTGAGCTGCCAGATTCCCAGCCGATTGGCCAGCGGTGCGTAGATATCCCGGGTCTCCCGGGCCAGACGGAAGCGCTCCTGCTCATCGAGACCCCGGGATGCGCGCAGGTCGTGAAGGCGCTCGGAAAGGGCGATGAAAACCACCCGGACATCCCGCGCCATGGCCAGCAACATCTTGCGCAGCCCCTCGGCCCGCTCCCCCTGAATCGCCGCCTCCAGCTCGGCCGCGTCCCGGAACCGGCCGATGCCGTGCATGCGGCACACGCCGAGGACCAGATCGGTGATGTCGTCGCCAAACTCCTTGCGCAGCCGCTGTGCCGCGTTGGGATCGACCTCCGGCAGATCGTGAATCAGCGCTGCAGCCAGCGTGCGGGCGTCGAGCCCAAGTTCGGCGAGGATCGTCGCGGTATAGACGGCGTGGGCAAAGTACGGCTCGCCGGAAGGGCGCAGGCGCTCGGCAAATTCGCCCTGCGCCCGTGCCCAGGCTGTGGCGAGCAGCTGGCAGTCCGACTCGGTGAGATTCACCGGCAGGCGATCGATCCAGACCGCTGGCTCCAGGGCCGTTACGTCGTGGATATCGGCGAGGGTCGATTGAACCATCCGTTTGGAACCACGTCTGGCTGCGCTAGGTTACGTGCCGCGCGGGCACAAGGGGTGTGCTCCGGGGATTCTCGGGGCGCACCGTTGAATTTCCAAGCCCCGGGCCTATTGTACATGAGACCAGCGCTGTATATAGTAACGGACATGGACAAACTTACACCTCGCCAGCAAGAGATCCTCGAGCTCATCCGCCGCTTCATTGAAGAACGCGGCTACCCCCCAACACGGCTTGAGATCTGCCATACTCTGGGGTTCCGCTCCCCCAACGCTGCCGAATCCCATCTGCGGGCCCTGGCCCGCAAGGGCGCCATTGAAATGCGCCCCGGCGCTTCGCGGGGCATCCGACTGACCAGTACCGATCGCCCCCCCGCGCCAGAGACACGGGAATCCGGCCTGCCCGTCGTCGGCCGGGTCGCTGCCGGCAGCCCCCTATTGGCGGAGGAGAGCATCGAGCGCTACTGCTCGATCGAGGCTAACCTTTTCACACCTGCGGCCGATTACCTGCTTCGGGTACGCGGTGAAAGCATGCGGGACGCCGGCATCCTGGACGGGGATCTGCTCGCCGTACACCGGCAGAGCGAAGCCCGCAACGGACAGATCGTCGTCGTCCGCCTCGATGGCGAGGTCACCGTGAAGTACCTGGAACGACGCAACGGGACCCTGCGCCTGATCCCTGCACATCCGGACTATCCGGTCATCGAGGTCGACTCGGGGGAGAACGACGCAGTGCTCGAGGGGATCGGGGTCGGGGTCATCCGGCACCAGTTAAGCGGGTTCAGTCCCGCACCCTCAGCGGATACCGACTGACCACAACGGCATCAGGAGGCCATCGTGCGTGAAGCCGCCCTGCAACCGCTGCTCCAAGACCCGCGGATCTGGCGTCCCGGACAAAGGGGCACGGCCCCTCGCCGGCCGGCGTTGAGCACGGGCTACGCCGCCCTCGATGCTGCGTTGCCCGACGGCGGCTGGCCCATCGGCTCGGTGACCGAATTCTTTCACGACCAGCCCGCCATTGGTGAGCTTCAGCTCCTACTGCCCACCCTCGCAGCACTCAGCCAGCGCCAGCAGTGGCTGGCCCTGGTGGGGCCTCCCTATATCCCCTACGCTCCGGGGCTCGCTTACGCCGGCGTAGACCTCTCGCGGGTTCTGCTGATTCACCCGCGTGCTCAGGAGGATCACCTCTGGGCCACAGAGCAGGCCCTTCAGAGCGGCACCTGCGGTGCGGTGGTCGCCTGGCCGGGTCAGCGGCTCGACCCTGCCGCCCTGCGCCGTCTCCAGCTTGCTGCTGAAACCGGGGATAGCTGGGCAGCACTCTTTCGTCCGCAGCAAGCGGCCCGAAACCCCTCACCGGCAGCCGTACGGATCGCTCTCGAGGCCGAGCCGGAGGGTCGCATACAGTTGGAGATTCTCAAGTGCCGGGGGGGCCGGGCCACCCACCTACAGCTCAACCCCTGGCAACGCGGGATGGAGAATCCCGCTGTCGCCCCCTTGGGGGAGCGGGCCGCCAGAGACTCCACGGCCGCTCGTACACCCAGCCCGAACGGGCAGAACAACCCCTCGAGAAAGAATCCCGATCGCCCTTCGGAAGCAGCCGTTGCGGAGCCACGCACAACCTATCCGCGCCAACGGCGAGAACACCCGCGCAAGCGCCGTCCGTCGGATGCACAGCTCACACTGCCGCTGTGAACCTGTCGGCACCCCATGCAGGCCCGGTCGTCCGCGCCACTATGGCTGGCCGTCGTCAGCCTCGATTCACTGAACCCGCAGGCCGGGGCGGACGACTGGGAGCGCCTGCAGCAGATCGGCCACTGGGCCTTTGCGGTCACCCACCAGATCAGCCTTGAGCCACCGGACACCGTTTTTCTGGAAGTCGGCGGCAGCCTCCGCTTGTTCGGGGGGTACGAGGCAGTCGATCAGCGGGTCCGCGATGGACTGGAGGCACTTGGGTTCCAGGCCGCTCGCGGCGCCGCACCGACTCCACAGGGCGCCCGCCTTTTGGCCCGCGCCAACCACCCGGAACCCATCCGCAGCCTCCCCGCTCTGCGCCGCCGGTTGCTGCCCCTGCCCTGCCACTTGCTCGACGACACCCCCGAGGCTCTGCAGCGGCTCCAGAGCCTGGAGTTGCATACCATCGGTGACTGTCTGCGGATGCCCCGCGGGGGGTTGCGCCGGCGTATCGGGGTGCACTGGGTTCGCCGCCTGGAACAGGCACTCGGCGAACGCGCCGACCCACGCTGTCCGCTTTCGCCGCCCCAGGAGTACACAGCGAGGCTGGAACTGCCGGATCGCGCCGCCTCCACCCGCGGCATCCACTTCGCTCTGCAGCGGCTTCTATGCGGGCTGAGCGCCACCCTGCGGGGGACAGATAGCGGTATCCAGCAAGCAGAACTGGTCCTTGAGCACCACCGCAGCCCGGAGACCCGTCTGAGCCTCGGATTCCTTCGCCCTACCCGGGACGCGGAGCACATCGGCTCCGTCGCCCACCACCGACTGGAGCGCATCCGCCTGCCCGAGCCTGCGGTGGCGATCCGCCTGCGCGCCGACCAGCTCCTGCCCTACCACGCTGAGAGCGGACAGCTCTTCACAGGGCCCGGGGGCAACCCCGACGAACTGCAGCGCCTTACCGAACGCCTCGTTGCACGGCTCGGACCCGAACGGGTCGGTCACTTGACTGCGACCCCCGATCCGCGACCGGAACGTGCCTGGTCACGCCAGCCCTTACACCAGGCCCCCCTGGCCGTTCCGGCCCTCCTCCCCCGTCCTGCCTGGCTCCTTCCCCGGCCGCGGCCGCTAAGCGTCCACAGCGGCGTTCCCTTCTGGCGAGGCCCCCTGCATCTGCTTGCCGGTCCGGAGCGCATTGAGAGCGGCTGGTGGGACGGCGGCGATACGCGTCGCGACTATTACATCGCTCGCAACCCCGGCGGCAGCCGTCTCTGGATCTTCCAAGAGCACGGCCGCAGCAGCGCCTGGCACCTGCACGGTCTGTATGGCTGAGCCGTCGGATCACCGATTGTCCACCACCTCGATCACCGGCAGGCGACCCCGGAGCTCTTCCACATCGGCGTCATAGAGGGGCGCCACTGCCTCTCGATACGCTGCCTCCTCCCCTTGAGCCACCAGGCCGACCGGGAAAGTCACAAAGTGGCTTCGGTTCCCTACATGATCATCGTGGATGGCGAAGCCGAAGGTCATGCCCGCAGCCTCGAGGGCCTGCCCCAGATCGTGATCCGTAATCAGCCCCCCGTCCTCGGCCCGCGGCTCCAGGGGCCGCACCACAACCACATCGTAGCGGCCCTTGTCTTCTCCGACCTCACTCCAACCCGTAAAGGCCCAGACGCTGCTGCGCGCCCCTTCTGCCTCCTGCAGCACGCGCCGCGGGATCAGCGCCCCATCGTCGAGCAGGTCCCCCAGCGCATCGCCGGCGTCCCCGTAGGGTCCGAAATCCTTTTGCAGGACATAGTCGTCCCCGTCCCAGGCGATCAGATGGTCATCCTCCGCCAGGTCGATGGCATTGTTGCGCGGGTGGTCTGGCTCGACAATCAGCGGACCAGCCCCTTCGCGGCGCGGGCTCGCAAAATCCTCTTCATGGAGCGCCCAGAACCCGGTCTCCCGGGGATCGTAGATATACCGCAAATAGCCGGCGCCCTCGACGCCATCCCCTGGATCCTGGTTGCGCCAGTTGCCTCGACCGCTTTCCGCAAAACGCTCGTCCGCCTCGACCCGAGCATTGTTGCCCTCGCGGTAATGGTAGACGTAGTCCCCGGAGGCGTGCCCCATCGGCGCTGTGCGCCCCATCCGCACCTGGAACAGGTCCAGGAAACGCCCCTGCTCCAAGGAGTCGCCGAGGGCCTGGATGTCCTTGTCCGCGTAACGGGATGCCAGCTGCTCCGCAACCTGGTAATCATCCGGCTGCTGCCCCTCCAGATCCCGGCTGTTGAGGGTGTAGTGACGCATATCCGTTTGTCCGTCCAAGAGGGTCCCCTCGACCTCCGCGGCCTCCGGCTCGTGGGCACCGGGCATGTTGCGCAGATCGTTGTGGCAGGCCATAAAACAGCCCTGGGCGTTGAAGTTCCCGCTCTCGCCCCCCTCGAAGACGTCTGTCACCGGTTCGGCAGCCGGGACGCTCATGGCCCCGAGGCGCTCCTCGTAATCGAAGCGACCCCGATCGTCGAGGTCCTCCACAGTGACCGGATGCGCCCGCTCAGAGCCTGCATTGCGCTGCCCACCCCGGTCCGAAAAGGCGCCGCCATCGGCATCCCAGCGGTACGTCTGATGGGTGATGTTCGGCCCCGGCTCGCCGTCATCACGACCGCTGGCATCGGTGGTGGAGAGCCACGAGGCGTGGAGGTAGAGGTACTCGTCGTCCCGGGCGGCCCGTACCTCCAGTGACCGTGTACCCGGCTTGTCATAGCCTTCCCCCGCCTCACCGAGATCCACGCCCATTTCGAAAGGACTCAACGCCGCCCAGTCCCACTCGGTATCGATCCCGCCGTGGCCGTGTTCCGGATCCGCGTGGCAATTCCAGCAGCCGGTGGGGTTACCGGCCTCGAAGGCCTGCCAGCCCAGGTGGCCCTCCGTCTCCGCCTCGGCGTGGTAGCCACTGCGCGGCTGGGCCCCTGCGCCGGCGTTGGCCAGCCACAACCGGTTCGCCTGATTGGGGTAGAAGGCGGTCACACCGACCGGCTCGCCAAAGGTAAGATCCTCGATCCGCCGAGCCACCTCCAGCCGTTCCGGATCCTCGATAGCAAAAAGATCCAGAGCCGGAAGCGACGCGCCCGGCTCTTGTCGGTCAGGCTCGGGCTGTGCATCACCGACGCCCTCGCAGCCAGCCCCCCATAGAAGGCCCGGGCTCACCATCACGGCGGCCCAAAGCCCCCGCCCCAGAGGCCAGCCAGACCGTAACCCGCCCATCAAAACGTCACGCGCAGACACCATCCTCAACACCGCCCCCTTCGCTGTTTTCAGGCCTCTTTCACCCTACCAGCACACCATCGCTCTTGCTCAAAGCCGGACAGCCCCCAAGGCGTCTACTGCCCTTTCGAGGGGCTTGAACGCTTATCATTATGGAATGGGGACGTACCCGATCCCGAACACAAGGAGGCCACCAATGGCTATCGAAGAAGGCTACCCTGCGCCGGACTTCTCCCTTCCCGACGCCGACGGCCGGCCGGTCACCCTGAGCGAGCTGCGAGGCCAACCGGTCGTCATCTACTTCTACCCGAAGGACGAAACCCCCGGCTGCACGAAGGAGGCGTGCGCATTCCGCGACATCTGGGACGAACTTCGCACCGCCGGAGCGACCGTTCTGGGTATCTCGCCCGACGACGCCTCCTCACACCAGCGCTTCCGCGCACGCCATGAGCTCCCCTTCACCCTGCTCAGCGACCCGGAAAAGGAGGTCATGAGCGTATACGGCGCGTGGGGCGAGAAGAACCTCTACGGCCGCAAGGGCATGGGGGTAATCCGCTCCACCGTCCTAGTTGACGGCGAAGGCCTTGTCCACAAGCACTGGCGGCGGGTCAACAAAGCCGCCGATCACCCGCACAAGGTCCTCGAAGCCGTGCAAAAGCTCAGCTGACGACCCGACACGCGCCCCCCCAGGGCCGACAGGAAACCCCGCATATCCAAACTTGCATTTCAGACGCATAAAGTCTATATTCAAAATAGATGCGAACGACTCGTATTTGCGATCTACCAAAAGTGACACCCTGGGAGGGAGCCATGCGTGACATCCTGGTCATTGCCCTGCCGTCCGCGGTTGCCCTGGCGGCGAGCCACTTCCTCTTCTTCACTGTCCTCTGAGCGGTGAACTAAGGGCGTGGCTCGTCACCGTTACGGGCCCTAACATCGAGAGCCATCGACGGTACCATGGCGCTCCAGGGCGCACGGCGCCCACGAGAAGCCAATCGGTACCGTCATGAACCGTCTGCGCGAAACACCACCCCTGTTTTCCTATCGCCGCCATTGGGCGGCCTGCTTCGGCCCGGCACCCTTTCTGCCCATGTCCCTTCGGGAGATGGGGGAGCTCGGCTGGGGCCGCTGCGACGTGATCCTGATCACCGGGGACGCCTACGTGGACCACCCCAGCTTCGGCGCCGCCATTATTGGCCGTCTGCTGGAAGCCCAGGGGTTCCGTGTGGGGCTCATTGCCCAGCCGGACTGGCGTGACACCAATGACTTCCGGGCGCTCGGCCAACCCGGCCTGTTCTTCGGGGTCACGGCCGGCAACATGGACTCGATGGTCAACCGCTACACCGCGGATGGCCGCAAGCGCAGCAACGACGCGTACAGCCCGGACGACGAAGGGGGGCGGCGGCCTGACCGGGCCAGCATCGTCTACAGCCAGCGCGCCCGGGAGGCCTACAGGGAGACTCCGATCATTCTCGGCGGGATCGAGGCCAGCCTGCGTCGGCTCGCCCACTACGATTACTGGTCCGACCAGGTACGCCGCTCGATTCTGCTCGATGCAAAAGCCGACCTACTGCTCTACGGCAACGCCGAGCGCGCCCTCGTCGATGTCGCTCACCGCATCGCCGCTGGCGAGCATCCGGCAACGATCCGGGACTTGCGCGGCACGGCCTTCGTCACTTCCGACGGCGGCGAGACTGCGGACCCGCCAGCAGGCGACAACGCCGTCTGGCTACCGAGTCACCAGCAGGTGCGCACGGACCCGGACCAACACGCTCAAGCCGCCCGAATCATTCGCCAGGAGACTAACCCCTACAATGCCCGGACCCTGGTCCAACCCCACGGCAACCAGCAGGTCTGGGTCCACCCCCCGCCCAAGCCACTCACCACCGAGGAGTTGGACGCGGTCTACGAGCTGCCCTTCGCCCGTGCGCCCCATCCGGCCTACGCCGGCCGACACATACCGGCCTGGGAGATGATCCGCTTCTCCGTGAACATCATGCGTGGCTGCTTCGGCGGCTGTACCTTCTGCTCGATCACGGAACACGAGGGACGCATCATCCAGTCCCGCTCGGAGGACTCCATCCTTCGCGAGATCGAACAGATCCGCGAGCGCACCGCGGGGTTCACCGGGTTCATTTCCGATCTCGGCGGCCCGAGCGCCAACATGTACCGCATGGGGTGCCGCGACCCGGAGGCGGAGGCCAGCTGCCGCCGGATGTCCTGTATCGCCCCGAGCATCTGTCGCAACCTCGACACCAGCCACGAATCCCTTATCCACCTCTACCGCCGCGTACGCGAGCATCCGGCCGTGAAGAAGGCCGTGGTCGCCTCCGGTGTCCGTTACGACCTGGCGGTCCGCTCAAAGACCTACGTCCGCGAACTCGTGCAGCACCACGTCGGCGGCTACCTGAAACTGGCGCCGGAACACACCGAATCCGGCCCGCTGCAACAGATGCTCAAACCGGGGATCGACAGCTACCACCGCTTCAAGGAACTCTTCGATCAGTACAGTCGCCGCGCAGGCAAAGAGCAGTTCATCATCCCCTACTTCATCGCCGCACACCCGGGGACCCGGGACGAGGACATGCTCGAGCTGGCGCTCTGGCTCAAGCGCAACGGGTACCGCCCGGACCAGGTGCAAGCCTTCCTGCCCACCCCGATGGCGCTGGCCACCGCGATGTACTACACCGGACGCACCCCCCTGCGCCGCATTGGAGCCGACGGCGGTGAGCCGATCACCACGCCGCGCGGCTTGCGCAAACGCCGTCTCCACAAAGCCTTCCTGCGCTACCACGACCCGGAGAACTGGCCAATGCTGCGGCGGGCCCTGCGCGAGATGGGGCGAGCGGATCTCATCGGCAAAAGCAAGCGCCATCTGGTCCCGCTGCACCAGCCGCCGGGCACGGGGGGCAGCGGGGAGGGCCAGAGGCGCCCCGCCCAACCGGCGAAGGGCGCCAAGGCGCGGCATGCAAACCGCCGTGGCCGGCATCAGCGGTAGATGACGCATACTCCCGGCTCCGGTGCGGGCAGCGAAGGCGCGTGAGTTGCTCCATACTGGAGAGAGTCCGACCACGCACAGGGAGGCGACTATGACCCCGTTCAACGGCAAAACGGTTGTGATCACCGGCGCAGCCGGCGGTATCGGTGAAGCCACCGCTCGACTCCTTCACAGCCAGGGTGCGCGACTGATGCTCACCGACCGGGAGCCGGAGGGCGTGGAACGCCTGGCAGCGGAACTCGGTGAAGGGTGCGCGGCGATGTCCGTCGACGTCTCGCGCCAAGCCGACAATCAGGCCATGATCCAGGAGACGGAAAAACAGCTCGGTGCCGTGCACGGCGTTTTCTTGAACGCCGGGATCGAGGGCCGTGCCGGTCCGCTGGAAGAGGCGGGAGACGATGTCTGGGAAAAAGTCCTCGCCGTCAACGTCCACGGGGTGCGCTACGGGATCCAGGCCGCACTGCCGGCCCTGCGGCGCGCCGGCGGCGGCAGCATCCTGATCACTTCCAGCGTTGCCGGGGTCCGCGGTGCCGCAGGGCTAAGCCCCTATGTATCGAGCAAGCATGCGGTGATGGGACTGATGCGTACCGCAGCGGCGGAGTTGGGTGCCGACGGCATCCGTGTCAACTGCGTCAATCCTGGCCCGGTGGACAACCGGATGATGCGCTCCATCGAGGACCAGGTGAATCCCGGCCACGGCGATGAGGTCAAGAAGGGGTTCACTGCCCGCATCCCCCTGGGGCGGTACGTGATCAATGACGAAGTGGCCGCGGTGGCAGCATTCCTGCTTTCCGAAGCGGCATCCGGGATCACCGGCTCCAACTACATGGTCGATGGCGGCATGACCGCCCACTGAACGCCGATCGGCGCGAGCGGGCTTCGGCCCGCCCGCTGCCGGCGCGCAGCGGGATCCATCCGCGCCGCGCCCGGGTTACTGCTGACTCCCGGACCCGACAGTATCCGCCAATGCATCGCCGCCATGGGTGTAGGGGGCCACTAGGTCGTCGATCAGCGCCAGCAACTTGCGCCTCTCGGCCAGCGACTCGTACGTGCCGGGCACCAGATAGGGCGAGACCCGCCGGCGATCGAAGTAGAATCCCCCGGATTCCGGTCCGGCTGAGGCTTCAGCAGGACCGCGAGGCCCGTCCGCCCGCGCCGCCAGCCAGACCAATGTATCCGCCCCCTGCTCGGGGCTGCGCAACCGGCCACGCGTCCAGCGCCAAAACCCCGGGATCGCCTCACGCACACCCGGCGTGTCCACCCAGCCTGGGTGCATGGCGAAGCAACCGACGTGGCGAAACAACGGCATGCGCGCCATCTGCGCATTCACAATAGCCTGGGCGCGCTTGACGTTGGCGTAGGTCGCGACCTTGTCGTAGCGGTCATTTTCGAAGAGATGCCGCAGATGCAGCCGCTGGAGGTACATCCCGCCGGAGCTCATCCAGACGATCCGAGCCCCCTCGCGCAGCTTCTCTGCCTGCGCAAGGTTGCGCACGAGCAGGTAGTGACCGAAGAGCTGCGAGGCCATCTGCAGCTCGATGCCGTCGGCGTTGCGGGTGAACCGCTCCGGCATCCCTCCGGCGTTCAAGGCGACGAAATCAAGGGGCGGCAGGCTCTCCGCCACACGCGCCACAGCCGACCAGTCACCCGTATCGAGGACCCAGTAATCCGCTTCCCCATCGCCTGGCGACCGGCCACAGCTGA
This sequence comes from Ectothiorhodospiraceae bacterium, assembly GCA_003552625.1. Lineage (GTDB taxonomy): Bacteria > Pseudomonadota > Gammaproteobacteria > Nitrococcales > Halorhodospiraceae > Halorhodospira. The sequence goes on from PUNM01000111.1 coordinate 20,102, forward strand.
GCACACGGTGACCAAGCCCGCGCAACCGCTGCACAGCCGCTGCCCCGATCCCGCGGCTGCCGCCGGTGACCAGGCCTGCCAACGCCTCCTCCGGAGCACTGCGCAGTCGATCCCGGAATCCGGGCCAGCTCCGGGCATGCCGCTCAAAACCACTGCGGTCGAAGGAGAAATAGATCGACGTATCCAGTATCCAGTCACTAGGGGTTCTCATCGCCAGCTCCTCCCTGAGCTGCGGCGGTTCTCCGGGGCCGGTCCAGGTAGGAGCGCCAGCGGGGACGCCAAACCCCCAGCACTACGTTAGCAACGCAGATGATCAGCACGACCAGCAGGACCATCGGCTCATTGTTGACCGCGCGCGGAATCTCGTCGATCCCGATTTGCCCAGCGGCGGCGGCCTTGGCCCCGGCAGCGCTCTGAACGGCATTGCCGTGGATGAATGCCAGCGTCGCCGAAAAGATGCTGAAGCTGAGAATGCCCTTGATCCAGACCCACCCGGCCTGCCGGAAACCGGCGTAAAAGGCCATGCTGAGCAGCCCCGTCAGGAACACCAACGCCAGCGAGGGGAGCAAGAGGCCATTGCTGATGGCAGCGATGCTGCCGCGGATCACCGCGTACTCTTCGATCGCCTCCGGCTCCGGTGCGATGCCCAGCAGTATCAGATGAACCGCCACAGCCCCAGTCAGGCCAATGGCGCCGAGCGTGTGAAGAATCTTTAGTGACTTAATCAGCATAACGGCTCCCGGCGCGACGGGCCTCAGCGGCCCTCCTCCAGACGGTTTTCCGCAGCTTCCGGGGCCTCCTGCACCGGGATCAGGACCTCATTGCGACGCAGAAACCCCGGCGTCATCGGATCATCGTAATAGGCGTAAACCGGCCCACCGGCCGCCTCAAGCCCGCGCTCCGCCATCCAGTCACGCAGCCTGCGCTCGTGCTCCTCGACCAACGCGTCATCGGCACGGCCGGAAAACCGGATGGCCGCCATCCGCTGCGGCTCAAGCTCGCGGAGGGTGACCGCATCACCCGCCGGCCGGGGCAGATCCTCGAGGGAATAGTGCTCCGGCATGATGAAGCGAACCAACCAGCGGCCCTCACCTTCGGGCGTCTGTGTTACCGGCGCGGTCATCGCGATTGAATCCCCCTCCCGCTCCCGGGCGAAGATGTAGCCGGCGAGCGGACGGAACCCCGCACTCACGGCATCGCCACGACTGCCGCTGCGTTCCACCTCGGCAACCCGTAGCGCCGGATAGTCGCGCAGTTCCAGTCCATCCTCCTGCGCCACCAAGGTGTAATCGGGCGTCTCCACGCCCCGGACGACCACCCACCAGGCAATAACCAGGCCGACCAGCACAACGGCCGCCGAACCGAGCAACCAGAAAAGGACTTTCATGACAGACACTCCATATCCACAACGAACGCTGCCGAACCGGTTCCGGCAAGCCACTCCTGCCAGTTTACCGCGTACACTGGTCACCCGTTTCTTTTGCGGAGCATGAAGGCATGGTCGTCTGGTTGCTGATCGCCGCCGTTCTCGCGGCCATCGATCTGGGTGCCCGACCTTCGGGCCTCGGTGTCGGCTACCTGCTTGCGGGGGCCCTCGGGGCACTGGCCGCCGCCGTCGCCAGCCTTGCGCTCAGTGATGCGCATCAGTTCGTGATCGCCGTGCTCGTTGGCGCCGCTGCAGCCCGCTTCCTGCCGCCCGCCCTCCAGCGCCGTCAACGTCGCCAACAGCGACGCGCCGCCAGTGACTATGCGCTAACCACGGTGGATATCTCCGAGGAGGGCACCCCTTTCGTGCGACCGAACACAGGTGCCGATCCGCTCCCGGCGATGCTCGAGGATCGCGGAGAACTGAGCGCGGGGGATGCCGTCTGGGTCATCCGAGTTGACCAGGGTGTAGCCATCGTCCGCAGCGCCAACGGGCGGCGCGGGCGGGTACCCCCGCCACTGAGCCGTTGCGGCTGGATGCGTTAGGAAGGACCCCCGATCATTATGCCTTTGCGTCATGTCGACCCCATGACGGTATTCTTTCTTGTGCTGGCCTTGGGCGCTGGGACCGCGGTCTATATCCTTCACGGCCCGGCAGCCTGGTGGAACGCACTCAGCCGTGCCGCCGAGCTGATGCTGCAGGTGGCACCGATCCTGGTCGCCGCGCTGCTCATGTCCGGCTATGTACAGACGCTCATCCCGCGCCACGCCATTGAGCGCTGGCTGGGGGCCCGCAGCGGCATGCGTGGCCTCACCCTGGCCACGGTCGCCGGCGCCTTCACTCCCGGCGGTCCCTTCGCGGCCTTCCCGCTGGTGGTGGCCCTGCTCCGCTCGGGCGCGGCCTTCGAGGTGTGCGTCGCCTACCTGACCGCCTGGTCGGTGCTCGGCCTCAACCGCGCCCTGGTCTGGGAGATCCCCTTCTTCGGCCTCGATTTCGTCGCGCTGAAGATGCTCGTCTCCCTGCCGCTGCCCTTTCTCGCGGCCCTCCTGGCGCGCCCGCTGGGCCGGCGCATGAGGCGCCCGGCATGCTGAGCGCCTTTCTGACCATCCTCACCCTGCTGGCTGTGTGCGCGGTCGTCGCGCACTTTCACCCCCAAGGCAGTCATCGCGCCGCAGCTCGCGAGGGCTGGCGGCAGCTGCAGCCACTCCTCACACGACTGCCGATTGCATTGCTTGCAGCAGCCTTCCTCGCCGTACTGATCCCCGCCGATGCGATCGGCTCTCTTTTTGGTGAAGCCTCCGGCTGGCCTGGCGTACTCGCAGCCTCGCTACTTGGCGGCTTCCTGCCCGGCGGACCGGTGGTCGCCTTTCCACTGGTCGTGGTACTGTTCGACGCTGGCGCCGGCATCGCGCAGCTTATCGCGCTGATCACCGCCTGGTCGGTGCTCGCCTTCCACCGCGTCGCCGCCTTCGAGCTGCCGATGCTCGGGGCCCGCACCACCGCCGCGCGGCTGCTGGTCTCGTTGCCCTTACCGGTATTCGCCGGCACAGCGGCCGGGGTCATCGCACTCTAGCCGACCCACGCACCGCTCCTGCCGCCACGCACTAACGGTGGGAAGCGGCGAACCGTTGCTCGGCTACTGATCTGACCAGGTCGGTACCCGCTTTTCGACAAAAGCGTTGATCCCCTCTTCGGCATCCCGCTTGAGCATGTTCTCGACCATGACATTCGACGCATATTCATAGGCCTCGGCAAGGGGCATCTCCCGCTGCCGATAAAACGCCTCCTTCCCCGTGGCAAGCGTCATGCTGGATTTTCCAGCAATCTTCCGAGCCACCCCGTCGGTATGCTCGGTGAGTTCGTCACCGGGTACGACACGGTTGATCAGTCCGATTGCCGCGGCGCGTTCAGCGTCGATCATGTCGCCGGTCAGGAGCATCTCCATAGCGAACTTATTCTCGACATTACGCGAGAGCGCAACCATCGGTGTTGAGCAGAATAGCCCGATGTGCACGCCGGGGGTGCCAAAGTGCGCGGCAGGCGACGCATAAGCCAGATCGCAGCTGGCCACGAGCTGGCAGCCGGCCGCGGTCGCGACGCCAGCGACCTCAGCAATGACAGGTTTTGGGTTGTTGACGATTGTTTGCATCACGCCGGAGCACCGGCTCATCGTGTCGGCGAAAAAGGCCCGGCCTCCATCCGCCTCCTGACGTGCGCGTGTCATCTCCTTGAGGTCGTGGCCGGCACAAAACGCTTTGCCGTTCGCGGCGATCACAATGACTCGGGTGGAAGGGTCGGCGGCGGCCTGATCCAGCGCCTCTTGAAGCCGATCCAACATCCCGTTGGAAAGGGCATTGCGGCGCGCTACATCATTCAGCGTGAGACGCAGAACGCCCTCATCGCTCAGCGCTTGAAGCAACGTGCCATCGGTCTCGGCGGGAGCTTGTGAATCCATAGGTGCCTCCTGACTGGGCCAAGTATCAAGATCGCGTTCACTGTCCTGAGGACGCTGCCGATGACAAGCGGGCAAGCTCGATTTTCGGACAACGGTCCATCACTACGCTGAGACCGCCCTCTTCGGCAATGCGTGCGGCTTCGTCGTCCTCGATGCCGAGTTGAGCCCACAGCACCCTGGCGCCGATGGCCACCGCCTCCCGGGCAATGCCGGCGAGTTCGGCGGAAGGCCGGAACACATCGACCATATCCACCGGTCGATCAATGGACTTCAGGGAGGAATAGACGGTAAGCCCAAGAATCTCGGTCAGGTCCGGTCGCGGATTGACCGGAATCACCTCATAACCCCTTTCAATCAAGAACTTGAGGACCTCGTGACTGGGTTTGGCTGGATCGGCACTAGCTCCGACGAGGGCAACGGTTCGAGCCGATCCAAGAATCTCTAGGAGCCACGCGTCGGAATATTCCCGGCTGTGGTTTTTCGTAACGGTCACAAGCGTCCTCCCGATGGGCCTGAAGCGCCTCCTCGAAGCGCTCACGTTGCTGCTAGCGAGTGTCGATTGTCCAAAACACAGAGTCAATGGAGGCACCGACCACCCAGCCGTTGACGGGAGGCCGGTCGATCCGCAATACTAGACAGACCGTTCTATCTAACACAGGTGTGGTCCGTGCCCGTGAAAAAGCGCGACATCCTGCTCGATACCGCCGAGCGGCTTTTCTATGTAGAGGGATTTCACGCCACCGGCATCGACCGCGTTGTTGCCGAGGCTGGCGTCGCCCGGATGACGCTCTACAACCACTTCCCTTCCAAGGAGGCACTGATTGAAGCCGTCCTGGCTCGCCGGCACGAACGCTATCGCGACCAGTTACGCCGCGCGATCGATGAAGCCGCGCCGGGAGAGGCCGTGCGGGCGTTGGCCGCAGCGCATTGCCGTTGGCTGGTGACGACCTCTAACCGGGGGTGCATCGTCGTCAAGGCCATTGGCGAGTTCGAGCAGCACCTCCCGGCCATCGCCGAGCAGGGGCGTGGCTTCAAACGCGACATGCTTGCGGTGATCGGTGAGGCTTTATCCCGGGATGGCCTGGCCGACGACACGACCATCGCAGAGCGGGTGCTGTTGGTCTTCGATGGAGCCGACGCCCTCGTGCCGGTGCTCGGGGCACCCACCGTCACGGAACACCTGCAGGCACTCATCGCCACGGTGGTGGCACCGCCGAAGGAGGCACAGGCATGAGACCCATCGGTGCTGCTGGTTACGCAATTGTTGGCGCTGGACTCATCGCTATCGCCTACGGGCTCGCCCGGTACGCCTTCGGGCTGTTCGTACCGTCCATGCGCTCGGAGCTTGGCCTTTCGGCGGATGCCGTCGGCATCGTCGGCTCAATGGCCTTTATCAGCTTCTGTCTTGCGAGCGTGATCGCACCGCTGGTCGTCGATCGCCTCGGCGCCCGTTATTCAGCCGTGCTTTCCGGTGCGTTTGCGCTCGGCGGCCTCACACTGATCAGCCAGGCCGTGGACGCCATTACCCTTGGCACCGGGGTCTTCGCCTGCGGCATCTCGACCGGCCTGATGATGCCCGCTCTGTCCGCTGGGGCGCAGGCGGCGGTCCGTCCGGACCTCCGCGGTCGCGTCAATGCGGTAATGAATGCCGGCACCAGCTTCGGCCTGATCGTCTGTGTACCCGCCGTACTCCTGCTCAGTGGCGCTTGGCGCATAGCCTATGGTTCGTTTGCGGCGATGGCCGCCCTGGGCGTCGTGGCAGCCCTGTTCATGATTCCGTCGTCTTCGGGCGGATGGAACCGGCCAGCGGGAACCGCTGCATCGCCGCTGGATACCCGGCGTTGGCTAGCGGTGGGCAGTCTGGGCGTCTTCTGTTTTGCCATGGGCGTAAGTTCGACCGCTTACTGGATCTTCGCACCGGACCTGGTTGTCGAGATCGGCGGGTTGCCGGAGCGCCTGACGGGCCTTCTGTGGCTCGTTGTGGGCATTACTGGCCTTGCGGGGGCCTGGGCCAGTGACCTGGGCGATCGCTTTGGTGCACACACGACCCAGGCGCTAGCACTCGTGAGTCTGGCCGCATCAACGGTGCTGGTCGCCGTGGCAGCCGAGCACGTTTGGGTCGCACTGCTGTCGGCGGCTGTGTTTGGCTGGGCGTTCATGACGCTGACCGGTTTGTATTTGGTCACGGGCATTCGGCTGCTTCGCGACCGTCCTTCCGTGGGGCCGGTGATCCCTTTCCTGGCAATCACTGTGGGGCAGGCTGTCGGATCGCCACTGATCGGGTGGACCATTACCGCTACCGGCTACGTCTGGGCATTCACGGCCTTCGCGACGCTGGCCGTGGTCATTGCAGCCGCTTCGTTCCTTTTCCCGCGCCCCGCGAGCGATGCGGTCGCTGAAGGTGGCACCGAAAGCCTGGGCAAAGGAGGCATCGATGGATCGCCTACGTAGATTGATCAAAGACTTGGGCAGTCCAGGCGGGCTGCGGCGCCATCCGCTGCTGGCGGGCGTTCTAGCGCTCATCGTGGCGCTGCTGATCATCGGCCTGGCCATGCGGCCGATTTGACCATGGCCAGCAGTCGTGAGGAGCAATCAATCTACGCCGCCGGGATCGACGTCCAGATCAGGCGGAAGTGCCCGATCGCGGTGATCCGCCCGGATGGCTCATCTGCAGCCGCCGTCTGGGCCGATGAACCCAAAGAGGTCCGTTCGGTACTGCGGGACACGCTGCACCATGAAGGCGCCGGGCCGGAGCAGGTCGTGATCGGGATCGATGCACCCCGAATGCCCTTGCCCTCGCCACGACCCTACTACTGGGTCGGGGCGGATCAAACCTGGCGGCCCCGGACAAGCAAGCAGCGGGGGCTCGGTCGCCATTGCGAGGTTGCCATTAGTGCGCACGGACTCGCGAAGCCGCAGTGGACGCCCCTCAAGGGCGAGGCTCCGCCGTGGATGGAACGAGGGTTCGCGCTCTACGCGGCGCTTAATGATCTGGGCAAAACCTACGAGGCCTTCCCAAGCGCGAGTTACCGCCAGCTGCGCAGCAGTGACGTCACGGTCCAGGTGGCGTTGAGCGGTTTTTTCGGCGGGCCGAAAGACATGATGGATGCCTACGTCGCGGCCGTGACTACGCGGGAGTACGCGCTTGGGCGGGGGGAGGCCATCGGCGACGGCGATGGCCTGGGCGCCATCGTCCTGCCCCGTCCGGTTCGGGACCGGATCGAGGGGGTCATGGGCTGGCCCGGCGGCGTCCCGCGCTCTCCACGAGGTACGCGTGGTGCTGGTCAGCCTTCCGAACCGCCTCCAGGTAGAAGTGATTAAGCTGCCTCGCGGGGATAGGAATCTCACTGAGTGTGGACCAGTCCGCCTGCTCTTGTGAGATCGCCGCGCGGAGGACCTGCCCGTATGGCCCTGAACGGTGGATCAGCGCCTGCCGGGGCTCCTCCGTAAGCGGCAGGTGGCTGCAGACTTCCTCAATCGGGAGATCGAGCACCGCATCCAGCCCCGAAAAAAGACCGATCGTGAACGCCGCCCCGGGGTCCGAGCCGCCATAATGATGCCGCGTAAGCTGTTCGCAGACGTACGCGCGTACCAACAGAAGCCGAATCTGCTCCGCTGGCTGCCCCTCCGCCGATGCCAGTGCGAGCAGCAGCGCCCAGTGAGCAAGTTGCCTTTGCCCGAGATAGAGCACCGCAGCGCGAATGCTATCGATATCACGAATCGCGAAGACCGGCGACCGCAGATAGCGCAACAACTTGTAGCTCAGCGAAAGATCATGGCTAATGAGCCGCTCGACACGGCCGACATCCAGCTCCGGCCGGTAAAGCTCTGGGAGTAACTCCAGAATCCGGCGCTGGTCGGAATTCAAAGACTGGCCCTTCAGGGTCGCGGGTCGCGACAGAAAGAACCCCTGGAAGTAGGTGAACCCAGCCTTCTGGCAGAGTTCGAGCATGTGGCGCGTCTCGACCTTCTCGGCGAGCAGTTCCGGCCCGCTGTGGCGTTTCAACCATTTCGCGTGGCGCACCACTTCCTGGAAGGTCATGTTCAGGACGTCAACCTTGATCATGCTCATATACGGAATCAACCAGTGGCGCTCATCCTCCTGGAGGATGTAGTCATCGAGGGCGAGGCGGTAGCCCTTCTTCGTCAGCCGCTTAAGCGCGAGCAGAAGCTCCTTGTCAGGCTCGATGTGCTCCAGCAGCTCAAGGACCACCTGCTCGGGACTGAACGGTATCCGCTCCTCGACGACGTAGCTGCGCGTCAGGTTGATGTAGGCAGGGTGGTTGCCGGTAAGCTCAGGCAGGTTGAACGAGAACAGGGCATGCTCCATGACGCTTGCCGTTGCGGCATCGCCGTCAGTGAAGACGGCCCGATCGGCGTCGCCTTGACGGTACAGCAGCTCGTAGCCACAAACGTCAAGATTGCGATCGTAGATCGGCTGCCGGGCAATGCGGACTTCGTTGAGCAGAGACCCCATCGGCCGGAACGATACAGGCATCCTGTCAACGTCGGCAATCAGCGGTTGCCCCTTTCTTCGTGACGTGCCGCATGCTCCCTCTCCTCGTGCGGTCGGTTCTGCAGTGTTTGAGTTCTGCGCGTGTCAAGCATATCTTACACACACCCGTTGACACAGACCCATACAGGAAAGAACAAAAAATGGAATCATTTGGCCGCCACCTCCATACGCTATTCTTCCTCCCTTTTTTCCTTATCGGTTGCGCCTCGGCTCCCGCGCCGACCGGCAGCGAGCCAGATTACGGTAACTGGGATATTAAAGCGTCGCCAATGGAGCTTTATGCACCGCTCATCAAAGATCAAGATGGCTACAAGCTCGACCTCGATAACGCCTGCTTTGCCGGCGGCGGCGAAGAAGTTGGGCGCTATCCAAATCTGTGTGGGTGACGGCTTCATCAGGTCAGACCCCGGCAACCCTAGATGTTGTGCGATAGGGTGACGCCGGCAGATGGGTGAGCTTGCCGCAGACCAGGTAGCTGATCGTGATCAGGTTCCGCAGATGACGGA
>PUNM01000088.1 GCA_003552625.1 Ectothiorhodospiraceae bacterium
AGACTGGGCCCACCGACGTGCATGTCGGTGAACCAGCCGGCCACCCGGAAGCCGCTCTCGGTGTCCCAGAGTCCCGGGTAGGCGGCTCGCTCGCGCACCACTGCGCCCACTGCCGCGAGGCACCCCAGCGCCATCCCCGGTACCAGCCCGCGCAGGAACTGCTCGCGGGGCGGATCCGGCGCGTAGCGCACCAGCAGCAAGGCGCCGAGCGCCAGCAGCATCCCGGAGGCGGCGCGGGCGGTGTTCCAGGGCGCGGCGTAGTCCACCCAGGGCCCCGGTGCCTGGGTCAACCACCACCAGGCGGCCACCCCGGCGCCGAGCACTGTGGAGGCCAGCAGCCCATAGAACGAAAAGCGCAGCGGCCCTGGCAACAGCGCGGACAGCCCGGGCGCACGATCCGCGCACTGCCGCGCCGGCCAGCGCATGAGTGCGACCGCAAAGGTCATCATCACCAGCAGCTCCACCTCTCCGAAGTGGAGCCACCCGGTCCAAGGCATCCCGTCGAGCAGGGCCACGGCGGGCGGCAGCAGCCAGAGCCAGGCGAGCGGGTAGCGCGCAAGACCGATTGCGTAGGCGACCAATCCAGCCGCCACCCAGACGCCCTTCACCGGCCAGTGGAGCGCGACCCCGAGGGTAAGGAGCGCCAGTCCAAGGCCCGCCGCCTGAAGCGCGACACGAAGCCACGGGGTCGGTCGCCGGGCCGAAGATCTCCAGCAAACGCCGCCCTGGCTTATACACTCGGAGGTACAGCACGCCTTCAAGGATTCACCTGTCAGGGACATGGCGGAACGACTGCACGACCTGCTCCTCAATCCGAGCCACGGGCACGCCGGCAAGATCGCACTGCGACAGGCCGGCAGCGCGGCGGCGCCGCTTCGCTACGAGCAGCTGGCCGCTGAGGTTGAACGCACCAGCGCCGCCTTGCTGGAGCAGGGGCTTGAGCCCAACGACCGGGTGGCAGTCTACCTGGAAAAACGGCCGGAAGCGGTGGTGGGCCTCTTCGCGGCGGCGGCCGCCGGCGGCATCGCGGTGCCCATCAACCCGGTCCTCAAACCCGATCAGGTCGCCCATATCCTGCAGGATGCTGAGGCCCGCTTTCTGATCACCTCCGCGGCCCGCAGTCAGACCCTGCAAGCCAAGCTGGAGCACTGCCCGGCCCTGGCGCACATCTGGTGGGTGGACGAAGCCCCGCCGCCGGACCTCTCGCCTGTCGGGCCGGCCGTGCACCACTGGGACCGGCGCCCGCGATGCGCCGCTGCGCCGCACCCGCAACGCATCGAGCACGATGCGGCGATGCTCCTCTATACCTCCGGCAGCACGGGCCTACCCAAAGGGGTGATCCTCTCCCACCGTAACGTGATTGCGGGCGCGTCGAGTGTCGTCGCCTACCTGGAGAACGACGTCGAGGATCGCATCCTTGCGGCCTTGCCGCTGAGCTTCGACTACGGCTTCAGCCAGCTGACCACCGCCTTCCTGGTCGGCGCCGAGGTCATCCTCCATGATTACCTGCTGCCCCAGGACCTGCCCCGCCGGGTGGCGGAGTACGGCGTCACCGGGGTGGCGGCCGTCCCGCCCATGTGGTTCGACCTGGCCGAACTGCCCTGGCCGGCAGCCGCCCGCGGCAGCGTGCGCTACCTGACCAACTCCGGCGGGGCCCTGCCCCGGCCGACGGTGGAGGCACTGCGCCGCCAACTCCCGGAGGCTCAGCTCTACCTGATGTACGGCTTGACCGAGGCGTTCCGCTCCACCTACCTGCCGCCCGGCGAACTCGACGCCCGCCCGGACTCCATCGGCCGGGCGATCCCCAACGCCGAGGTCCAGGTGGTGCGTCCCGACGGCACCCGCTGCGCCGCTTACGAGCACGGCGAACTCGTCCACCGCGGCCCGCAGGTCGCACTGGGCTACTGGCGCGCTCCCGAGGCCACCGCTGAGCGGTTCCGGCCGGCACCGAACCAGCCGGGGGCGATACCCCTGAGTGAGCGGGCCGTCTGGTCCGGGGATACGGTCTACGCCGATGAGGACGGGTACCTATACTTCGTCGGCCGCACCGATGAACTGATCAAGACCTCCGGTTACCGGGTCAGCCCCCAGGAGATCGAGGCCGCAGTACTCGAGATCGGCGGTGTACAGGAGTGCGTCGCCGCCGGAGTGCCGGACCCGCGCCTCGGGCAGACCATCGGCGTCGTGCTCGCCACCGCTGCCGGTGCGGACGTGGACCGGGAGACGATCCAGCGCGCTTGCCGATCCCGACTGCCGTCGTTCATGGTTCCAGGTACGATCCGCATCCAGGAACACCCCCTGCCGCGGACTGCCAACGGCAAGGTCGATCGCGCCGGTCTGCGCGAACACCTGCTGCAATCGAGGATCGACGGCGATGAGCCGGCACGTTGAGGAACTACCCTGCATGCGCACCTTCACGGTGCGAGACGGCTGCCTGGCCCTCGGAGGCACGCCCGTCACCGAGCTGGTCGCCAAGGCCGGCGGTACTCCGATTTACCTTTACGACCAGCTGATGCTGGAAACACGGATCGCCGAGCTTCGTTGTGCCCTGCCCGGATCAATCGCCCTGCACTACGCCGTCAAGGCCAACCCTATGCCGGCGCTGCTCGAGTTCCTGGCAGGCCGGGTGGACGGATTCGACATCGCCTCCGCCGGCGAGCTGGAGCGGCTGCGCGCCGTCGGCGCCGCCCCGGAGCGGATCAGCTTCGCCGGCCCCGGCAAGCGGGATGAAGAACTCGCCACAGCCGTTGAGCACGGGGTTACCCTGCACATCGAGTCCGCCGGGGAACTGGAGCGGGTCGCCACGTTCGCCAGCCCCCGCCGACCCACCCCGCGCGTGGCTCTGCGCATCAACCCGGATTTCGAACTCAAGCGCTCCGGCATGCGCATGGCCGGCGGCCCGCAGCCGTTTGGGATCGACGCTGAGTGTGTCCCGCAGCTTCTGCGGCGGATCGACGCGCTGCCCCTGGCGTTCGAGGGCTTCCACCTCTTCGCCGGCTCCCAGAACCTGCGCACCGATCTGCTGATCGAGGCGCTGGAGCCGATGTTCCAGCTTATCGGTGAGCTGGCGGCGCAGGCCCCCGGACCGGTCCGCCACCTCACCCTCGGGGGCGGCCTCGGCATCCCCTACTTCCCGGGCGATGAGCCGGTGAATCTGCCGGCCTACGGCCAGTCCCTGGGCGCGTGCCTGGCCCGACATGCGGCCCCCCTGGGGGAGACTCGCATCGCCCTGGAGCTGGGCCGCTATCTGGTCGGCGAGGCAGGTGTCTATCTCGCCCGCGTGATTGACCGCAAGGTCTCCCGGGGAGAGGTCTATCTGGTCACCGACGGCGGGATGCACCACCACCTGGCGGCATCGGGCAACCTCGGCCAAGTGGTCCGGCGCAACTTCCCGGTCGCCGTAGCCAACCGCATGGATGAGCCGGCACGGGAAACCGTCTCTGTCGTCGGGCCGCTGTGCACCCCGCTGGATCGACTCGCCGAGCGTGTTGAACTGCCGACGGCGGAGCCGGGCGATCTGATCGCCGTCTTCCAGTCGGGCGCCTACGGGCTGACGGCCAGCCCGATCCACTTCCTCAGCCACCCCCCGCCGCGGGAACAGCTCGTTTCGCCGGCAACACAGGAGTAAGCCCTTGCCTACACCCATCGACACCTTCCAGCGGTATTTTCGCTACACCCTGCAGCGGGGACAGGGCCACGATGTGATCGCCGTCGTCTACCACGGGGATCGCGAAGCGCGGGAACCGCAAACCTCCGCCGCCGTGGATCTGGTCCCGCAGCAACCCGCGGTTCTCGTGCGCGATATTCGCATCGACCCGGTCTTCCGACTGCGCACCGAGGAAATCGAGACCACTCATGGGGACCTGAAGAGCCTGCGCCATATCTACAGCCGGACCTTCCCCCTCCCCTACGCGGCGGCGATGGCCGGTGCCCTGGCACACGCCAGCAACCGCGGATACCGGAGGCTGCGCGCGTACCTCTCCAGGGATGAGCTGCGCATCCTGCCGCGCCTCTTCGCGCTCGAGCATCGCGGCGATCGCGAATACCAGGGGGAGACACGGCAGTTGCTCAACACCGCCGCGCAACGCATGCCCGTTTTCTACGAGTTCGTCTGCATCGCCGCGGACGAGCTGGCGGCGGAGTAAAAGACCTGTACCGTCTCGCTGAGACCCGCGCAGGGATCACCGAGGACCTGTGGTCAGAGCGTCAGAACATTTCACACACTCCCAACCCGCCAATTTTCTTTTGACTGTTTTTTACTTAAGAACAACAACTTGCTGCCTGGAAGTCTGCAGCGGCATGGGCATTGCTTTTTATCAATCGGCGCCCTTGGATATAGCGCCATTGACCAATCTTACACGGACATCCGCGCGGCGGATGGGGGGTATTCGCAAGATGAACCACTCAACCGTGTGGTGCCCCACACGATTGGCGAAGGTGGCTCCACGGCCGGCTCTGTCTTCTTCTACGGATTGATTGCAACCGAGGAGACCGACGCATTCACGAGTGTGGACTTCGAACTTGAAGGCTCGGAGGATCTGGACGTGTTCGGTTTTGACCGAATGACGGTCGGGGAAATCGAGCAGGTCACCCCACGGGAGCCCGTACCGGAACCCAAAACCGCGCTACTGCTAGGGAGTGGGCTCGCAGTTCTTGCGGGGGTCGTCCTGCTACCGCGCAGACGGACCAACATCGAGGCCTGATTCCGCAAAACCGACCTGACCAAACGCCGCCCGGTCATCGCCCGCCCCTATGGCCCTTATCCCCCTCACACCCCGGGGCGGGCGGTGGCCGCAGATCCAGAAGGCGACCCGAAGTCGGCAAACCGCAAGTAGCCTCTATCCAGCTTCATTGAGGTTACGAGCAAGCCCTGTTTGCCTTGTTTGCTCGAGCCAACCATGCCTTACTAATACCAAGCTGGAGCAAAAGGAGTTCTCCCGACGGTGTTCTTCAACGGATTTCGGCTTCGGCACCAGGAGCTTGGCGCTTCCGCGGCCATCATCGAAGCAGCCGACGCGCTGTTGCGGCGGCTGAAGTCGGATTGGGGCTGCCCGCGTTACTACCTGCTGGCACAACCGGTCACCGACAGTGCATTGCTGCCGCCCCGGCGGCAGCCCCGGGTCATGGTCCGCCAACTCCTCCCGGGCGACACCGCCCTGGAGCAGCTGCCGCGGACCCAGGAGCAGATCGCCGACCGCTTTGCCAGCGGCGGGATTTGCCTGGCCGCGTTCCGCCCGGATCGCGAAGCGCTTCTCGGTTTTATCTGGCTGCTCTTCGGGCCCTGCCGCGAGCCCGAGCACCGCTGCGTGCTCTACCCGCCCGAGGCTCCGCCGTGCGCACTGGATGTGGATGTCTATGTCCACGCCGAGGCGCGCGGCTCGCTGGTCTTCGCCCAGCTGTGGCAGGCGGCCAATGAGGTACTGCTCAGCCGAGGCGTGGAGTGGAGTCTGAGCCGCATCTCCGCGTTCAATGTCCGGTCGCTGCGTGCCCATCAGCGCCTGGGCGCCCGGCGGGTGGGCACCCTGCAATACCTGAAGTTCGGCGGCCTGGAGGTCGTCTTCGCCTCCTGCCCGCCCTACATCAGCTGGAGCCACCCGGCCGGAAGGGCGCCGTCGATCACCGTTCGCCCGCCCGGCCGCCCGGATGTCCGGAACCAAACCGCTTAACGCCAGGGAGGCAACAGCCGTGGAAAGTCATAACCGACCCGTACACCGATGCAATACGTTACTCGGCGCCATCCTATGGTTGCTGATAACCGTCGCGGTCCCGGAAGTTCATGCGGAGACGCGGATTGTCGGCGACAGCGGCGCACTCGAGGAAGCCCGGGGACAGGCGGACGCAGGACAAAGCTTACACACCTCGACCATCAGCCAACGCGGCACGCACGATCGAGCCGAGCGGCCGACACCAGAACGCACCTTGTCGGCCACCCCGGAGAACCTCGCCGACCGCGTGGCCGAGCTCCGACCCGGCGACGAACTGGAACTCGCCCCGGGGACCTATCGCGGCGGCCTCGACCTGCGCGGGCTGGAGGGCACCACAAACCGACCGATCGTCATCCGCGGCCCGGAGCCGAACGGGGGGCAAGAGCGCGCTGTGCTCGTCGGCGAGTCGGGGCGGAACACTGTCCGCTTCCAGGACTCGGCGCATATCGTCTTGAAGGACTTGGAACTCGACGGCCGGCGGCAGAACGTGAACGCGGTGGTGGCGGAAGCACCCGGCGAGTATGCCCATGACATCACGCTGGATGGGCTGTACATCCACGGTTACGACTCGAGTCGCGGGAACTCCGGGATCACCACCCGCTCCGCCGCCTGGAACTGGGTCATCCGCAACAATGAGATCCGTCGCGTCGGCACCGGCCTCTACCTGGGCCAGCCCGACGGCGACGCCCCTTTCATCGCCGGCGTCATCGAAGGCAACCATATTGCCGAGATCCGAGGCTACGGAGCCCAGATCAAGCACCAGCGGCAGCGCACCTTAGTGCCCGGTATGCCCACGCAACCTACGCGGACAGTCATCCGCGGGAATACCTTCAGTAAGGCCGAAGGCGGTGACAGCGGCGGCGGGGCGCGTCCGAACCTCCTCGTCGGCCACTTCCCACGCGAAGGCCCAGGGCAGCACGACCAGTACCTGATTCACGGCAACCTCTTCTATGAGAACCCCCATGAACGCCTCTTCCAGGGCGAGGGGCACGTCGCGCTCTACAACAACCTCTTCGTCAGCCGCGGGGGTCAGGGCATGGGGGGCGATGGAGCCATCTTCTTCCGCCACAACGACGTGCCCAAGGATCTCTTCATCCTCAACAACACCTTTGTGACCGCGGGGTTCGGCCTGCGCATCGATGAGCCCGATGCGGATTACACACAGACCGTGCAGAGCAACGCGATCTTCTCGCCCGAGCCGCTGCGGCTGGACGGCATTGAGGCGCCGGACAACTACACGGCCGGCTTCGAGGCGGCCAGGGAGGAGCTCGTTAACGTGGAGGGCGACCGGGAGGAGCTTGACCTCGCCCCACGCGCGGGGGCCCTGGAGCGGGACGTCGGGCTTGCCCCGCCGGAGGCGGACCTACCGGGGCTGGATCGAGATTACCGCGGCACCGAGCGCACGCGGAACGTATGGGGAGCGCTGCTGCCCGACGAGTGAATCCCGGCGCCCCGATCAGTGAGCCGGGGCGCGTGTAGCGCCCGGCTCGTTAGAGGATCGGGTACAAGGCGCGCACCCGAGCAGGGCGACCAGGAAGAAGAGCAGCGCGATCTTCGGGTTGAAGAAGACGGTGCTGAATAGCCCAACCGCCAGGACGCCCAGCAGGGAGGCCAGAGCGGCGGGGGCAGCCTGTCCCTCGGCCAGGCGCCGCAACAGCGTGCCGGCGACAGCGAGCAGCAAAAGGGTGAAAGCCACCACGCCCAGGATCCCTTGATCGAAGTAGATCTCCAACCACTGGTTCTCCGTGCGGTAAGGCCGGAGGTAATCGGTCGTGAAGTACCAATGTCTCCCGGCCTGCTCGAAGTCCGGGTTGCGCAGATAGTCCGTGCCATCCGGCCCGGTGAGCCTCACGGACTCCACCGTAAGAACGGCCCCCTCGCTCCCGCCATGGGAGAGCGCGAAGACCAGGCCGCGGCGCAGGCCCGGCAGGCCGGTGGCGAGATCACCGAGGCTCAGGTCCCAGGTGAGGCTTTGCGGCCCCTCGGTCGCATCCAGGCGGAAGCGTTGCCAACGGCAACCGAAGGAGTGGCGAATCGGTTTCTCGCAGAGGCTCGCATCCAGCCGGGCACCGGGCGGGCCGCGGACCTCCAGTTCCAGCCGCAGAGCGTCCGGGCGCGCTCCCAGCAACGGCAGATGCACCCGCTGGTTGATGAACAGGGATCGCCCCGGGCCGATGCGTAGCGCCCCTTCCCCGGCGCTCGCGCGGGCGAACTG
>PUNM01000026.1 GCA_003552625.1 Ectothiorhodospiraceae bacterium
CGCAAGCCGCTCCTCGGCATTATCGACAGCCTCCCGGGCGCGGATCACCGCCTGGCGCTGGCGTTCCTTCGCCTCTTCGGCATCGTCAAACTCCGACGGCGACGCGGCGCCGTCGGCGAGCAGGTCTTCGAGCCGCTGCACGCGCCGCTGATCGATCTCGAGCAAGGCCTGCTCGGCAGCCAGATCCTCCCGGTCGGCCTCCACGGCCCGGCGCTCCTGGCGCAGCGCGGCCTCCAGCTCATCCAGCTCGGCCTGGCGCTGGCGCAGCGTTTCGCGCAACTCACCGTCGTCCAGGCGCACCAGCAACTCCCCCTGCTCCACGCTTCGCCCGTCCCGCGCGGGGACTTCGGCGACGTCGGCCTCCACGGCCGACTTGCGGGCCACGGCGCTGGGCGATTCGATGTAGCCGAACAGCCGCAGGACCGGGGCGTGAACACCAGGCTCGGCACGCTCCGTGGCCACTACCCAGGACGGCTCCGTGGGCTCCTCGGCCGGCGGATCCGGACGGGTGAAAAAGAGCAGACTGAAAATCACCAGTGCCAGCCCGAGGACGATCAATGGCGCCGCCAGGCCCCAACCCTTGTGTAATAGCGCTCGTAACCGCAAGAAATTCGCCTTTCTTTCGCCGCTTCTCGCCCGCCCCGGGTCGCTAGACCCGATTGAGCAGCGCGAGATCCGGCGGACTCCAGTAGAGGTAGAGCTGCCGCTCCACGTAGGGGTCCGGCCAGTGCCGGAAGTGGTGGCGCAGCAGCGTGATCGGGACGATCAGCGGCACCATGCCGGTCCGGTACTGCTCGATCACCTCCAGCACCTCCTGCTTGTCCGCCGGCGCCAGCTCACGCTTGAGGTACCCGAAGAGGTGGTAGAGCACGTTGGCGTGCCGCCCCCGCGTCGCCGGCTGCGCCAGGCCGGCCATAAAGCTCTCGATGTAGCGCTCGGCGATCTCCGCCAGATCATCGCCGGCGAGGTTGGCCACCATCCGGCCCAGCTCGCGCATGCGCTGCTCGTCGTGGGCCATGAGCAGGAGCTTGTGATCGGCGTGGAAGTCGATCAGCGCCTGACGGGTCAACCCTCCGGCGCAGAGCTGCCGCCAGCGGTGGTAACAGAAGACCCGACAGACGAATCCCTCGCGCAGGGCCGGATCGTTGAGCCGCCCCTCCTCTTCGACGGGTAGAAGGGGATTCTGTTCCAGCAGCGCCTTGGCGTAGGCGCCGGGGCTATTGAAGCCGGCGGGGTGGCCGTCCTCCTTGTAGACCTTGACACGCTCCATGCCGCAGCTCGGCGACTTGCTCTTGAGGATGTAGCCGCTCAGCCAGGACAGCTGGCGCCCCATGCGCGCGCCGTAGTCGGCCATGGCATCGGTGACATCGGTCTGGCGGTTGCGTACGCCGCGCACCCGGACCTCCTCGCCGGTCCACTCGAGCCGGATCGGCTCACGCGGCGTCGTCATGCCGATGGCCACCTCCGGGCAGACCGGCACGTAGCGGAAATACCGGGAAAGGGAGTCGGTCACGAAGGGGTTGCGCTTGTGGCTGCCGTCGTAGCGCACCTCCTCGCCGAGCAGGCAGCTGCTGACACCGACCGGGATTCGCTGATCTTCGCGGGTTTCGGGCTCCGCGCTCATGGTGCGCCTCGCGTTGTACAGGATTTGTACAACATTCTAGCGCCCTTCCGCCGCCCCTTCATCCAGACTGCTCTCGATGGCCCGGCGCAGTGCGCCGAGATCTGGAACGACGAGGCAGTCAGGGAGCCCTTCGAACGGCTCCACGGGGGGATTCCGACAGACAAGGGCCGCTTGCATACCGGCCGCGAGGGCGCCAGCGGCATCGATCCACGGATCATCCCCGACGTGCAAGACCTCCTGCGGCCGCGCGCCTGCACACCGGCAGGCGTGGGCGAAGATCTCCGGCTCCGGCTTGGGGATGTCGAGATCGACCCCACGGACCACGAAGTCCACGTAGGCGCCGAGCTCGGTGCGATAGACATCGGCATTGCCGTTGGTGATGACGCCGATGGCGAACCGCTGGGCCAAACGCGGCAGCTCCGCGGGCACCTCCGGATAGGGGTGCACGCCGCTCTGGCGCGCCTCCAGAAAGACGGCGAAGGTCTCCTCGGTAAAGGCCTCCACGGCGGCTGCGTCGCGGATCCCGGACTGCTGCGCGGCCTCGCGCATCACCGCGCGGCGCAACGTCGTGGCATTGCGGCGCAGTTCCGGGTTCGCCTCCGCGAGCGCGCTGCGCAATGCACGCATGCGGTCCGGATCAAAGCGCTCGGCAACGGCCGGGTAGCGCTCCCGTAGATAGTCATAGAGGCGGTACTCGGCGGCGAGCAGAACGTCATCGACGGACCAGAGGGTGTCGTCAAGATCGAAGGTCAGGGCCCGCAGCGGTGGCCGGATCATCCCTCCACCTCCGGGCCCGGACTGTCTGCAGCCAGCCGCCGCCAGACGGCAGCCTCTCCGCAGGCCGCCTCCGCGCGCTGGAGAAGCTGCTCGTGGGCTTGTTGCTCGCGCTCGCCGACGCGGGGAACGCGCAGCCGGGGCCGATCGGCCGGCAGGGCCTCGACGGGCTCAGCCCCGTCGCCATCGGCATCTCCGCCGAAGGCGAGCCGGGCCTGGCCGCCGGTCATGGCCAGGTAGACCTCAGCGAGCAGTTCTGCGTCGAGGAGCGCGCCGTGGAGCTCACGCCGGGAGCTGTCCACCTCGTAGCGCTTGCAGAGCGCATCCAGGCTCACCCGCTGCCCCGGGTGCATTTTGCGGGCGACCTGCAGCGAGTCGGTGACCGTGCAGTAATCCTCGAGCCGGCCCCACTGGGGGCCGAGCAGTTGCAATTCGTGGTCGAGGAAGCCGACGTCAAAGGGCGCGTTGTGGATGATCAACTCGGCATCGCGCACGTAATCAACGAACGCCGGCGCCACCTCCGCAAAGCGCGGCTTGTCAGCGAGGAAGGCGGTAGAAAGGCCGTGGACACTCTCGGCGCCCTCGTCCACGGCGCGCTCCGGGTTGAGGTAGCGGTGAAAGTTGTTGCCGGTCAGGCGGCGGCGGACCAGCTCTACGCAGCCGATCTCGATGATCCGATGGCCATCGCTCGGCTCCATGCCGGTGGTCTCGGTATCGAGGAGGATCTGCCGCATCTGTCAAGGTTCCGTTACACGTGCGCAGGTGGGCATAGTCTGCGGCGGCGGTGAGCCCGGGTCAACGGACGCCGGCAGCCGCCGCCTCCGGTCAGGCAAGCCTCCCCGTCCCGCAGCACCGCGCGGCCAGGCCGAGCAGGGCGGCATCCCCACCCGGGGGGCCGAGCAGCTGCAGGCCCACCGGACGTGGCGGCTCACCGGCCACCACGGCGGACGCACTCGGCCGCGCCGCGCCGGGCTCCGGAACCGCCCCCGCCCGGCCATCCGCAGCGGCAAAGCCCACAGGGACGCTCAGCGCCGGGATCCCCGCGAGCGAGGCCGGCACCACCACCTCCATCCAGCGGTGGTAGGTATCGAGGCTGCGGCCGTGGATCTCGCGCGGCCACGCCTGCCCCACCGGAAAGGGGAAGCACTGCGCCGTGGGCAGCGCCAGTGCGTCGTAGTGCCGGAACAGCTCGGCCAGGCACCGGTACCAGGCGGACCGGACTTCACTGGCCTGGTGCACGGCACGGGCGCTCAGGCCCAGCCCCTGCTCCACTTCCCATTGCGCCTCGGGCTTGAGCTGTTCGCAGCGCTGCGCGTCCTCGTAGTAGCCGGCCAGCTGATTGGCGATGCACCAACTGCGCAGGGTGCACCAGCTCGTCATCAGCGCCTCAGGATCGAACGCCGGCTCAACGCGCGCTACTTCGACCCCACGGCGGGCGTAGTCCGCCAGCGCTGCCTCGCACTGTGCAAGGATGCCCGGCTCCGTGGGGTAGTGCCCCCCCCAGTCCGCCAGCCAGCCGATGCGCAGCCCCGAGGCCCCCTCCCTCTGCGGCCCCGAGCCGTGGGCCGCCGCCTCCAGGGCACCACGGAAGGAGCCGGCGCGGGGACGATTGAACGGCCGCTGCGGATGCGGACCGGCCTGACAGTCCAGCAGCAAGGCCAGATCCCCGAGGCTGCGCGCCATCGGACCGGGAGTACCCAGCGGATGGAGGAACAGCTCGCCGGCCGGCGCGTCGGGAACCAGCCCGTAACTCGGGCGCAGGCCGAAGATTTGATTCCAGGCCGCCGGGTTGCGCAGCGACCCCATCATGTCCGTACCGTCGGCCAGGGGCAGCAACCCCGCAGCCAGCGCCACTGCCGCACCGCCACTGGACCCGCCCGCTGACCAGGCCGGATCGAAGACATTCCCCGTGGCGCCGAAGAGCGGATTGAAGGTGTGCGAGCCGAGCCCGAACTCCGGCGTATTGGTCTTGCCCACGATCAGGGCACCGGCCGCCTTGACCCGGGCGACGACCGGTGCATCGGCACCGGGTACATGCTCCGCCAGCAGCGGCGACCCCCATGTCGTCCGCACGCCGGCGGTCTCGGTGAGGTCCTTGATGCCAATCGGCACGCCGGCCAACGGACCGCGTGCTTCGCCCCGGTCGATGGCAGCGGCCTCCGCCATGAGCTCATCCGCCGGCCGGCGCGTGATCAGGGCATTGAAACGCGGATTCTCGGCATCGATGCGCTCAAGGGTCGCCGCCATCAGATCGGTGGCACGCAGTTCCCCGGCCTGGATCGCGGCCGCGAGCACCGTCGCCGCGTGCCCCGGCCCCAGCGGCAAGCCGTTCACGCCCGCTCCTGCTCCCGGATGACCAATAGATCGCTGGAGAGCTCCCGCAGCAGCCGACCGGCCACACTGCCGAGGAGCACGTTCGCCCAACGTCCCCGCCCGTGATTGCCCAGGACCACCAGGTCAGCCTCGAGGCTCTCGAGCACGTTCTCAGCCACCGTGGCCGGATAGCCGGCGTGGACCTCCATATGGACCTGATCGGTGATCGCCCCGGTGCCCGCCACAAAGGATTCAAGCTCCTGCTGCGCCTCGGCCATCAGCCGGTCCTGCTGCTCCTGGACGAAGCTATCGCCAATCCCCGCGGCGAGCATACGGTCGAGATCGGTGGTGTCGAGAACGTGTAGCACGTAAAGCTCCGCCTCCGGGAACCAGTTCCGTGCCGCCTCCAGGGCCTGCCGGGAGCACTCCGAGAAATCGACGGCCACCGCCACCCGTTGATACGGAGTCTCCGCCGGATGGCGCACAACCAGGGTCGGCGTCGGCGTGTGGCTGACGAGCTGCTCCGCAGTGGTGCCCAACACCCAATCGCGGACGTGGTGCTGACCGTGGGCACCGACGACGAGCAGATCCACGTGGCCGTGCTCGGCGGCGTAGACAATTTCACCGAGGATATCGCCGATCACCACCCGGATCTCGGCCTTCTGCCCCGGCGTGCTCGCCTGCAGCTGCTGCTCCGCAGCGGCCTGGAACACGCCCTTGGCGTTGGGCGAACTGCTCAGCGCACGCAGCCCGGGCGAGTCGGTTTCGATCACGTGAAGCGCCTCGAGCCGCGCATTGTGATGCTCGGCCAACTGCGCCGCACGGTGCCCGGCACGCTCGGCGCGCTCGGAGAGGTCGCTGGCGAAGAGGATTTTGTTCAGGGTCATGGCAGCGGCTCCTTGGTACCGGTTTCCTGCAGCAGCCTCCTGCTGCGGTCTCCACCCGAACCCGCGGCTTATTGCCTCAACCGCGGTGGTCTCTTAGATTGTCGCACCGAATCCCCGACCCGTGGGAGCCGACGCCCCGCCGCAGGCTGAAGGCGGGTCGGAACCACCATCCAGCAACGCAGGAGCCTGCGCCGATGCTGCAAAAAGACGACCTGAAACTGGAGATCACGGCCTTCTCGGTCGCCGTGGCCGCCGGCGCCCTGGGCGCCATCTCGGCCACCGCCGGGGCGCACATCTTCGGCGGACTGCTCATCGCCCTGGCCGGCCTGGCGCTTTTCGTCATCGTCATCCCGGGCATTGCCGCCAAGCTGGGCCCCTCTGCCCAGGCCATCCCCGCCGTTACCCTCTTCGTCCTCGGCTGCTGGGCGATGGTCGGTGTCGGCCAGTTCGACTTCCTCGGTGTGCTGGCCCTGCTCGTGGGCATTGCCACCGCCCTGATGCCCTTCGTGCTGATCCAGATCGGCGGGCGCAAGATCGCCCCCGAGTACGCATCCTCTTCCAAATAGGGCGTTCCGCGGGAGGTCGGATCGGCCTCCCGCGGACATATCGATGCACGCTCCATACCTCGATCGACTATACTGATCGACTGAACCCACATGGAGTGTCTGCGTCATGATTCCGAACTGGATGCGCGCCGCCGGCGCCGCCCTGCTTCTGACCCCTGTGGCCGCGAGCGCCAATTCCGAAATCCGCATCGGCTGGACCGCCTGGGCCGACGCCGAACTCGTCACCCGGGTGGCGGAACGGCTCATCACCGAGCACTACGGCACCGACGTGGAGCTGGTCCAGACCGACATCGCCCCGCAGTACACCGGCGTCGCCCGCGGCGACCTGGATCTGATGCTCATGTCCTGGCAACCGCTGACCCACGAGGACTACATCGAGCGCTACGGGGACGACATGCTCGACCTCGGCGTACTCTACGGCAATGCCCGGCTGGGATGGATCGTCCCCCGGCCGCTGTACGAGGAGGGGCTGACCTCCATCGAGCAGCTGACCGAGAGCCGCTGGCGCGACCGTCTGGGCGCCACCATCCAGGGCATCGATCCAGGCGCGGGCCTGACCCGACTCTCGCGCCAGGCCATTGAGGACTACGACCTGGGCTACGACCTCATCGAGGCCAGCGATGCCGCCATGACCGCCTCGCTGGACCGGGCCGCGCGCCGGGATCAGGCCATCGTCGTAACCGGCTGGAGCCCGCACTGGAAGTTTGGCGCCTACAACCTGGAATTCCTCGACGACCCCAAGGGGGCCCTGGGCGATGCTGAGGAGATCCACGCCATGGGCCGTCTCGGCTTCGACGAAGACCACCCGGAGATCGCCCGGTTCGTCGGCTGCATGGAGTTCGATATCGAGCTGCTCAACGACTACCTGTTCATTGGCCGCGATGAGTCCACGGAAGCGGCCGTGCAGCGCTTCCTCGACGAGGAGACGGATCTCATCGACGACTGGCTCTCCTGCGCCGCGGAGTAAGCCGTCACGAAAGCAGTCAGTCACCGCCGGCGCGGTGACCGACTGAATGCGGGGAACGGGTCCGGGGGCGCCAGCCGCCCCCGGATCTCCACCGTGTGCATCAGTCCCGGGGCTCGAGCCGGTAGAGACCACTGTCCCCGTGGTCGGTGATGACGTAAAGCTCCCCGTCCGGCCCCTGGGCGACATCACGCACACGGCCGACGGTCCCGTCGAGGATGATCTCCTCCTCGACGACCTCATCACCCTCCACCCGCAAGCGCCACAGCTCGGAGCGGACCAGGGATCCAGCGAAGAGATCGCCCTCCCAGCCATCCACGCTGCCGCCGTGATAGACGGTGAGCCCGGACGGCGCGAAGGAGTCTTCCCAGTAGAAGATCGGCTTGTTCACCCCGGGGGCTTCACGGCCGATGCCGATGGCCTCGCCGGTGGAGTACTCATCACCGTAGCTGACCTGGGGCCAGCCGTAGTTTGCCCCTGCCTCCAGGCGGTGGAGCAGATCACCCCCGGAGGGGCCGTGCTCCGTCGTCCAGAGCTCGCCGGTCTCCGGGTGCACCGTCATCCCCTGGTTGTTGCGGTGGCCGAAGGAGTAGATCTCCGGCAGCGGCCCGGCGGGGTCTTGCGCACCGGCGAACGGGTTGTCCTCGGGAACGGTGCCGTCCTCGGTCAGGCGGATCATGGCACCGCCCGGATCCCGGACATCCTGGGACGGATGGCGCAGGCCGCGGTCGCCGATGCTGAACAACACGCTGCCGTCCTCCAGGAAGA
>PUNM01000154.1 GCA_003552625.1 Ectothiorhodospiraceae bacterium
CCACGTTGCCGGCGGCCAGGTTGGCGACCATCTCCGGCGGCGGCAGCACCCGGATGCTGATGTCCCGATCCGGATCGAGACCGTGCTCGGCCACGTAGTAGCGCAGCAGGAAGTTGTGCATGGAGTACTCGAACGGCACCGCGAAGGTAAACCCCTTCCAGTCCTTCGGGTCCATCTTGTCCTGGTGATCATTGCGCAGGGTGATCGCCTGTCCGTTGATGTTCTCGACGGCCGGCATTCGCACCGCCAGGCGGTCGGAGCCAACCCCCATGCTCATGGCCAGCGGCATGGGAGCCAGCATGTGCGCGGCGTTGAAATCCCCGGCCAGGGTGCGGTCCCGGATCACCGCCCAGCCGGCTGTCTGCTGCACGGTGACATCGAGGCCGTAACGCTCGTAGAAACCCATCGGCTCGGCCATGATGATCGGCGTGGCGCAGGTGATGGGGATGAAGCCGACGTCCATTTGCGTCTGCTCCAATGGCCCGATCTCCTCGGCCAGGGCGCTCTTCAGGGCGTCGAGGGGGAACCAGGCGGCGATGGCCGCCGCAGCCGAGCCCTTGCCGATCGCGGACATAAAGCGGCGGCGGGAGAGATCGCTGTGGCCAAAGAGGGCGCGCACGATCGCA
The DNA here is from genome assembly GCA_003552625.1 of Ectothiorhodospiraceae bacterium. Classification (GTDB taxonomy): domain Bacteria; phylum Pseudomonadota; class Gammaproteobacteria; order Nitrococcales; family Halorhodospiraceae; genus Halorhodospira. The sequence goes on from PUNM01000154.1 coordinate 627, forward strand.
CCCTCGACCGCTCTTTCGACGACATCGTCCCGGCTCAGGCGCTCCGCATCCGGGTCCTGTGCGGGTTGCGTGCCGTGCGAGGCGTGCAGGGCGCTGACGCGGCTCTCGGCGCAGGAGCTGCAGGTACAACCCGTTCCGTGGGAGAGATCGCTATGGGGGCTGTAGGGATCACCAAGGCTCTTCATCGCCCGGGCCTCCTGTCGTTTCTTGCTGAGGTGCCCGGGCTAACGCATCGATCGTGCCAGCATCGAACTTTTTAACTTTTTTAGGTGGTTACGAAACTCGACGCCAGGGCGCACTATCCATCCGCCCCACAACAGGGCCCCGGAAGGCATCATCGCACCGTCCTGGATCACTGCCACTGCCGGGGCAGCGGCGTGTCCACCGGGTCGCGTCGCGAGAAAAGCCGCTCAGCCACCGGAGCCATGCGCTGCGCCATTCCCTCGCGGCGACGGTAGCGGACCTCCACGAGGCGCGCCTCTTCTCGGCGGGCCATCAGGAAGTCATCGCTGGTTTTCAGCTCATCAACCAAGCCCAGCGAGCTGGCCTGCTCGGCAAGCCAGAACTCGCCGGTCGCCACCCGATCCACATCCAGGCCCGGCCGATAGCGGCCGATAAACCCTTTGAACTGCTCGTGGATACTCTCCAGGTCCTCCTGGAACTTGGCCCGATCGGCGTCGGTGTTCTCGCCGAAGAGTGTCAGGGTCCGCTTGTAGTCGCCTGCGGTATGCTGCTCGAAGTCGATGTCCCGGTTCTTGAGCCAGCGGTGGAAGTTGGGCAGGGCACCCACGACGCCGATGGAACCGACCAGGGCAAACGGCGCCGCGACGATTCGGTCGCCAACGGCGGCCATCAGATAGCCGCCGCTTGCGGCCACCCGATCGACGCACACCGTCAACCCGATCCCCTGCTCGCGCAGGCGAACAAGCTGTGAAGCGGCCAGTCCGTAGGCCGGGACCGTCCCCCCCGGACTCTCCAGGCGGAGCACAACCTCATCCTCGCCGGGACGCGCCGCAGCCAATACCGCCGTAACCTCCTCGCGCAACGCTTCCACCGCACGCGCTCGCGGATCGCCGTGAAAATCGAGCACGAAGAGGCGTCGATCCGGGAGAGTTTCCTCTTTCTCCCTGTTGGCGAGGACTTCACGCAGACGCTGCGCCAGCGGGATGCGTCCACCCGCCCTCTGCAGGGCCCGCTGACGCTGCCGATAGGCGTCGTTCAGGGTGCGAACCTGTAACCACCCCGGCGCCCCGCCCTGACGCCGCTGCTGGGCAACCGCAGCGACAATGAACAATACGGCGAAGACGACGGTGAGCGTCTGGGCCAGAAAGAGGAAGTACTCGTCGAGCATGAACGGGCCTCCTGAGTGGGCCGGCCGCGCCGGCAGGAGGCCTGAGGATGGGCACGCCCCGCGAGCGCGTCAACGCCGCCCGTCTGCAGCCGGCGGCACGGGATTCCCCGTGCCGCTCACCCTGCCACGGTCATCCGTGCAGGCGCTGGGTGATTTGCGCCACGTGCTGCCCCTGGTAACGGGCGATCGCCAGCTCCTGCTCGTTCGGCTGCCGACTGCCATCCCCGCCGGCGATGGTGCCGGCACCGTAGGGGCTGCCCCCCTTGACCACCGAGAGGTCGGTGAGTTCAGCCGCCGCATAAGGCAAGCCCACAATCACCATGCCCTGGTGTGCGAGGGTGTGCCAGAACGAAGTGATGGTTGTCTCGTTGCCACCGCCGGTGCCCGTCGACGTGAAGACGCTACCGACCTTGCCGATGAGCTTGCCGTTGAACCACAGCGCGCCCGTCTGATCGAGGAAGTTGCGCATCTGCGCGGCCATGTTGCCGAAACGGGTTGGCGTCCCGAAGATGATCGCGTCGTAGTCAGCGAGTTCGTCCGGGCTTGCCACCGGGGCCTGCTGATCGAGCTTGGCACCGGCTTGTCGTGCCACATCCTCCGGCATGGTCTCGGGCACCCGCTTGACGGTGACGTCGGCACCACCCCCGCGCGCACCCTCTGCAACCGCCTGTGCCAGGGTCTCGACATGGCCGTACATGGAATAATAAAGAACAAGCACTTTGCTCATCGAGCCTCCTTCCTTGCTCGTGGCTGCAAAAATGTCCCGGCTGTCAGGTGCCTGGAGCCACCGAGGTCCCAGGCCGACACCACTCCCCAGTTAAGCACACCAGCGCGCCTGCCGCGACAGCCTGCCCGACCATCATTCGGGACCACCGCTGGACCAGTCGCGCAATACTGCCGGGTCGTTGACCACCGGCTGATACGCCGCCTGAAAGCGCAGAAGGCTGGCGCGAACGGTCTCTGCATCGACCTGCGCTGGCAACTCGAACTCATCGAAGCCACAGCGACGGAGGAAGAAGAGCTGATCGACCTGGATCGCGCCGCTGGCACGCAGGGCCCCGGTGTACGACCAGCGCGTGCGCAGCAGGCGCGCCAGAGTGAATCCGCGTCCGTCGCCGGCACTCGCAAAACGGATAACCAGCGGTTCCGCGCTGGGCAGTCCCGCCGCGGCCACGTCTTCGGGCGGTGTATCGGCGTCCACCGACCGCCCCGGCGAGGCCGCGTCGACGCTGGCGGCATCCACCACGATGCCGCGATCCGTCATCCGAACAAGCATGCATTCTCCTCCTTGCGGACAGTCAGGCGTGCTCCGCCAACGCATCCCGGAACGATCCCAGCCCGATTCGCTGGAAGGTTGAGCGGAACGACTCGCCCTCGCGCCGCTGCGCGAGATAGTGCTCGACGACGCGCTCCACCGCCGGGACCACGTCCTCGGCGGGCACTGCCGGCCCCAGGACCTTGCCGAGCGCCGGCGCATCCCCGTCGGCCCCGCCGATCTGGATCTGGTACCAGGAGCGGCCCTGTTTCTCGACGCCGAGCAACCCAATCTGCGCTGTGTGGTGGTGGCCGCAGGCATTCATGCAGCCGGATATATTCAGCCGCAGATCGCCGAGGTCGTAGACGTGGTCGAGATCGGCGAAACGCTCTTGGAGAGCGCGGGCCACCGGGATCGAGTGGGCGTTGGCCAGGCTGCAGTAATCGAACCCCGGGCAGCAGATCGGATCGGTCAGCAAGCCGATGGTCGGCTCAGCGAGCCCGGCGGACTCGAGTTCTTCAAACAATGCCGGAAGATCGCGTCGGCGCACGTCCGGGAGCACCAGGTTCTGCTGGTAGGTCGTCCGGACTTCCCCGAAGCTGTAACGCTCCGCCCAGTCCGCCACGCGCTCCAGTTCATCGGCAGTCACATCACCGGGTGGCCGCTCCACCCCCTTGAGCGCGATGTAGACGGCGCGATACCCGCGTACCCGATGCGCGCTCACATTGCGCTCCAGCCAGTACCGCCAGCGGCGCCGCTGCCCTTCGGAAAAGGCCTTGGGCGCCTCCAGGGGAATGGAGTCGTCATCGACGGCCTCATCGGCATAGGCCGGCGGCGCAAAAGCCTGGTGCACCGCCTCGATGCGTGCCGGGTCCAAGCGCAGGCGGGTGTCGCGACCCTGCCGGTATTCCCGTTCGACCGCTTCCCGAAAGTCCTCGATACCCCGTGCCTTGACCAGCACCTTGATCCGGGCCTTGTGCTTGTTGTCACGGCGGCCTTCCCGGTTGTAGACGCGGAGCAAGGCCTCCAGGTAGGTGAGCAGCTCCGCCTCGGGCAGGAACGCGCGGACCCGCTGGGAAAGGATGGGCAGCCGTCCGAGTCCGCCCCCTGCCCAGACCTCGAACCCCCGCTCCCCCACCTCGTTCTCGACGATGCGCAGGCCGACGTCGTGGACGCGCACCGTGGCCCGGTCATGCACCGCACCGCTGACGGCGATCTTGAACTTGCGCGGTAGATGCAGGAACTCCGGGTGAAGCGTGGCCCACTGCCGGATCAGCTCGCAGTACGGGCGCGGGTCGGCGATCTCATCCGGCGCGACACCGGCCATCGGATCGGTCGTGACGTTGCGTACGCAGTTGCCCGAAGTCTGGATGGCGTGCATCTCGACCCGGGCCAGCTCGGCGAGGATATCGGGCACATCCTCGACCCGCGGATGGTTGAGCTGAAGGTTCTGCCGGGTGGTGACATGCCCTACCCCCCGATCGTAGATCCGCGCCACGTGGGCGAGCGTACGCACCTGCCCCGCCGAGACCACACCGTAGGGGACGGCGATGCGCAGCATGGGCGCGTAGCGCTGGTAGTAGAGGCCGTTCAGCAACCGCAGCGGTCGAAACGCATCCTCGGAGAGCTCACCGCGCAGGTAGCGCTCCGTCTGATCACGAAACTCGGCCACACGCTGATCGACAATCGCTTGATCGACGGAATCGTAGCGGTACACGGCATGATGCTCCCTGATCCTTTTGGGGCGATCCTAGCAACCGCCATTCATTACCAAAACGAATCTTTCGAAAGGAGCTTATAACTCAACGCACGGTTGGCAGTGTCCGGCCGCCCACCCAGAATAGGCCCCTTTCCCGCTGTCCAGACCAGACCGATGCTAGCCGAGCTCTTCGCGGTGATGGCCCCCGTGCTCTTCGGTGCGGGCGTGGGCTACGGATGGGTACGCGCCGGGCAACCGTATCCGGTGGACTTCGTGACCCGTCTGGTCTTCAACGTCGGCACGCCGGCGCTGATCCTTGCCGCCGTCTCCGGGGCGGAGATCGATATCACCTCCTTCGGTCGGACGATGCTCGCCACCGCGCTCGTCCTCGGCACCCTGGGCGCAGCAACCGTGCTCGCAGCGCTAGTCCTGCGGCGCGACTGGCGCGTTCTGCTGGCCCCCATGATGTATCCCAATACCGGCAACATGGGCTTGCCGGTGGTGCTCTACGCTTTCGGCGAAGACGGCTTCGCCTTCGGCATCACGGTGATGATCACCGTCACGCTCTTCCAGTTCACGCTCGGCACGGTACTCGCCAGCCGCGACAACCCCGTCCGCGCACTCCTGCGCACGCCCAATGTCTACGCGATCGCCGCGGTGGTTGCGCTGCTGGCCACGGATACCGATCTCCCGCGCTGGCTGGCCAATACCGTCGAGCTGATCTCCGGTTTCACCGTACCGCTGATGCTGATCACACTCGGGGTGTCGCTGGCCCATATCCGCGCAACCAGCCTCCGCTCCGGGGTCGGTTTCAGCCTCCTGCGCATACCGGTCGCCGGAGTGCTGGCCTGGGGGGTGGGCTACGCGCTCGGGCTCCCGCCGCTTGCGCATAGCATCCTGATCCTGCAGATGAGCATGCCGGTGGCCGTCTTCAACTACCTCTTTGCCGTACGCGCCGAGCGCGAGCCGGAGTACGTAGCCAGCCTGGTCTTCGTCTCGACCCTGTTATCCCTGGCCTACCTGCCGATCCTGCTCGCCCTACTGATGTGACGCATCCGAGTCGGCGTTCGGGAAGAACAGCTGCTGGCCCTGCACCTCGTAGTCCGCTATGGCCTCCTGCCCCTGTTCGGAGAGGAGCCACTCGTGCCATTGGCGAGCCAAATCGTGGCGCAGGTGCGGATGGCGCTCTTCGCTGATCAGGACGCTGCCATACTGATTGAAGAGCCCGTCCCCACCCTCGAGCAGTATCTCTAGATTCTGGCGATTATCGAACTGGATCCACGTGCCGCGATCGGTATAGACGTAAGCATTCATCTCTGCAGCCGTGTTCAGGGTCGGCCCCATACCGCTCCCGAGCTCGCGATACCAAGCCCCCTCTGGATCGATGCCGGCCTTATCCCAAAGGCGCCGCTCCGACCGATGCGTGCCGCTGTCGTCGCCGCGCGAGGCGAAGGGAGCCCCCGCTTGCGCGATGCGCTCGAGGGCTTCCGGGGCACTATCGGCCTGCGCGATGCGCGCCGGGTCCCCCGCCGGACCGACGAGGACAAAGTCGTTGTACATTACATCCTGGCGCTCTTGCCCATAGCCGTCCTCGACGAACTCGACCTCCGCGTCCCGGTCGTGGACAAAGAGGTGGTCCGCATCCCCCCGGCGGGCAATCTCCATAGCCTGCCCGGTGCCCACCGCCACCACGTGGACTTCGATCCCCGTCGCCTCCTCGAACCGCGGTCGCAGTTCATTGAACAGCCCCGACTGCTCGGTTGAGGTCGTCGAGGCCACGGTCACAGCCTCCTGCGCCGCCACTGAATGGCCGAGGACCACGCCACCAAGCACTACGGCGGCAAAGCCGGATATTGGGGACAAGCGTCGATCCCTTTTCATGGCGCCCTCCTCGATCGATCGGCACCCCAACATAAGACGATCTTGTCCTGCGGCCACATAGCCCCGTAATGTGTGCAGTCAAATGGCAGATCCTACAGCTCCCGATTCGCCCTACCTCACCACCGCCGAGGCAGCCGCCTACCTGCGGCTCAAGGAGCGCAAGGTTTACGACCTGGCGCGGGAGGGCGTCATCCCTTGCAGCAAAGCTACGGGGAAGCTTCTCTTCCCCCGGGAGATGCTCGATCTCTGGGTTCTCAGCCACCTGGAGGGCGATCAGCGGAGTGCACGGGCAACCCCGCGGGTGCTGGCGGGCAGTTCCGATCCGCTGCTCGAATGGGCGACCCGGGAATCCGGTAGCGATCTGGCGCTTCTGTTCAACGGGAGCCGGGATGGGACCAAGCGCCTCCTCCATACCGAGGCGATGGCGGCCGGCGTGCACTTGATCGACGACCGGGGGGCTTACAACGATCCTACAGCCCTGGGGCTGGGCGGCCTGCGGGATCTGGTCATCATCGGTTGGGCGCAGCGGCGACAGGGCCTGGTCACGCACCCCGGAAACCCCAAAGCGATCACCGGGCTCAACGACCTTGCACGGCCTGGGGTACGCATCGTCGGGCGTCAACCGGAGGCCGGCGCCGAAGCGCTGCTGCAGAGGCTGCTGACGCAGGCGCAGATACCTCGTGACGCCCTTTGCTTTACCGAACACCCGGCGCGCAGTGAAGACGATCTGGCGCTCACCATCCGCAGCGGCGATGCGGATGCGGGGCTTGCCATCGAGGCCGCTGCCCACCGCCACGGGCTTCGCTTCATCCCGATGCAGGAAGAGCGCTTCGATCTCGCACTGCACCGGCACAGCTACTTCGAGCCGCCGATCCAGAAGCTGCTCGCGTTCGCCCGTAGCCGCCGCTTTGCCGATCATGTAGCCACCCTCCCCGGCTACGACGTCCGCGCCCTGGGCACGGTTCGCTACAACGCCTAGCCCGCCTCAGACGACCACAAGCTCGCCGCGGACGAAGTCGGCTGCTTCCCGGGTCACGGGCTGCTCGAAAAAGCGTTGCATCGGGGCCCGCTCGCGGACCCGGCCACCAGCCAGGAAGACCACGTCATCGGCGAGCCGTCGCGCCTGTCCCAGGTCGTGGGTCGAGAACACCACCCGCGTGCCTTCGGCGACAAACTCACGCACCGCGTTCTCCACTGCTTTGACGGCGGCAGGATCGAGCGCCGACGTCGGCTCATCCATAAACAAAACCTCCGGGCGCAGAGCCCAGGCGCGCGCCAGGGCCAGTCGCTGCTGCTCACCCCCCGAGAGCACCCGAGCCGAACGCTCGCCGAGCGCTTCCAGGCCGAAGCGGCCGAGGGCCTCCTCCGCGCGCCGCCGGCGCTCCCGGCGGCCCACCCCCCGGACGGCCAGTGCATACTGGACGTTGGCCCGGGCCGTTCGGCGCAACAGGACGGGGCGTTGGAACACCATCGCCTGCCGGGCCCGGCTGAGCGCTGCATCCCCCCCCAGGGGACCGAGCCAGCGCACGGTGCCGCGGGTGGGAGTCAGCAGCCCGTGGGCGATGCGCAGTAGCAGACTCTTGCCGGCACCGTTCGGCCCCATCACTGCAGAGACGCCGACACCCGCCAGTTCCAGGGAGACATCCCGGAGCAGATCCTGTCCGCCAGCGTCGAAGCCGACCGCTTCGAGTCGCAACGGGAGAATGGCGTTACCTTCGCCCCTCACCCCAGCCGCCTCCGTGCCGTCTCGCCAATCCAGTAGGCCGCACCGTTGACGACCGCCACGAGCAGCAGCAGGATCACGCCCAGGCCCAAGGCCAGCGGAAGATTCCCCTTGTGCGTCTCCAGCGCGATGCTGGTGGTCATGACGCGCGTAACCCCCTCGATGTTCCCTCCCACTGTGAGCACCGCACCGACCTCGGCGCTGGCCCGCCCAAAACCGGCGAGCACGACCGTAACCAGGCTAAAGCGCGCATCGTAGAGGAGGGTCGGAATAGCCCGCAGGCGACGGACGCCGAAGGACTGCAGCTGCTCGCGATAGTGCGTCCACAACTCCTCGATCACCTGCCGCGTCAGCGCCGCGATGATCGGCGTGACCAGGACGCTCTGCGCGATGACCATGGCCGTTGGGGTAAAGAGCAACCCCAGTTCACCGAGGGGCCCGGCGCGGGAGAGCATCAGATAGACCATCAGCCCCGCTACCACGGGCGGCAGCCCCATCAGGGCGTTAAGCAGGGTGATGATCAGACCCCGCCCGGGGAATTGCCAAAGGGCAACAGCCGCGCCGAGCGGCAGCGCTGCCAGGCAACTCACCGCGACCGCCATGAGCGAAACCCGAAGGGAGAGCTCTATGATCCCCCACAACGTCGGGTCGAGGCTGACAATCAATGCCAAGGCCGCCTGGAAAGCGTTGTCCGGCGTCTCCATGGGGTGCTGCTCGAGCAATGCGTGCAGCTCTGCAGCCTAAGAGCATTCGGACTCGTGAACGAGTGTCGCTGTATTTTCTGCAGTCTTATGCATGCTACTGCCGGACACACCCACCGAACGGGTCGTCAGCGCACTGACTGCTGTGGCTCCCGCACTTGCGAGCTAACCCGCACCGAGACACCGGGCTCCAGACCGAGCCGCCGAGCCTCTTCCGGGCTAACCTCCAGAACCGCAACAACCGGGCGCTCCGGCTTGTACCCCGAGCTACCCGGCTCCATGTGCTGAAGCTCGACGACCTCCCCCGATGCGTCGATCCAGGCCGCCACCAGCGGACCCGGCACGTTGCGCATGTGCAGAGAGGGTCGGCCCGGCTCGTCCCAGCGCAGCAACAACCGCTCTTCGCTTAATGTGCTCCGATCTACGTACTGGAAGCCCAGGGCACGATGCCTCGGCGTCTCCGCCACCCGGACAGGCACGGTCTCACCATTGATGATGGCACGTGCCAGCGGCATCCGATCGACCCCAGCTTCGGGACCCGTCCCGAAGCACCCTGCGGCCGCGAAAGCCAGGCCAAGCGCAACGGAAAGGCGCAGCAGCACGGCAGGGATGAATTCAGGCTTGGCGGGGATTTTTCTTCTTCTTCGCTCACCCAAAAGAAAAACTAATCGAAACCATAAGAAATGAATTTTAGTGGCGCCCACCAATACCCCCAAAATAAACAAAACAAAAAAGACCTCGAACGGATTCAGCAAGAATCCGCCCGAGGTCTTTGTGGAATTTGCAAAGCTTGCTCGCGTACCCTACGTTACAAACCGCCTACTCCAACCCCGTTTTTTGTCACTACACTGACTACACTTACTGTCAACTCATGCCCCGGGAGAAAGCAATCAGTGTGAACCCTATGGCCAATGACACGAACCCGAGCAGGATCACCCAATCGTATACGCGCGCATCGCTGGCGTAGCCGAAGAAGAGCTCACGCTCCACCCGCAGATCCTGCGCAGCCAGCGGTGCCGGGCCTGGGGACGGCGGCCAGTCGCCCATGCGGTTCAAAAGGTGCTGCCCCCCGAGTGCGCCTCCGAGTACGATGCACAGAGCCCCCAGGGAGTTAAAAGCCAACACCATGAACTCCACTTGCTCCTGTCGTGTACCACTAGTGCTCCACCACGCCCAATCCGCAAGATTGTTGCCGGCAAAGAGAATCAACACTGCTGCTGCACCAATTGCACCGAGCGGTAACCACATCGAGCGGTTCATCATCCACCTCCATGGTGAATCGTTAATGCGAGGCTTCAAATTGCACCGCTCTACCGCACTGCACAACTCGTTTTTTTAAGGGTTTTCAAAGCGCGAATAAGCGCTCCTTCAATCCGGAATACCTTTCGACCCGCTGCTGAATCCCTGACCGCCAGATACCCCCGGCACCGATGACTTCCAGACCGCCCCGGGCCCGGGTTACCCCAGTGTAAATGAGTTCACGGGTGAGGATCGCGGACGGCTGATCCGGCAGGATCAAGGCCAAGCGGTCGAACTCGGAGCCCTGGGTCTTGTGGATGGTCATGGCGTAGACCGTCTCGTGATCCGGCAGCCGACCGGGGGCGATGGGTCGGTACCCGTCCGTATCCGGGAACCAGACCAGAAGCTGCCCGGCAGTATCCGGCCAGACCAGCCCGATATCCCCGTTGAACAGCCCGAGGGCGTAGTGGTTGCGCTGAACCATCACCGGCTGACCAGCGAAGAAACGTCGCTGCCCCGGGTTGAGGACCCGCAAGACCTGCTCGTTAAGCGCATCCACCCCGGTAGGCCCGCCCCGCATCGGACAGAGGATGCGAAAGCGCTCCAGCCGCGCGAAGGCCGTTGCCAAATCCGGTGCCTGGCGGATGGGTCGGTAATAGGCATCGATCCACTCTCGCAGCGCATCCGCTAGGGTTGCCGCGGAACGCCACCGAAGCTCCTCGGCTCCACCGGCCAGGGTCGCTTCGGCCACCTCCGCGTCTCCGGCAATCACCTGGGCCGCCAGCCTGCCGATCCCACCCTGCGCCTGGAAGCGCCGACTCTCGTGCAGCAGGCTGAGATGATCGAAAGCCGTTGCCGCATCCTCCTCGGCGGGCAACTCGCTGAAGCCCAGCGCCTCCAGCTGCTGCCGCCGCGCCGGGCTGTAGCCGGGGTGGGGGCGCTCCACCAGATCCGCCAGCACGGAACCGGCGGCAACCGAGGGCAGCTGATCCGCATCCCCGAGCAGAATGATCCGGCACTCCGCCGGCAGCGCCCGGAAAAGTCGCGCCATGAGCGGCAGATCCACCATGGAGATTTCGTCGACGACAAGCACGTCCAAAGCCAGTGGGTGATCCCGATCGTGCCGGAAACCGGAGCCATCCCCGCGGACCCGAAGCAATCGGTGCAGGGTGGTTGCCTGCTCGGGAATGGCATCCACCACGTGCCCGGCGACGATGGACTGGAGCCCGGAGCGCGCGGCGGCAACGGATTCGGCCAGCCGCTGTGCGGCCTTGCCTGTGGGCGCTGCCAGATGGATCCGCGGTGGATCTTCCGCCCCGTCGGCGAACCACGCCTCGATGAGCAGGGCAAGCAGCCGCGTAACAGTGTGCGTCTTGCCGGTACCGGGGCCGCCGGCGATCACGCTCACGCGTTGCAGGGCTGCATTGGCGGCGGCCCTCTTCTGATAATCCGGGCTGCCGCTCTGCGGGTCCTCCGGGAAAAGCCGCTCCAGCGCCGCGGCCAACGGCTGGGCGGCAACCGCCGGACAATCCGCAAGACGTTCTCGCAGCGTCGCAGCGAGTTCGGTCTCGAAGCGCCAGTAGCGACGAAGGTAGAGACGCCGGCGATCAAGGACCACCGGGGCTCCCGCTTCCGGACCGAGACCGAGCGCCTCCAGCCGGGAACACCAGTCATCGAGTTCCGGAAACTGCACCGTCGGTTCACCGAAACCGGTGTCAGCTCTGGCATCACCGCTGGGCATGGCACAGCCGGCCCAGTCCGGCAGGTAGAGACAGGTGTGCCCGTCGCGCAGCGCGGCGCTCAGCGCCGCAAGGGTTGCGTGGAACCAAGGCTGATGGCAGTCCAGCCAGGTGCTGAGGGTATCGGCGAGCGCCTCGTCGATCGGCTCACTGCCCTCAGCGGCCACCCGGGCCTGGAGAATCGCACTCATACGGAGACCTCCGCCCCCTCGAACAGGGCATCAAGCGCTCGCAGGGCTTGCAGATCCGGTACGCAATGGAAGACCCCGGTATCGTGCTCCGGATGCATGCCGCGAAGGTAAAGGTAATGCACCCCGCCCAGGTGGCGTGTCGGGTCGTAATCGCTCAGCCGGGTTGCCAGGTAGCGGTGAAGCGCCAGCATGTAGAGCAGGTACTGGAGGTCGTAGTAGCTGTCGCGGATATTCTGCTCAAGAGCCGCCACCGTGTAGGCGCGCAGCCCGGCTCCCAAATCGTTCGATTTGTAGTCGACGAGGTAGAAACGCCCCTCCCAGCAGTAGATCAAATCGATGAAGCCGTGGAGCATCCCCTTGAGCGTTCCCGGCGTCGGCAGCGCCGTAGCGCGCCCACCCCGGTGCTCGGCCAGCACCTTACCCAGGCGCCCACAAGCGCCGGCACGCATGGGAAAGTAAAACGACGTCTCGCGCAGCGTGGCGGAACGCTGCAGATCGCACAATCGGGCCCCGCTGGGAAGGGGCGTGTGCAGGATCTCCTGCAGCCACCCCTGCATCTCACTCTGCAGCGCGCGCTGCGCCGCCTCCTCCCCGAGGGTGGCCACGCGTTCGGCGCCCGGTTTCAAAAGCCCCGGATAGCGCAACTCGGCCCGTTGGATCGCCTTTGTGAAATCCGCCTCCCCGAAATCGGCTGTCTCCAGGAGATCGTGGAGCAGGTTGCCCGCCTCCGCTCCGCGCGCGAGCCGAAAGCGTAACGCGCCGTGCGCCGCGCCCGCCGCCTCTTCATCGGTATCGTCCCGGTCGCGCGCACTGGCACCACCGTGGCGCACGTTCCGCGTGAGCGCGGAGAACGACGAAAGCCACCAGTCCCGCTCGATTCGGCCGGCAAAGTGCGCCGGCGCAAGCTGCTCCTCCTCGACCGACCCTTCAAGGGGCGGCGTGCCGGGATCGTCCACACAGAGGTCCACCACCCCGCAGGCCCCCTCGCCGGCCTGCGCCTCCACCGCCGCCTGAAGGGCCTCGAAATCCTCGACTCCCAAACAACGTGCCAGCGATGATTCCGCAAGGCGCTCAAAGGGAGCGGCGAGTACGTAAACCCGCCGCTCGCCACGTGTCGCACCCACATAGAGCAGGCGGATATCTTCGGCCAGGCGCTCCTCCCGGGCTCGCGACTGAATCGATGGCGCGGGATTGAAAGCGAGCCGGGGACGCCCGTCGTCCGGATCGTGGTAACGCACAAGCAGATCCTTGTCGCTTCGATCCTCCTTGGCGTAGCTGACGAAGGGCAGAAAGACCACCGGGTACTCCAGCCCCTTCGCCCCATGGAGGGTGACGATGCGAATCAGGTGGCCGTCGCTCTCCAGCCGCAATTCGGCCTCCTGAGTCCCGGCCTCGCTTCGTGCCTGTCGAAACCAGTGCAGCAACGCCTCCGGCTGGCGGCGGCTCTGGCTCGCTTCCTGAAGAAGCTCAAGCAGGTGCAGCGTATTGGTCAGCGCCCTCGCTTGGCGCTCGGGGTCCGGTTGCATCCAGTGCTGGACCAGCCTCAGGGCCATACTCATGAAGCCGTGCCGCAACCAGCGCTCGCGCAAGGCGGCCACCTCCTCGATGACCTGGGCCCAGCGCCGCTCCGAGGTCTGTAACGCGTGCAGAGCCTCGGCGCCGAAGCCGAACAAAGGCGTGGCCAGCGCCGCCACCAGGGCCCGTTCGTCCTCCAGATGGAGGACGCCGTGCAAGGCCCGCAGCAGGTCGTCGGACTCGGGACTTTCGAAGACACTCTCCCGGGCGCTCAGGTACACCGCATCGAGGCCTGCTTCGTGGAGGGCATCTTGCACCGCGGCGGCCTCATGGCGATCGCGGACCAGCACCGCGATGTCCGCCGGTGTAAGGGCACGACCGTCCAGACGATCCTCGGCGAGCAGGCGCCGGATCTCGCGGGCGGACCATTGCGCAAGGTGTTGACGACCCGCCTGCGTATACCCCTTGCCGCCCTTGCGGACCCCCGTCTTTCCTTCGGCGACGGGCAACAGCCCCCACTGGAACGCGGCCCGACCGGCCGGGCCGACCACCGGCTGCAGCTCGTCCCGGGCCGCATCGACCGGATGGTAGTCGATTCCGTACCCGAACACGGTCCGATTGGGGGGCAGAGTCCCGGTGGCCCGATCCGGCACCGGCCCCCCATAGAAAAGCCGGTTGTACCCCCGGATCACCTCCGGTGCCGAACGGTAGTTGGCCGCCATGACCCAAGCGTAATCGGCATCCTTGCGGGCACTGAGGTAAGCGAAGACATCACCGCCGCGAAAACCGTAGATCGCCTGCTTCGGATCGCCGATCATGCACAGCAGGCGGTCCTCATCGAGGGCCCGACCATAGACCCCCTGCAGGATGGCGTATTGATCCGGGTCGGTATCCTGAAACTCATCGACGAGGGCCGCCGGGAACTGACGCCCCAGGTTGGCTACCAGCTCCGGCCCCGTCTGCGGCGACTCCACGTGGTGACGCAGGCGGCGGATCAGGTCTGAGAAGTCGAGCTGATCGAGGCGATCCTTGCTGCGCTCCAGGTGCTCGCGCGCGTACTGCACGCCGCGCCACGCCCACCATGCCTGTTCGGCAGCACCCCGCTTCTCCACGCCCTCGGCAAGCGCCTTGAGACAAGGTAGCGCCTTTTCTTTCTTCGCCGTGCTGAAGGCTTCCTTGCGAAACGCTCTGCCGAAAGGCTCCGGCACGCCATCTTTCGTCAGCGGTGTCGCCTCGCCGCGGGCAAGGGCATCCAGCTGATCGAGCTTCGCCTGCCAGAGGGCATGAGTCCTCGGATTGCGCCGCGATGCCACATTCAGCCGTTCGAAGTGCTCGCGCTCGGCTTCGAACCAGGCGGCCCGGAATGCGCTCCAGACAGCGTCAACCTCCGGCAGCTCCGGCTGCGGCAGGGTCTCCGTACCGAGAATGGTAGCCTGCCAGCGCCGCGCAAACGCCTCCGGCGTCGCGCAGTAGGCTGAGAGCTGGACGAACTGGGGCGTCGGTGCAACCTCCCGGTACCAGTCCTCCAGCGCCTCCTGAACCAGCGGACGGGAGTCGGCCTCCATCTCGGCGTGGAAACCGATGCCGCTGACAAACGCCTCCTGCGTCAGCGCCCGGCGGCAGAAGCCGTGGATGGTATAGATGGCCGCCTCGTCCATGTGCAGCAGCGCATCCCGCAACCGCGCGCGGACCCGCTCGGCCTCCGGCTGCCGTGCGCGCAAGGCCTGATAGAACGGCTCATCCAGCTCCGCCCACTGGTGGTAGGCGCGCTCAATTTCCGCAGCGAGGCGGCCCTTGAGTTCGGCAGTGGCAGCCCGCGTGAAGGTCATCACGAGGATCTGCTGGACACTGAGCTCACGCTCGAGCAACAGCCGTATGTAGAGCCGCGTGATGTTGAAGGTCTTGCCCGTACCGGCACTCGCCTCGATCAGGTGAATGCCGGTCAGCGGCTGGTCTTCGACACAAAGCGGCTTCATCCGCTCAACCTCCCTCGCTCGCATCGCCAGCCCCCGCGGCAAGCGCATCGAGCAAATCGCCGTAGAAGGCTTCGATTCCGTCGGCAAGCTCCTCGAGGGTGCGCCCTTCACCGCGCCCCCAGAACCACTGGATATACGGGTCGTCACCCACACCGGACTGACCGCTGTAGGGATTGCCCTCCCAGGCTCTCTTCAGGGCTTTTTGAACGCTTTCGCGGTCACTCCGATCGGCGACACCGGCCAGAGCCCCCAGCAGGTCTACATGAAACGGCAGAGGCCGCACCAGCGCCTGTCGCCAGCGGTCCAGGAGGCCGCTTAGCGCCAGCCGCGCCGCCTCACGGTCGAAAGCAGGCAACCGGACCTCGGCCAACTCCCGGTCGCCACCCCGGTAGAGGCCGAGGCTCCCACGCGGCGCCACCGCGTTGGCCAGCAGGTGATAGAGCCAGAGCTGCAGGTAATCCTTGCCCTTCGGGTTGGCCAGACGCCAGTGAACCAGCGTTCCATCCGATCGCACCGGAAGTCGGCCCGTTACCGTGACCGCGTCGATCGCAACGGCCTGATCCACCAATACGGCTGCATCCACACCGTGCTCAGCGAGCTGCGCGGCAAAAGCCTCGGCCTCCGTACGCCAGCTGACCAGTTCCTCGTCGATCATGGCGTGCTCCGGAAGCTCGCCGGACAGGCGCGCCCGACGCAGGACCGGCTCTACAGGCTCGCCGCGCAGACAACATGCGGCCACCGCCGTCTCGACCCGGTGGCGCATCAGGTGATCCGTGGCGAACGGCTCTGCATCCTGAAGCTCCGGCGCGCCGCGGTCTTCCAGATAGAGGCTGAGCCGGTTGCGGGCGAAGGTTGCCGCCGGATGCGCGAGATCGCGGAGAAGGGTGTCGACCTCGACTGCTTCGGGCAGATCTGGTTCCGGAAGGTCCGAGCGGCGCTGCGGAGGTTCGACGCGCCGGGCAAGACGCAGCCAGCCGGAGTCGAAGCTCCCCGGCTCGCGTCGATAGTTATCCGCGCTGAAGGGCTGGAGCGCCAGCTGTCGGATCCGGCTGCGCGTCCATCCGGTGGCCCGTTCCAGGTAAGCGATCAGCTCTCCGAGCACAAGAGAGGGCTGCCGCTCGGCGTTGCTCCTGACATCGCGCCCCTGGTAACTCAGATAGAGCCAATCCCGCGCCGAGAGCAGCGCTTCAAGAAAGAGATAGCGATCATCGCCGCGCCGCGATCGATCCCCGGGCCGTGGCCGGTCATCCGCCATCCGGTCGAAACCCAGCGGCGGCCGCTGACGCGGAAAATCGCCGTCATTCAAACCGAGGACGGCGATAACCCGGAACGGGATGGAGCGCATCGGCACCATGGAGCAGACTGTCACCTGCCCGGTCAGGAACTGCCGGCCCGTGCGCGCCGGAACCTGCAGACTCCCCTCGACCCGGTGGCGAATCACGGACAAGGGGACAGCTTCCTTGAACCCGGCGCGGCCGGCGTGCTCGCCAAGTTCGCGGATCACCTCACGCAGATCCTCCTGGACCGCTTCGTGCTCCCCGCCACTGTGGAAAACCGCGCTCCGCAGGCGCTCATGGAGGAAAGCCTGCCAATCGGGAACCGTCCGCGACTGGCGCATCTCCTGGCGCACCGCCTTGAGCGTGCGCAGGAACGCAATCAGCCGCCCGAGAATCAGGGCATCCTCGCCCTCGATATGCGGCACGAGGAGACGATCGCCGAGGATGACCTCCTCATCGCCCCAGGCGAACCCCAGCAGCAGCCGCTCCAGGCCCTCACCCCAGCTGTAGCGATCGCTGGCGGAGCCGTCCACCCACTGCGCCTTGTGATCGGCATCCAGGCCCCAATGGACGTGGGCCACCTGCAGCCACTCGGTCAGCCGCTGCACCTGTTCGTCATCCAGGCCGAATCGCGCCCGGATTGCCGGGACCTGCAGCCAGCCAATGATCTGCGAAACCTGAAAACGCGCGTCCGGCAGACTGAGGAGCTCGAGAAAGGCTGCGGTCGCTGGCTCCGCCAGCCCCGGGTTGCGGTCGGCGATGGAGCACGGAAGCGGCGGCGCATTCTCTTCCAGATCCTCCTCGCGCCCCGCAAATACCGCCTCCACGAACGGGGCATAGCGCTCCACGTTCGGGCACATCACCACGACATCCCGGGGCTTGAGATCGGGATCTTCGTTGAACCGGTGGAGCAGCCAGTCGTGCAGGGCCTGAACCTCGCGCAGGGGGCTGTGGGCGCTGACGATTTCGATGGAGCCGTCATCGTGCGGGGCGGGAGCCTCCCGACCATCGCGCAGGTGCAGCACGTCGCGCTGCAACTGGGCAAGCAACGTCTCGTCCCCCGGCTCCGTGAACAGCGGTGTCTCCAGATCCGCCACCTCGCTGAGCAGGCGCACGAACTGCTGCCCCTGCTGCCCCAGCCCGCTGAGCAAGGGGTTGCCGGCCTCCAACGGGAGGAGATCGGCATCCTCCCCCTCGTGCTCGGCCAGCCAGCGCGCCCGCTGCCGGGCCTGCTGCTTCTCGCTGACCAGATCCCCCCAGTATTCGTCGCTGGGATTGAGGTACAGGATGTGAAAATCCACGCCGCTATGATCGGAGACGGCCCGCATGAACTCCAGCCAAAGCGGCGCCAGGGTATTGATTCCGAAGACGAAGAGCCGCTGCGGCAGCGCCTCCGCCGGCTGCGCCAGCCGCTGACGGGCCTCCTCAAGAAGCTGCAGCGGGTGGCCCGGCTCGGCAGCAACGAGGCGTCGCCACAGCTGCGCCTGCCAGTCACTCCCCTGCCCATCGTCCCAGGCCAGGATCCAGTCCGGGCGGTACATCTGGTACTGCTCGTAGAGGTCGGCAAGCTCCTCGGCCAGCTGGAAGCGGCGCAGTGGTTGCTGCCGCTCGCTCTGCGCCTGCCAGTAGCGGTTCGGCTCCGCAAAAACGGGATCGTCGGCCACCCCGGGAGCACCGAGCTGCTCGAAGATGCGCCAGGCCAGAACCTCGCGCTGGTAGGCGGAACGCTCGGGTACGCGGTCCGAACCGAGGATGGCGCGGATCAGCGACCACATCTGGGTAACGGGCAGGGGGTACTCAAGATTCATCGCCACCCGGCGCTGCGGATGCTCCGCCAGGCGCATGTTCAGCCAGTGGGCCATCCCCGGGTGCTGGACCAGGATTCGATCCGGCTCCAGTGGATTGTCCACCGGCATCGCCAGGAGCGTGGCCAGCGGATCAACCAGATGCTCGAGCCGATTGCCCGGAAGCGTGTGGATCATGCAGTGACTCCGTTGCCGGCGGTGACCTTCCGTAGTCTTTTAGTGTACAAAATACCAGCACCCGAGCAATACGCCCAGCTTCGGCTAAAGCAGCCCGAGTCCCTGCCAAACCGGCACCTGGTCGCGGAGGATGCCACGGGCACGGTGGCGGAGTTCGCGCAGGTTCGCCCGATCCCCCTCCAGGAGTTCCCCATCGCGCAACATTCGCCGGCCGCAGGCGCGGAAACGCCGCCAGATCGCCCGGGCCAGGCTATCGGCGGTGGTTCCCCCCTCCGCCCGGAGCACGGCGAGCGCGCAGATCTCCACATCCCCGAGCGCGATCCCGTTACCGATCGCCGGCGCGGGCAGGTGGCCATGGGGCTCATCGGCCAGAAGGCGCTCGGCCAGCACATCGGCCAGACGCCGTGCCGGCTCGGGATCCGCCAGAGCACCCTGCGGGTGGATCTGCTCGGTGGCCGTGAGCACCGCGCAGGCCTGGACAAGCTGCGAGGCCTCCACTCCGGTGGCATCGATCAGCTCGGCAATCGACACCGGCCCACGGGCCAAGACGTCCATGAGCGGGCGGTAGATCCGCTCCTGACCGGTCAACTCGCCCAGATGGGTAGTGAAACGGGCACTCATCCGGGAGCGCGAACGCAACGGGACGACCCGCGTATCCAGGAGGGCGGCATCCTGCTGAACTGCCGTCCCGGGGCGGCTTCCCTTGACGAAGACGTCACGCCGGAAGACACGATTGACCCCGTAATCGCGGAGCAACTCGCGGAAGGTCGGGTCCGATTCTTCCGCAACGACAGCACGGAGCGACTCAGGCAGCGTCAACACATCGTAGTGGTCAATCAGATCCGCAGAGCCGACGAACTCGAGTTTCGCAGCGGACAGGTCGCCGGCCACGTCGCTGAAAAAGAGGGGCTCGGCAGCGGAATTCAAGTACTCGTGAGCCAGATAGGTGGTGCTGCGCGTATCGGGCTCCATGCCATCGAGTTTCGAGGCGGCAGCGGGGTGTTCGTCGAAATAGCCCAGGCCTGCCTCCCGCAGCCGCTCGGAAAAGGCGAGCCCTGCCTGGATCTGGCGGTCACTGCGACCCGGGTTGCGGGCGGCGTGCTCGCGGAGCAAGCGCTGGAGCGGGATCAGGCTCGCCCATCCCGGCATTGCGTTGTAACTGATGTAGACCAGGCCGCCGGGCTTCAGCCAACGACCGATGAGCCGCACCAGCGCGCGGCGGTTGGCCGGGCTGATCCAGGCGTAGATCCCGTGGAGGACGATGTAGTCAAAGGATGGCAGCGCCGTCTCCGGCCACTCGGCCGCCGTGAAAAAGTCCGCCTCGTGGTAAGTGACGTTCGGCAGTTGCGCCGCTGCCGCCAGATCCCGCGCGTTGGCGATATGCGCCGGAAGCAAATCGATGCCGACGAACCGCCCGTGAGGATTGGCGGCCGCCAGCAGGTTGGTCCCCAACCCCTGCCCGCAGCCGAGTTCCAGGTAGGAAAAGGGCTGCGCCGGATCCGGGGCGGGCTCCCCTTGCAGCCGCGCCACAAAGCTGAGGTAGCCGGGCCCGAGCTCCCGGTAGAAACCACTGATGTAACCAATATCCGCTACGTAGCCACCGCTCCAGTCCATCGCCCCACTGTAATCGAAACCGGCCCCTTATGCCTTCGGCCGCGGACAGACGCGTTGCAACCGTTGCGCACGGCTGCCACGATCCTGTGATCGGATACTCGTTCCCCGGCATGTCCACATACATCCTCCATAGGAGTCCCGAGATGAATCGCAACGGCCTGCGCAGACTGCTCATCCTCTGGATCGCCCTCACCCTTTCGATCGGCGGCATGGCACCGACTCTCGCAGTGGCCGGCGTGGTCGGAACCGGCGAGGTCCTGGCGGATCGACAGGCGGAGCAGGATCGCCAGCAAATTGCGCAGCTGGTTGAGCGCGACGAGGTCCGTGATGCCCTGACGCACTACGGTGTCGATCCGGGCGAGGCAGAGGATCGGGTCGCAGCGCTCAGCGACGAGGAGGCAGCGGAACTCGCGGAGCGCATCGAGCAGCAACCGGCGGGCGCCGGCGTCTCTATCGGTGCCACGACCATCCTTCTGCTGGTCATCATCTGGCTCCTCGTCCGTTGACCCGAAAGCGGGGGCTGATCAGAGAACGGGTCCGCGGCGGGGGCCGGATAGCGCAATGCCCAGGCCCGCGCTGGCTGATCATCATGGGGGGGATCGCGGTGCTGCTCGGCTGCGCCACGCCGCCTCTGGAGTCACCGGAGCTGGTCCAGGCCGAGGACGCCGCCTACCCCCGCAGCATGGAACTCGACGACACGCCCTTCTTTCCGGATGACACCTACTACTGCGGACCCGCGGCCCTGGCCACGGTCCTTGTCGCCAGTGGTGTCGGGACGTCAGCTGAGCGACTGATCGACCAGGTCTACCTGCCTGAACGTCAGGGGAGCCTACAGAACGAACTCCTCGGTGCGGCACGCCGGGCCGATCGGGTCCCCTACCCGCTGCCCGAGACGCTCGAGGCAATTCTCGAAGAGATCGCAGCAGGCCACCCGGTACTTGTTCTTCAGAACCTCGGTCTCGAGGCGCTACCGCGCTGGCACTACGCGGTGGTCGTCGGCTACGACCTGGAGGAGGCCACGGTCACGCTGCGCTCGGGGGAACAGCGGGAGGAGTCGTTGTCACTGCGCCGTTTCGAGCGAACCTGGCAACGGGGCGAGCACTGGGCCGTCGTGATCCCGCCCCCCGGAGAAACGCCGGCGAGCGCGGACGCCGACTCGTGGCTCAACGCCGTCGCGGAGCTGGAAGCGCAGGAGCGCTGGCAAGCGGCGCATGACGGCTACCGGGCAGCGATCAAGCGTTGGCCCGACCGCGCCGAGGCCTGGCTTGGGCTGGGCAATATCGAGTACCACACGGAACGCTACGAGCAGGCCAGCCAGGCCTTCGCCCGGGCCATCGAGAATGACGAAAACCTGGCCGCCGCTCACCATAACCGCGCCTGGGCCCTGCTTGCCCAGGACAGGATCCGCGACGCGCTAGAAGCCGCCGAACGCAGCGAGTTGATCGCACCCGAGCACCCCCGTTACGGTCGAACAGTCGCCGCGATCCAGGCCGCGGCCGAGGAGCGGACCACCGCGGAGTAAAACTCCGGTAGACGGTTTGTGCGATACCGCACATCGGCTTACCGCTTGTCGCCTTCCGTACATCGCATCGATCGCGGCCAGCACGGACGCATCCGCGCTGAGACCGATGCTGGCGCGACCGCGCTCCCTAGCACCGGGCGTGGCACATCGCTTGCTAAGGCAATGGGCAGCCACC
This sequence comes from Ectothiorhodospiraceae bacterium, assembly GCA_003552625.1. GTDB lineage: Bacteria > Pseudomonadota > Gammaproteobacteria > Nitrococcales > Halorhodospiraceae > Halorhodospira. The sequence continues at coordinate 22,467 of PUNM01000154.1, forward strand.
CGCTCACGCCTTAAGGAGCCGCGCGATGCGAAACCAGGATCTGGCCGCCTTGATGGACGAGCCCGGCTGCGCCTACAACGCCGGGAGCAAATCGGGCTGCTCGCGGCCCACGCCGGGCACCGCAGCTGGCGGCTGCGCCTTCGACGGGGCTCAGATCACGCTGCTCCCGATCGCCGATGCAGCACACATCGTACATGGTCCCATCGGCTGCGCCGGCAGCTCCTGGGATAACCGCGGCACCCGCTCAACGGGACCAACCCTATGGCGCATCGGCATGACCACGGACCTCAACGAGCAGGACGTGATCATGGGCCGCAGTGAAGACCGTCTTTTCCACGCCATCAAGCAGGCCATCGACCGCCACCACCCGGCTGCGGTCTTTGTCTATAACACCTGCGTCCCCGCCCTCACCGGCGACGACCTGGAGGCCGTGTGCAAAAGCGCAGCGCGGCGCTGGGAAACGCCGGTCGTCCCCGTGGACTGCGCCGGCTTCTACGGCAGCAAGAACCTCGGCAACCGGATCGCCGGCGAGGCCCTCCTCGCCCACGTCATCGGCACCCGCGAGCCGGAGCCGATCCCCGAGACGCAACGGCCGAATACGCATCGGGTTCACGATATCGGCCTGATCGGCGAGTTCAACATCGCCGGCGAATTCTGGAATGTGCTGCCCCTTTTCGATGAACTCGGCCTGCGCCTGCTCGGCAGTATCGCCGGCGATGCCCGCTTCCGGGAAATCCAGACGCTCCACCGGAGCGAGGCCAACATGCTCGTCTGCTCGAAAGCCCTTCTGAACGTCGCCCGCAAGCTGGAGCAGCGCCACGGAACCCCTTATTTCGAAGGGAGCTTTTACGGCGTTGCGGACACATCGGCGGCTCTTCGGGGGTTTGCGGAACGGCTCGGGGATCGCGATCTGATAGCACGTACAGAGGCCGTCATCGCTCGCGAGGAGGCGAGGGCCAACGCTGCGCTGGAGCCCTACCGCGAGCGCCTGCGCGGCCGCAAGGCCCTTCTCTACACCGGAGGCGTAAAGAGCTGGTCGGTGGTGTCCGCACTGCAGGATCTGGGCATGGAGGTGGTTGCCACCGGAACCCGGAAGTCCACCGAGGCGGACAAGGCGCGGATTCGCGCGTTGATGGGCGACGAGGCACAGTTGCTGGAAAGCGGGGCCCCGCGCACGCTCATCGACACCGTGCACGCCCACGAGGCCGACGTACTGATCGCCGGCGGCCGCAACATGTACACCGCGCTCAAGGCACGCATCCCCTTTCTCGATATCAACCAGGAGCGTCCCTACGCCTACGCCGGCTACACCGGGATCGTCGAGCTTGCACACCAGCTCTGCCGCAGCATCGACAACCCGATATGGCCACAGGTCCGCGAGCCGGCCCCTTGGGAAACCGCTGAAGGGAGCGCATGAGATGGTCGATATCGAGCGCAACACCGCCCCGCTGAGCCTCAATCCCCTCAAGGCCAGCCAGCCTCTTGGCGGCACCCTGGCGACCCTCGGCTTCCGCAACGCGGTGCCGCTGCTACACGGCGCGCAGGGCTGCACGGCGTTCGGCAAGGTCTACTTCGTGCGCCACTTCAATGAACCGATCCCGGTCCAGACGACGGCGATCGACCCGATCAGCGCCATACTAGGCGCCGACGAGAACGTGGATACGGCGCTCGACACCCTTTGCAGCAAGAACCGCCCGGCGCTGATCACCCTGCTGACCACCGGGGTCACCGAGGCCGAAGGTGCTGATATCCGGCGGCTGGTCCGCGAGTTCCGCGACAACCACCCCGAGCACCACCAGACCCGGGTGGTCCCGGTGCATACGCCGGATTTCGTCGGCAGCCTGGAGTCCGGCTACGCGGCCACCCTCGAGGCGATCATCGACAGCTGCGTACCGGAGCCGAGCGTGGCCGGCACTCAGCCGGGGCAAGCGCCTCGCCAAGTGAACCTTTTGCTCTCGAGCGCGCTGACGCCGGGGGATGCCGAAGCGCTCGGAGAGCTCGTTGAAGCCTTCGGCCTTCACCCGGTGACCATTCCTGATCTGGGCGCCTCTCTGGACGGCCACTTGCCGGAGACAGACTTCTCACCGGTAACGCCGGACGGGACGCCGCTGAGCGACTTGGAGGCGTGCGGCAACGCCGTCGCCACCGTAGCGATCGGCCCCTCCATCGAAGCCGCTGCCGACCGACTGAAGGAGCGCACCGGCGTCCCCGATTACCGTTTCCAGCACCTGATGGGACTCGCCGCCTCGGACCGCCTCTGCGTTGCCCTGAGCGAGATCGCCAACCTCGCTGAGCCACCGCCGCGAATCCGCCGTCAGCGCCGCCAACTCCAGGACGCCTTGCTCGATACCCACACCGTCCTGACCGGAACCCACATCGGCATCGCCGCTGAGCCGGACCTGCTCATCGGCTGGTCGCAGCTGCTCCATTCGGTGGGCATCGAGATCCCCACGGCCATCGCCGCTGCCTCCGCTCCCGGCCTGGCCCAGGCGCCGATCGCGACCGTGAGCATCGGCGACCTGGATGATCTGGAGCAACGGGGACGAAGCGCCGGGATCGAGCTCGTGCTCGGCAGCGGCCACGCCGCGGCTACGGCGGAACGACTGGGCGTACCGATCATCCAGACCGGCTACCCGATCTGGGAGCGCATCGGTTTGCAGAGCCGGGTGCGGATCGGCTATCGCGGGAGTCGCGACACACTCTTCGAGCTTGCCAATACCCTCCTTGAGCACCGTGAGCGCCAGGGCGGGGATGTGCGCCCCTACCGCTCGGTCTTCCGCAGCCGCGAACTCGCCTAGAGGCGCCGCCATGCGTATACGACACCTCCATCTCGTCCACGACCGGCAGGAGCATACAACCGGCAGCGATGGGGCGCTGACCGTCGCCTTTGCCACAGGCGATCAGCGCCATGTCGATCAACACTTCGGGCTCGCCTCGACCTTCGCCCGCTACAGCATCAGCCTGAATGGCTGGAAACTGCTCGGCCTCAGCGCCATCACGGAAACGGCCGAAACCTCGGCCGGCGACCGGATCACGCCACGCGTCGCTGCGCTCGAAGGCTGCATCGCCCTTTACTGCAATGCGATCGGGGGGCCGGCGGTCCGTCGCCTGCTTCAGGCACGCATCCAACCGCGCAAGGTTGCCGCTGGGACACCGATCGAGGCCGTGCTCGAAGAGCTACGGAGCCAACTGGCTGCCGAGCAGCCGCCGGCCTGGCTGGCACGGGCCCAGCGCAGCCAGCGTGACCTGGAAAGACACCTGGACGCCCTCGAGGCCGAGGGCTGGACAGGCGGCTACTAACCAAAGGCAGTAAGCCATCGGCAGGAGGCCCCATGTGGACCTGGAACCCTGACGCGGAACCGCGAGAGCCATCCGGCCGCGAGCAGGTCGTCGCGACCGATGATCCGGCCCTCGGATCCCCCTTCATCCGCGAGCTGGTTCGCCAGATCCGGGCTACGGATACGTTCGGCGCGTGGGAGCACTACGATACAGCCGCACTTGTCGATCCGTTCATCCTCACACCGGAACGCAAACGTGCGATCCCCGTCGTGGCCGATCCCGACGGCGAAACCATCACCCGGCTGCGCACGTTCTACAATGCGGTGGCTACCCGAATCGAGGCACGCAGTGGGATTATGGCGGTCCCGGTCATCACTCTCAGCCACGAAGGGTTCGGCCGCGCCATTGTCCTGGCGGGCAAGCTCGTAGTGCTGGACAAGCCGCTGCGCGATGTTCATCGCTTCGGCTTCGCCAGCACCGACAAACTGGTGCGCCGAGGGGAGCAGGCGGTGGAAAGCGCAGTGGCACTCATCGAGCGTTTCCCCGAGGTGGCGCGAGCCTGAACGGGGAGATCACCTTCACCGCAAAGCCTCGGCCACAGACCGTTCGCGTCGCCGTTGGTCCGTGGCCGAGGCGGTAGCCTATACCCGGCCGAATCAGGCGGGCTTCAACGTTACGTCGCCCACGATCTGGGTCTGGCAGGCGATCCGCTGATTCTTGCCGGCGAAGTGCTCGCGCAGCAACTGCTGCTCCAGCTCGGTCGGCGGACTGAGGTTCTCCGCCCCGTCCTCGACCTGGCAGAGGCATGTGCCACAGTCCCCCTCCCGACACCCGTAAACGATGCCTGAGCCCACCTTCTCGGAAAGCTCGATCACGCGGGTACCCGCGGGTGCGCTAACGGTGAGACCAATGTCCTTGAATGTCACCTGAGCTCTCGCCATCCCTTTGACTCCTCAAAAGCGCTTCGAATGAAAGTCGGGTTACCGGACAAGCACCTTACGAGGCGCTCGCCGCACCCGCCGCCGACCCGTCGGCCATCAGCTTCGCCAACCAAGGCGGCGGACGATCCGCAAGCACGGCACCGAGTTCACGCATCTGCGCGCCGGCCTCTCCGCCTTCGTCGCGCTTGACCGGGAACACCCCGGCGTTGACCACCTTGGCCGCCGCCGGGCCGCCAATCGAGCAACAGTAGAGCACGTGGCAGTCAGCGATCAGCCCGACCCGGGCACGGATCTTATCGTCGCGGCGGACGCCGGTACCGCTCACGGCTTCGGCCACTGGCCGCACCTCGGCGAGCCGGTAACCGGTGGCGGCGACGTCGTAGACGAGGAATCGGGCACACGCACCGAAATGGCCGTCCAGCTGCCCGCCGCTGTTGGAGGCACAAGCCACACGGATCGAGCCAGCCGGGGAAGGCCCCGGCTCCGGCTCGGGGACCGGGTCGGCTTCCGCCGCGTTACCGTGCAGAGCCCGGCAGGCGGCTTCCAGCCGCTCCGCCGAGGCCTGCTGCACGGCCTCAAGATGGTGAGCGCCGCCGGCATCACGCAAGCCACGGGGCGTCACCCCAGCAAGCTTGTCGGCGGTCAGCGGCGCTCCGAGCAACCCGGTCAACACCCGCAGAAGCTGCGAGATATCGAGTTCCGGGAGCTCGCGCGCGGCCAACCCGACGCGCAGGGCCAGCTCCGGTTGCAGTGAGGCATCCTGCATGCCGTTTCCCCCCTCAATCCGCCGGGACGACGCACTCGTCCACTTCACAGACCTCCTCGCAGCGGGGCATCTCGAAATGCCCCTCACACTCGGTACACCGGTCTGCAATGATCTCGTAGAGGCCCATCTTATTGCGCTTGATGGCTGCCTCCGGGCACTCCGGCTCGCAGTCGCCGCAGCTGGTGCACAGTTCCGGATCGATCTTCATGGCCATGCTCTTTCCTCCCTTGATCGCTGCCGTCAGCGGACCAGGTCGTAGTTGAAATCGGTGACCCCCATGTGACGGGTCTCCTCGTCGAGCCGGGCGAGCACCTCGTTGACGATGGTGGTGAGGATGTACATCGCCCCCTCGTAGCCCCAGATGCTGTTGCGGTGCAGGTGATGCC
>PUNM01000057.1 GCA_003552625.1 Ectothiorhodospiraceae bacterium
CATAATTCGCAGCGTTCGTGGGCATCGACCCGCGTGTTAGCGCTTCCCCGGTAGCTCAGCGGTAGAGCAAGTGACTGTTAATCACTGGGTCGGCGGTTCGAATCCGTCCCGGGGAGCCAAATCAAACGCGCACCCCCAGAAGCTTGTCCGCCTCCTTCCCGAGTCACGCAAGCAGCACAGTTACGACCGCGCGCAGTGCGGAATCCTTCGGCCCAATACTAGCGTCGTTGCCGTAGCCGCGATCATCCGCGTCCGCCGCGTGCCACGGCCCAGGCCCATTCGCCGCTGCGGACCACAGCGCGTCGGGCGGGAGCGATGATCAGCACCAGCATGATCCCGGCTGCTGCGCGCTCCAGCCATCCCGGCCAGATCTCGGGCGCTGCCCCGGCCAGCGCCGCGGGCTGGTAGCCGCTGACAGCCGCCACAGCGTCGAAGAGCAGCCCCACTGTCAGCGCCCCAATCAGAAGGCTCGCCAGGTAGACGGCCGCGGTGCGCCCGCCCATCTCCCGGCGCAGAATCATGAGTGTCGCAAAGCTGGTCACCGGCCCGGCGATGAGAAAGACCAGCACCGCCCCCGGTGACACCCCGGCGATCAGCATCGCCGCGGCAATGGGGGTTGCCGCCACGGCACAGATATAGAGTGGAATACCGACCACAGCCAGAAGGGCCATCGCCAGGAAGCCACTCCCCCAGGTCGCTACTGCCCCCGGGGGGATGAAGGTGAGGATCAGCCCCGCGAGAACCAGCCCGGCGAGCAGCCAGCCCCCGATGTCGTCGATCAGCTCGCGAATCTGAACGGCGAGGCGCGCCGGGAGCTGAAGCCACCCGTGGCTGCTGGCCTCCGCCGCTGCCGCGGGCGGTGAGCAGCAGCCTCCGCAGCACTCCGACCCGCCGGCCCCGTCCTTCCCCCCGAACCGACCCACGGCCAGCCCGGCGCCCACGGCAGTACCCAGCGCCCCCGCCACCCGGGCCAGGACCATGATCGGCCCGAGCAGCACCCAGGTGAGGATCACCGAATCGATGCCGATGCTCGGCGTACTGACCAGAAAGGCGGTGGACCCCCCGCGGGAGGCCCCGCCGCGATAGAGCGAGAGGGCTGTGGGTATGGCGCCGCAGGAGCACAAGGGCAGCGGCGCGCCGACCACCGCCCCGCGGGTTACCGCGGAGAACCCGTTGCCACCGAGCCACTGATGCAGGAGAGCATCCGGGATCGCAATCCGCACGGCCGCCGCCAGCACCAGCCCCAGCAACAGCCAGGGCGCCACGGCGACGGTCACGTCCAGGATATTCTCGGCGACTCGAAGAATGGTCTCGATCATGACGGGCCCCCAGCTCTCGATGCCCCACTATGATGCCCACCCATAGGCGGTTTTCGAAGGGACCGTGGCCACCCCCTTGCGCCGGCCTTAGAATGACTACGGGGAAGCGGCGTTTCGCCAATGGGCAACAGCAGAAAGGGCCATACAATGCCACGATGGTTGCGCTCCGCGGTTACCGCACTGACGATCACCCTCGCCGGCCTCTCCGGGGCGGCCTGCGTGGATCGCGATCTGGGGGAGACAGCCTCCCCCGAGCTCCTCGCGGCGCTGGAAGAGACGACCTACATCCGCGAAGGCGGGGGCGGCATGGTGATCTACGTCGTTGTCGATACCGAATGCCCTTCCTGCACCGAGCTGCGCCGGGCAGCGGCGGACGAGCCCACCCCCAATATCGAGTGGCGCTGGGTTCCGGTGGCCTACCTGGGCGATGAAGCACGCGCCGGTGCGATCGACTGGCTCGACGCCGAGCGTCGCCTCGACGACGCCGCGGAAGCTGTGGACGCCAACACGGAGACGGCACAGGCGGCCGGCATTCCGCAGGTGCCGCGATTGGTCTACGAGGATCCGGACGGTGAGATCCGCTCCCTCACCGGTGGCGGCCCCCACGAAGTCCGCCAGCTCCAGGAGCTTGCCGCCGAAATGCACTAGCCCCGGCGCGTAGGCCACGGACCAGCGACGCCGCCTTGCTCCGGTATTCGATGACCCGACCGCTGCCCGCGACCCGGCGAATGCGCGGCACCAGGACCGCGGCCACGCGGTCCGGCGACTCGGCCAGGCGATCGATGATCGGCCTTGCAGCAGCCGGCAAGTCGGCGTGAAGAAGCTCCGTGTGGACCAGGCCCGGGCGCAGTTCGTGAACGCCGATCCGCCGCTCACCCTGCTCCGCCAGCTCGTGGCGGAGCTGCCGGGAGAGTTCGGCCACCGCCAGCTTGCTGACGCGGTGCGGGATGTTCGTCCGTGACAGCCGCGCCCCGAAGGCGGAGAAGCCGAAGTTGAAGAGGTGGTAGACGGCTTCGGCCGCCGGCGGCTGCGCTTGCATACGTCGCACGGCCACGGCGCAGGCCTGCAGCGTGCCGGCCAGGTTGGTCTGGCAGGTGGTATGGATATCCGTCGTTGGCAGCTCGGTCAGCGGCCGCTTGAAGCGCCCGGCGGTACCGGCGTTGTTGATCCAGCGGTGGATGGTCCCCAGCCGCTCGGCGGCGAAATCCGCCAGACGCTCGGCCTCCCCGGGGTCGGCGACGTCGGCGGCGAGGACGTGGAGACGCTCCCCGGCCCCCGTGGCGGCGGCCAGCTCGGTCCGCGCCGCATCCAGCCGCGCCGGATCCCGGGCGCAGACGACCACAGTATCCCCGGCGGCGAGGAAACGCTGCGCCATGGCCAGGCCCAGGCCGCGGCTGCCGCCGGTGAGCACCACCCCGAGGGGCGGCCCGGCGGCGGAGTGGCTGTGCGGGGTGCGGATCACCCCGATGGGCTTTAGCTCCACCATGATTGACTCCAAAGATGACAGGGGTGAGACACCCCGCAGAAAAGGCGGGACCCTCGCCCGGCTCGGGGCGGGTGGCACAATCATCAACGCGAGGCGATTGGGTGCTGCGGTACAGCCCTAGCCGCGGGAGACCCGTCGCCGACCGTCGCCGGTTGTGGGCAGTTCGCCGACGTCTTCAGCCCGAGCGGCCTTACGCTCCTGGAGGCGTTGGTACCAGAGGCTGTCCTTCTGGTTATCCACCTCCAGTTGCTTGCGGAGGCTTTCAAGCTCCTCGAACGTCTCCGCCGAGACCGTGCCGTAGCGCGCATGCCAGGCCTGCACCGCTTGCCGGAAGCGCCCGCAGGCAGCCAGGGGGTCGACAAGCCGCTCGTCACTCGATTCCCCGGCACGCTCCGCCTGGGTCCGCGCACTGGCACTCAGGGCGCCGCCGCTCTCGCGGTCGGCGTAGTCGATCAACAGCGCCGCCTCACGCCGGCGCAGCGGCCGTCCTTGCTCCACCACCCGATCCCGATAGAGGTGGCAGGCTCGGCTGTGGACCACCGCCTCGCGAACCCCGAGCAGATCCTGCGGACGATCGGCGAGTTCGTCCCGCTCGCGCTCCAGCGCATGCACTACCTGCGCGTGGTGCGTACTTCGCAGTGCCAAGGCCAGCCCGGCCACCCCCGTAGCGATCGCCACAAGCAGCCAGAGCGCTCCGGCGATCGGCGCGGCGGCCAGCCAGGCCAGTACCAGAAGAAGAACCACGGCCCCGCCTGTGGCGAGGAGCACCCCCCGCCCCTGCCGCTGCAGCGCGCGGTGAGCCGGCTCCTGATCCGAGGCCAGGCGGCGAAAGGTCTCCAATAGCCCTCGATCCCGCACGCGCATGACGGCGCGATCGATATCGTGGAGCTCGGGCGGGCTCGCCCGCTCGATCTGCTCCTGCGTAAAGAGCACTGGCTGGGGACGGGACACATGGACCTCCGGCACGCTGCCTCGCCGCAATTATGCCTGCGCGATCCCTACCTTGACAGGTACGGACCGATTCGCCCGCGCCGGGATACCCGCCGCTGCCGCGGGAACGACCGCAAAAGCGGTGGCCCCGCGGCAGCCCGCCGAGCCTAGCGACGCTCCATTCCGGCCTCCACCTTGTCGAACTCCGCCTCGATCTCCCGGGTCGGCCCACCACCGACACGGCTGAAGATCAGGATCGCGAGGGTCCCAAGCACGAAGCCGGGCAGGATCTCGTACATCTCGAAGATCCCGCCATCGATCAGATCCCAGACCACAACGGTAACCGCGCCGACGAGAATGCCCGCCAGGGCACCGTTACGGGTCATGCCGCGCCAGAAGAGCGAGAGGATCACCACCGGACCGAAGGCGGCACCGAAACCTGCCCAGGCGTAGGCCACCAGATCCAGCACCGCCGCTTCCGGGTTCAGGGCCAGCAGGGTGGCGAAGATCCCGATACCGAGCACCGTACCCCGGCCGACCCACACCAGCTCGCGATCCCCGGCCCCTGGACGCAGGAAACGCTTGTAGAAGTCCTCGGAGAGCGCCGAGGAGGAGACCAGCAGCTGGGAGTCGATGGTGCTCATGATCGCCGCGAGCACAGCGGCGAGCAGGCAGCCGGCGACCCACGGATTGAACAGGGCCTGAATCAGCGCCATGAAGACCGTCTCGGGGTTATCCAGCGCCTCCGTCCCGCCAAAATAGGCGATGCCGGCAAAGCCGGTGAAGATCGCCCCGAAGAGGGCGAAGACCATCCAGCTCACCCCGATGAAGCGGGCCGCCGGGATGTCCTCGGGGCTGCGGATCGCCATGAACCGGGCCAGCACGTGGGGCTGCCCGAAGTACCCGAAGCCCCAGGCCATCAGCGAGATAATGCTGAATAGGGTCACGTCGTGGAAGGCGTCCAGTGCGCCGGGCTCAAACCCCGCGACAGCCGTCGTGGTTTCTGACCACCCCCCAAGGTTGATCACCGTGATCACCGGCACCAGGATCAGGGCCACGAACATCAGGATGCCCTGAATCAGGTCGGTCCAGCTGACCGCCAGGAAGCCCCCGAGCAGCGTGTAGACCAGGATCACGGAAGCGCCGATGCCCAGTGCCAGCGTGTACTCAACACCGAACGTATCCTCGAAAAGGGTCCCGGCTGCCACGAGGCCGGCCGAGGTGTAGAAGGTAAAGAAGAGGAGGATCACCAGGGCCGAGACCACACGCAGCGCCGAGGTCTGGTCCCGGAAGCGGTTCTCGAAATAGCCGGGGATCGTGATCGAATCCCGGGCAATCTCGGTATAGCGGCGCAGCCGCTCGGCGATGAACTGCCAGTTCAGGTAGGCACCGATGGTCAGGCCCACTGCGATCCAGATCTGGTTCATCCCCGAGGCGTAGACCGCGCCGGGCAGGCCGAGCAGTAGCCAGCCGCTCATGTCCGAGGCGCCGGCAGAGAGAGCGGCGGTGCCCGAACCAAGGCGCCGCCCGCCAAGGATGTAATCGGCCAGGCTCTTCGTGAACCGATACGCCGCCAGGCCCACGAGGACCATGACGATCAGGTAGACGACAAAGGTCGCCAGTAGCGGGATATTCAGATCGAGTTCCCCGTTCATCGGTCACCCTCCCGCAGCTTGTGGCGCACCAGGCTCACCAGGGCGAGCACCACCATTAACAACATGGGCACCAGCAGCCAGAACCAGGTGGCCGCAGTCAGGCTCTCTTCCATAACCAGCTCCTTCCGCTTGCGACGCCCACAGCCCTGTGGCAGCGGGTCGAGATCGTCGATGTCTTCATGCAGTTTCTGTGCCGCGAACCGGCCCCGGTACTGCCGTTGGCCAGCACTGCTTTCGCACCAGGATTGAACAGGGGATGAAATACCAGGCACCGCGATCGTGCAAGGCGCCCTGTGCGCGCAGCACCCTCGCCGATCCGGGCGGCAGGGGCCACAATCCAGTAAAGACGGCCTACAGGCCCCGGATTGCCGACGGGACGCACCGATGGCATGCCGCCTGCATCCGGATTCGCTGTTCCAGCCGACCGCCCAGGGAGGTGCCATGAGCGCCGCGTTCGTCCACCCGGACCCCGAGAAACTGCTGCCCGCAGAGCGCCGCGCTCTTGCCGCGGCGTACCGCGTCGATGAGCCCACCCGCAGCCGTGCGCTGCTCGAGGAGGCCGATTGCGACCCCGAAACACGAGCGCACATCCAGGAGCGGGCCCACGCCCTGGTTTACGGCATGATCCGCGCGCAGCGCCGACAGTCCTCGCTGACCGCCCTGCTCCACGAATACGATCTCTCCAGCGAGGAAGGGGTGGCGCTGATGTGCCTGGCCGAGGCGTTGCTGCGCATCCCCGACGCCCCCACCGCCGATCAGCTGATCCACGACAAGCTTGGCGCCGGGGGCTGGTCATCGCACCTGGGCCGCGACCGGCGCCTGCTGGTCAATGCCGCCACCCTCGGTCTGGCACTCACCGGGCGGATCCTGGATGTCCCCGAGGCCGAGCGCTGGTTCGGGGCCAGGCTGCGCGGCGCCATGGCGCGCCGCGGTGCGCCGCTGATCCGCAGCGCGGTGCGCCGCTCGATGGGCCTGCTCGGCGAGACCTTCGTCCTCGGCCGCGACATCCCCGAGGCACAGCGGCGTGCCCGCAAGCTCGAGGCCAAGGGGTATCGCTACTCCTACGACATGCTCGGCGAGGCGGCGCGGACCGATGCCGACGCCGAGCGCTTCTTCGAGGCCTACTGTGCGGGTATCGAACACTTTGGACGCAGAGCCGACCCCAATGCACCGATGGACGCCCGCGCCGAGGTCTCGGTGAAGCTCTCGGCACTGGACCCCCGCTTCGAACCCGGCCAGGAGGAACGTGTCCGGGAGACGGTCATCCCGCGGCTGCAGGCGCTCTGCCGGCGGGCCCGGGACGCCGGCATCGCCCTGTGCGTGGACGCGGAGGAAGCGGCCCGGCTGGATCTGACCCTGGACGTGCTCGAGGCGGTGATGGCCGACCCTGAACTGGCCGACTGGCACGGCCTGGGGATCGCGGTGCAGGCCTACCAGAAGCGGGCGCCGGAGTGGATCGAGTGGCTCGCCGCGCGGGCCCGGCACTACCAGCGGCGCGTGCGGGTCCGGCTGGTCAAGGGCGCCTACTGGGATACCGAGATCAAGGACACGCAGATCCAGGGCCTCGACGACTACCCCGTCTTCACGCGCAAGGCGGCCAGCGACGTCTGCTTCCTGGCTTGCGCCCGGCGCATGCTGCGCTACCCCGAGCAGATCTACCCCCAGTTCGCCACCCACAACGCCCATACCGTGGCCGCCGTGATGGAAATGGCCGAAGAGCAACCCTTCGAGTTCCAGCGCCTGCACGGCATGGCCGACGAGCTCTACGATCAGCTCGTTGACGCCCGCCCCGGCCACGGCGTCCCGGTGCGCATCTACGCGCCGGTGGGCCAGCACGAAGCCCTGCTCCCCTACCTGGTCCGGCGGCTGCTGGAGAACGGCGCCAACTCCTCCTTCGTCAACCGGATCCACGAGGGCGATGTGGAAGCCCTGATCGCCGATCCGGTGGAGCACCTGCGCTCGCGTCCGACCCTGCGCCACCCCCACCTGCCCTTGCCGGCCGGGATCTTCGGCCCAGGTCGGACCAACAGCCGCGGCATCGATTTCTCCAACCGCCAGGAGACCGCCGCCCTGGCCGACGCCATGACCAAGGCGGCCGAGACCCGGCGCCAGGCGCGGCCGATCATCAACGGCCGGGACGCGGACGACGCCGACGGCCAGTGGACGGATATCTGCAGCCCCACCGACACCGGGCAGCGGGTGGGCCGCGTGCTGTGGGCCGGCCCCTCGCACCTGGAACAGGCGCTGGCCGGCGCCGCCGCGGCCTGGCCGCGCTGGGCGGCGACACCGGTCGAGGA
>PUNM01000002.1 GCA_003552625.1 Ectothiorhodospiraceae bacterium
CGTGCCAGGAAAAGCGTCTGGGTGCGCTGATCCCAAACGGCGAAGCTGAACATCCCGCGGAAATGCTCGACGCACCGCTCGCCCCACTCCTCCCAGGCGTGCACGATGACTTCCGTGTCGCAGTGGGTGCGGAAGACGTGGCCAACGGCCTGCAGCCGTTGCCGTAGCTCGCCGTGGTTGTAGATCTCCCCGTTGTAGACGGTCCAGACGCGGCCGTCCTCGTTGGTCAGGGGCTGTTGCCCACCGGCGCGATCGATGATCGAAAGCCGTCGATGCCCGAGGGCGATCCCCGATTCGCAGTGGACGCCTGCATCATCCGGCCCCCGATGGGTAAGCCGGTCGGTCATGCGCCGGATGAGCGCCTCCACCTCCGGCCCGGGGCCGTCGCGTGCAGCGTCCAGGATTCCAGCCAGGCCGCACACGCCGGGTCAGTCCTTCTCGACCATGGTTGCGCTCCGTGCAGCAGACCGGGGCAGAAGTTCGCCGTAGAGATTCTCGTAGGCCGCCACCATCGCTTCCAGGGAAAACCGCTGCAAGGCCCGGCGCCGTCCCGCCGCACCCTCGGCCCTGCAGCGCGCTTCATCGAGGAGATAGCCATCAAGCACGTCGCAAAGCCCTTCGGGATCCTGCGCCGGCACCAGAGTACCCGTCTCCCCCTCTTCGACCAGCTCCGGCAGCCCGCCGACGCGCGAGGCGACGACCGGCAGGCCGCAGGCCATCGCTTCGAGCACCGTGACCGGAATCCCCTCGGCCAGCGAAGGGAGAACGAAGAGATCGAACGCCTCGAGCCGTTCCGCGACGTTGGAGCAGTTGCCGGCCCACTCGACCCGGCTCGCCACGCCAAGTTCTTCGGTCAGCCGCCGGAGTTCCGCCTCATCCGGTCCACTGCCCACAAGTACAAGATGGATTGCGTCGGCCCGCTCCGGGTGGCGCTCCAGCAGGCACGCGAAGGCGCGGATCAGCGTCGCCTGGTCCTTGACCGCGCAGATTCGACCCACCGTCCCGATCACGAACCGCCGCCCCACCCCGCCGTGGCCGGCGCCTCCCGGTTCGCGACCCTGGAAACGCTGCGTATCGACACCGTTATAGATTTGCCGCACCCGCCGCTGCGGAATGCCGACCCGGTCCACCAAGTAGTCGGCGAGGTGCTGCGACACCGCCACATGCCGCTGGACCCAGGGGCTCAGCAGGCGACGCAGCCAGCGATACTTGCGGTTACTGCCGGTTAGATCCGTGACGTTCCACCCGTGCTCAGCGTGCACCCGGGCCGGGACACCGCTCAGCGCAGCCACCGGCTGGCACTCCAAGGCAGCGAGGTTGGAGGTATGAACCACGTCCGGGCGCAGTTCCCGCAAGAGCCGGTAGAGCCGAACGAAGGTGCCCATCCCCCAGCCCGGGGGCTTGTGCAGAGCGTAGACCGGCACATCCTCAGGCAACCGCGCCCGGAACGAAGCGTCGTAATCAGCCAGGCAGATCACCGCGTGGCGGAAGCGTTCACCGGCCGTATGGCGCACAAGCTCCACCAGGATGTTTTCCAGGCCACCCACATCCAGGCGGTAGAGAACATGGGCCACCAATGGGCGCGAGTCACGCCCGTCCCGGGCCCGGTAGGCGGCTTCCCCGCTCAACGGTGGCGCACCTCCTCCAGCGTCTCCAAAAGCTCGGGCATCGCGGCCTCCGCGTAGCGTCTCATCGCTGGCTCCACCTCTCGCGGGTCCTCGTGATACCGGCCGTAGACCACCAGCAAAGCGGCATCATCACGCCCACCGAGCAGCCGGGAGACGGACTCACGGAGTTTGACCTCGTGCGGACTGCGCGTCAGGTGGCCGTTCACCCAGTACCAGCGCCAGACCAGAACGCGCTCCTCACCCCGCGAAAGTATCGCCCGCTCGGGCCGGCTCAATCCCCCCTCGACCTCACCGCGCCCCGCCGAGCGCCGGCTCCAGTCATCGCGATCCCGGCCGTCCAGGGTGTTCGCCCAGCCCACCATATTCCCGTGGCGAAACTGTTCCCGGTAATACCCCACATAGAGACCCACCGGTCCGCCCTCCCCATCGGAGAAGTGACGATGGAGCGTATCGCGCGCATGGCGGTATCCGGGCTCCCAGGGCTCCGCTTCCACCGGCTCCCAGCCGTCCAGGGACCAATCTTCCGCGGTCAGCCCGACCACGGGCCCCAGATCCCGCTGATTCATCCAGGCGCCATAAAGGGGACCGGAGGCGAGCAGCGCGATGCCCGCCACGGTCACCCCCGCCAGGGAGAGTCGCCCGGGCCGACGCTTTGCAGCCGCCGAAGAGCGGGGAGCCGCATCGGCACGCTGGGACGGTGTCTCCGGCCGCCCATCCTCGCGCCAGAACGTGCCCACCCAGAAGAGCAGAGCGATCACGAGGCCGAAGAAGACCCAGCCATAGACGAGGTGATCCACACCCGCAGCCACTTGCATGTCGCTCAGGTGACCGAGCATGACAATCATGTACGCGCGCAGCCCGTTGGCGACGATCGGGATCAGCGCCGAAGCCGCCACGAAGAGCAGGCGCCGCAGCCAGCTCCGGTAGACCAGGTAGGCGTACAACGTGCCCAGCGCCAGGGTGGCGATCAGATAGCGCACCCCGCTGCACGCCTCGACCACCGACCACCGGCCGGTGGGCAATTCGAAGTTCAATCCTTCCCGGTAGACGGGGATACCGCTGACCTGCACCGCCCAGACGGTGAAATCCGCCGTCACGTCCATCAGCGGCGGCACGAGGAACTCGCCGAACGGCACCGCGAAGAGTAGATACCCGAGCGGGAAGATCAGGATCCAGGCGACCGCGTTGCCGAGCAACAACCAGACCACCGCCGGGATCAGCAGCACGGCGGCAAAATGGCGGACCGAATCGACATCCACCAGAGCCCCCAGCACCCACCCCAGCACGAGTGCGGCCAGCGGGATCAGGGCCAGCGGCTGGATCTGCGGCGTGACCGGCGCAAGCGCATGCCGTAGCCGATAGACCAGGAACAGGACAATGGGCACGATCAGGAAGCCGTGCGCGAAGGTCTCCGAGCGCGACCAGATGCCGACGATGGACTGGTAAGTCGGAAAGAACGCGACCGCCAGCACCAGCCCCGCCACTGAAAGCGCAAGCAGGTGCGCCGCCCAGGGCGAGCGCTCTCCCGCTGCCCCTCCGGATGTCGAATTAACGTCCATGCTCCACCTGAACAACTTGCGCGTCCCCGACCCCATCCTCGGAAGGCCTCCCGCCCCTGAGCAGCTGATCCAGCCGACCCAGTTGGCGCTGCCACGTGTAGTCCTGCACGATCCTCTGCCGCGCGGCAGCGCCCATCCCCCGGTCACCGCTGACCAGCTGCCGACAGACCGCATCGGCCATCGCCCCGGGGTCAGCCGCCACGCAGGCGACCTCGGTCTCCAGGTCCACCTGCAGGCCCTCCATCGCCTCCGGCGAGGCGATCACCGGGCGCGCCAGGGCCATGGCCTCCAGCACTTTGTTCTGAATCCCACGAGCAACCCGCAAGGGCGCCACGGCAACAGCCGCGTGCCGGATCCACGGTCGCACGTCCTCCACGAACCCGGTGACGGTCACCCCGGGCTGCGCCTCCAGGGCGGCCACGGCCGGCGTTGGCCGATTGCCCACAATGTAGAAATGCGCCGCCGGCTCACGGGCGCGCACCCGTGGCAAAACCTGGGTTGCAAACCAGCGGGCGGCATCCACGTTGGGCCAGTAGTCCATCGCCCCGGTCAGCACCAGCGGGCGGTGCTGCTCCGGGTACGGCGTAGGGCCGACCGCATCCGGGTCGAAGTACGCCGTATCCACGCCATTGCCCATCGATACCACGCTCGCCGCCGCTTCCGAGGCGAGGCCCCGGAAGGCTTCCGCCTCGGCGGGCGAGACGAAAACACTGGCATCACTCGCAGCGGCCAGCTGGCGCTCATACCGCAGCAGTTGCCGCGCCTCGCGTCCGAACACTGCGGCCATCGGCCAGCGCCGGCGCTGCGCGTATTGCCGCCATTTGTCCGAGTCAATATCGACGAAATCGACAACGCGCACCGGCGAATCGTCACCCTCCGGCAAGTACTGCCCCATCGAAGAGGAAAACGCCACCACAGCCGCCAGCGGCCGGGTCCGGCAGACTTCGCGCACCCAGCGGCCGAGCGCGCGGTCCCGGTACCAGGGCAGGGTCAGCGGCTCGCCCGTCACGAGCCCGGTGAGCGCGCGCAGCTGAGCCCAGCGACGGGGGAGTGGCCGCGCGCAGACATCAACACAACACTCCTGGACCTGCCGCAAGTACTGCCAATCCTGGGGATCGTCCACGAAGGTCCCCAGATGAACGCGATGGTGCCGTGCGAGGTGCTGCAGGATGTGGTAGGAGCGGATCTTGTCGCCCTTGTTCGGTGGCCACGGCAAGCGGTGTGCCAGGAACAGCACCTCCTTGGTTCGCGTCCTCTTATCCAAGGTTGCGCACCACCATTGGCCCGATCCGGTTCGCCACAGCCAGCGGCAGTCGCTGCCAGATCCGGATCGCTCGCTGATAGCGGGGGTTGAGCGGGTTGTTCTGCGGGACCTCCCGGCGCTTGTAGAGGCAGTATTCGTAGCTCAGCGGCTGCGGCTCGAACCCCCAGTTGCGCTTGAAGTGGTAGGCACCGGTATCCCGCTTGCTCCGGCCGAAATCGAACAGCCGATACCCGGCCTCTCCTGCCCGCCGCATCAGCTCCCAGTAGAGAAAGTCGTAGCCGGCGACCTCCCGGGCCTCGGGCACGCCCCCGCCGTAATACGGCAGGACTTCGTCGCGGAAGTAGAAGGTCAACACGCTGGTGATCGGTTTTCCGTCAAGACAAACGGTCAACACGCGGCAGTCGTCACCGAAGGTATCGGCCAGGCTCCGAAAGTAGCGGCGCGGGAACACCGGCGTGCCCAGGCGGTGCACACTCCGGGCGTAAATATCGTAGAAACGATCGAGATCCGTCTCCCAGGCGGCCTCGAGTCCGGCCTTCATCCCCTGCCGGACCATGCGGCGCTGCTTGCGTGGAATCGCCCGGAGGTTTTCCTCCTCATCAGCCCCGATGGGCTTGCGAAAGGTGGCGTAGAGATCGTCCTTGCGAGGCCAGTCGTCATGAAGCGGCTCCCGGTGGCGGTATTCCAGGTGCCCTACCCCCAAAGCGCCGGCCCGCTGCTGCGCGGCCTGATCAAGCGCCTCCCGGGCCTCGTCGTCCGCGGCCACCACGCCGCCATAGACGCAGAACGGGGTGGAGATCAGGGCATCGCCAAAGAGCCAGCTACGGATCCGGGCGAGCGGCAGCACGCCGACCACTTGGCCCGCGCGCTCCGCCAATAAGTATTCCACCGGGTGGCCGAAGACCTCCCGGATGACCCGCGCCCAACCACTGCGATGGAAGAAGGTCGCATCCGGTGCGCTGTGGACGAAGGCATCCCATCGCGCTTCGTCCCCGGACTCCATCGTCTTCACTTCAACAGGCATTCCCGCGTACTCCCTGCCCCGAGTGCTCCGTTTGATCCCGCCCGACGCCCGGGCCGCAACCCTTGACCGCTAGAGCGCCTGCGCCGATACCACCTGGCCCGAGGGCCAGTCCCTCGCGCCGGCGATTTCCGGGGCAAAAACCCGGTCGATCCGATCCCAGTGGAGTTCCCTGAGCAATCGCCTCAAGCGCTCTTCCGTACGGTGGAGATTGATGTAGTGGCGAAAACGCGTGCGGTAATCGATGCCGGGGACACGCGGCTGCCCCGGATCGAGCTCCCAAGGGTGGATGTAGAAGACAGCCGGCCGATCCTCGGCGTGGTTGATCCAGCGCAGCGCTGCCCAGGAGGCACGATAGGGCGCCAGCCGGAAGTAACCACCGCCACCGGCCGGCAGATTCCGCCCGAAAAGGCGTAATGTGGCGGGCGGAATCTCCAGCAACCCGCCAGCGCCGTCTGGCCGGTGTGGCCCGCGTGGTGCGTTCGGCGAGCCGTAGTGGTCGTGGCGAATCGGATAGACGCTGGAGCTGTAGGTATGACCCGTCTCAAGCAGGATCTCCCGAGCCCAGGGGGTACGCGGCCCGATGGAGAAGGCCGGAGCCCGATACCCAGTTACCGGCACTCCGCCTAAATCCTCAAGCAACCCCTTCGCGCGCAGGAGGTCCTCCCGGAAGGCGCGCGGACCGATCTCCCATACCCGCTCGTGGCCGTACCCGTGACTGGCAATCTCGTGACCCGCCGCCACAATGCGTCGCACAACCCGGGGGTAGCGCTCAGCCACCCATCCCAGCGTAAAGAAGGTCCCGTGGACACCCTGCTCAGCGCAGATCTCCAGTAGACGATCGGTGCTAGCTTCGACGCGGCAAGGCCAGCGATCCCACTCGTCCCGCCCCACGTAGGGGGCCATGGCCAAGACCTGGAAGTAGTCCTCGACGTCCACGGTCAGCGCATTGCAAGGCGTCCAGTGCCGTTGGTCCATGGATCACCTCCCCAGGGTTGCCCCCATTTTTTCACCTTCCTGCCAGAGCTCTGTGACCCGGCTCAGTCCACTTCCGTACGGCCGCCGAGGATCCGCTTAACCGTGCTGCCGATCTGCCGGACCAAACGGTAGATCGAGACCTGGTAGCGCTCCATCCGGTCCAGGCGCTGATCGAGACGTTGCTGATCCTCGCGATGAACGTTGAGCACCTGCTGAACCTGCCGATAGGTAAAACCCAGGTAGCGCTCCAAACGTTGCAGGCGCTGGTCCAGTGTCTCGCGATCGATACCGGACCCATCCACCGCATCGCTGCTGTCGCTGCTGTCGCCGCTGACCTGCGCGCCATCCCCTTGCTCAGCTTCCCCCAGATCGGCCTCGACCTCGTCGATCACCGACTGCACCTCGCGAACGGTAAACTCGTGGCACTCCTCGAGATATCCCATCAGCAGGAGACGGTCACACAGCGTGTTGATCCGCCGCGGTATACCCTGAGTGTAGTCGTAGATTCGCCGCCAGGCGCCGTCCGAGAAACCCGGGTCGCCCGCCCACCCCACTTGCTGGAGCCGGTGCTCGATGTACGCCCGGGTGTCCTCCTCGTCCATCGGTCCCAGGTGGTAGGTGGCAATCACACGCTGCCGAAGTTGCTGCATGTTTTCACTGCGCAGAATGCGGCGAAACTCCGGCTGGCCAAGGAGGAAGCTCTGCAGAAGCGGCCCGCCCTCCTGGCCCTGGAAATTGGAGAGCATGCGCAGTTCCTCGACCGCTTCGTCGCCCAGGTTCTGAGCCTCATCGACGACGAGCAGGGCGCGCTGGCCTCGGCTGCGGATGCGAACCAGGAACGATTCCAGCTCGCGCAGTTGATCGGCCTTGTACTGCGGCGGATTCTCGAGCCCGAAAGCCAGGCAGACCGAGCGCAGCAGGTTGTCCGCACTCAGGCGCGTGCTGACCAAGTGCGCTGCCACCAGCGGACGGTCCACGATGCCACCGAGCAGGCTGCGGGCCAGGGTGGTCTTGCCCGCACCCACCTCCCCGGTGATGACGATGAAGCCCTCGCTCTGCTGGACCCCGTACTCCAGATACGCCATGGCACGGCGATGGCCCTTGCTGGCATAGAAGAACCGGGGGTCGGGGCTGAGGGCGAACGGCTTGTCGCGCAGACCGTAAAAGTCTTCGTACATCCGTAGCTCAGAACTC
>PUNM01000072.1 GCA_003552625.1 Ectothiorhodospiraceae bacterium
AGTGGCCGGCTGCCGCACCTTGGGGTGCGATACAGCGTCGGCGCAGGGGGCGCAGAGCCGCCGAGCGGCTAGGCGATGGAGGAGTACGCCTCGGAAACGGCCTGAGCGGGAAAGCATTTGCGCTCCGCGGCCACCAGCTCCTTGGAGGCGATCATGCGCAAGGGCGGGCTGGCGTCATCGAGGCATTCATAAAGCGCCCGGCATTCGGGGACATAGGTGCGGGCGAAATCCGGGTCGTGATCCGCGATGGAGGACAGGTTGCTGGCCAGGTCGGCACACTTGATCGTCTGCACCCACCCGGGGGCCTGACTGAGCTGCTCGCGGGCACGGGCCTTGCGCTCACTGCGCGGCTCGTCGTCGCGCAGGGCCGGGCAGCTGAGCCACAGCACGCCGGCGCGCACCCGCTCGCCAAACTGGGCGCAGAGCATCCCTGGCTGCAGCCCGGTATCCTCGACTGCGTCGTGGAGCCAGGCGGTGATCAGCGCGTCGGTCGCCGTGGTGCCGAGGCGGGTCAGGGCGGCCACCTCCGCAAGGTGCTTCCAGTACGGTTCCCCGGTGTAGCGACGGTACTGATCGCGATGGATGTACATCGCCAGGGTGATCGCCTCGTAGAGGCGCTGCTCGTCGTGCGCGGATGCGGGCTGGGACTCGGTCATCGGGTGTGGGCGCCTGTGGTGTCGCTGGGTGATGTTCAGCGCGCTACTGTACCTTCTGTAGGGGAGAATGCCCACGCAGGGAATGCGCGGGTTCCTTGTCGAGGAACTACGGATCCACTACAGTGTCTACACGATTGAGACTTCAGGGGGCGACATGGCTTCGACGCAGGTCGCGAAACCTGAGGTGCATGCCGAGGAGACAGTCAACCTCGTAAAAAAGGCTGTACCGTAAAAATAGTTGCCAACGACGACAACTACGCCCTGGCGGCTTAAAACCCGCCAGCTGCTCCCGGTCGGTGCCTGTGCCGGTCGACGAGCAGTCATAGACACAGGATAGCGCTGTCCGGATACGCCTGGTCCGACAGTGCGAAACCCAACGGGCTCGCTGTCGAGGCGCCCTGCCGGTCGGGCGCTCGACCGCTAAAAAGAATAGACGCGGCTAAGCATGTAGATCCTTGGGCGTAGCTCCTGCGGACGCGGGTTCGATTCCCGCCGCCTCCACCAGAAATCAACTACTTAGCTCCAAAAGTGGCAGTGAATTGGCCTCTGCGGACGTCGATTCTGCCACATGATCGACCACTTCCCCTCGCGCCGTAACGGGGTCATCACGAGCCGATGGGCAGCCCCGGCCGACGGCTTGGCCCATCCATCCGGACGGTTTGCGGCTAGTTGGGCCCTTCTGAGGGCGACTCCAAAAGGCAGGTCAGCTGCTCGGCGCGCATGGGGCGGCCCAGCCCGAAGCCCTGTCCGCACCTGCAACCGAGCTCCTGAAGGAACCTTTGCTGTGTTGGTGTCTCGATACCCTCGGCGACGGTGCCCAGCCCCAGCCCTTCGGAGAGGTTGACGGCGACCCGCAGCGCATGCCCCCGATCAAGCCAGGCTCGGGCCTGCTGTGCGGCTTCGGCGACTACCCACTGGCCCACGCTGTCGATCAGCCCGGAGTCCTCCAGCATCGGGATGAAAACGCCCAGGAAGATCGTCCCGCGCTCGGGGTGTTCCCAGCGCAACAGGGCTTCCGCGCCAAGTATGCGGCCCGAGGCGAGTTCGGCTTGTGGCTGGTAGGCGAGGTAGAGCTCGCCGCGTGCCACGGCGTCGCGAAGATCCGCCTGTAGGCTGAGTTGTTCGCGAAGTCGGGCGTTTGCCTCGGTCTCGGCGGACTTGATCGTCGAGGCACCGGAGGCCACGGCGTGGCCAAGAGCGGCTTCCGCCAGCGCTGACACAAGAGTGAGGATAAGGGATATGCCTAGGGCGGTTACAGTCGCCGGGCAGGGTGATGGTAGGCAGGCGCCTCGCCCTGTACGCTCTTCAAGTACGGGTATGGTCGCTTGTCGGCGGAGCCGCTGTGGCCCTCCAGGATAAACAAAGGCGGAAAGGAGGATAATGGGCATGGAGCACATCACCTTCGGGAGTGCCGACATCGAGAACGCCCTTGCAGGACTCGCGCAGGAGGAGTTCGACCGGTTGCCGTTCGGGGCCATTCAGGTGGACGAGCGCGGGACCATCCTGCGCTACAACGCCACGGAAGGGGCGCTTGTCGGCTACGACCCCGAGGCGATGATCGGCCTGAACTTTTTCCGGGATGTGGCTCCCTGCACGGATTCACCAGCCTTCTATGGGCGTTTCCAGGAGGGGGTGGCGCGACGCGATCTCAATGTCCTTTTCGAGTACACCTTCGAGAAAGAGGATGTGGCCCCATTGCGGGTCAAGGTACAGATGAAACGGGCGCTCGGCGGCGATACCTATTGGATCTTCGTCAAGAGGGTTCTGCCGTTCGGGCAACCGCGGGCGATGGAGCCGGCAGGCGCTTAGACCTGGTTTTGTTCACGGCCGCAGAACGACCCGATTGCGCCCCCGGCGTTTGGCCTCGTAGAGGGCGGCGTCGGCCCGCTGGATGACGGCCTCGGCGTCCGTTTCGCCGCGATGTTCCGTGACGCCGGCACTGATCGTCACCGCCGCGTGGTCATCAAGCCGTGCCTGTTCCACCTGCCCGCGGAGCGTCTCGGCGATCTGCCGGGCATCGTTGGCGGTCGTTTCCGGGAGGAGGACGAGGAATTCCTCGCCGCCCCACCGGACGACGAGGTCTGTTTTCCGGCAGCGCGCCTCGATGATCCGGCCGATCTGGCGCAAAAGTCGGTCGCCGTGCTGGTGGCCGTAGCGGTCGTTGTGCGCCTTGAAATGGTCGATGTCGAGCATGATGACCGCGTAAGGGGTGCCGAGCCGTTCCGCACGGGCCTGCTCATGGGTCAGGACCGGGTCCAGGCGGCGTCGGTTGGCCAGGCCGGTGAGCGGGTCGTAGTGGGCCTGGCGCTCGAGTTCCGCCTCCAGTTCCTTCTGGCGCGTGATGTCGTTGAGGTAGCCGAGCAGGGCGACGACGCGCCCGCACTCGTCGTGCTCGATCAGGCTCGATTCCTGTACCCAGCGGTATTCGCCGTCGCGATGCCGGGTGCGGTAGGGAGATGGCTGAAAATAGGTACGGGGATCCGTGGAGCTGGTAACTGCGTCGGTCTCCTCGCTGACTAGCCGCGCCTGGTCATCAGGATGCACCAGTTCGATGAAGTCGCGTGGAGGAGTGGTGAGAGCTTCAGGCCGGTAGCCGAGAATCGGTTCGACGTTATCCGACGCGAAGCGGATCGGCCACCGGCCAATGATGGGGTCCCACCGAAAGACCATGGTTGGACCGGTTACAAAGAGACGGCGCTCCCGCTCAAGAGCCAGACGGATCCTGCGCAACTCCAGTTCGTCCGTGACGATGCCGCTAAACTTTTGAAGGATCCGGAGTTGGCGACTGGACAGCTCCCGGGGGGTCCGGTCTTTGATGCAAATGGCTCCGATCGGCTGTGCGTCCTTCGACCACAGGGGTACGCCGGCGTAAAAGCGAACAGGCGGTTCTTGGGTAGCGAGCGGATGATTACGGAACGTCTCGCTCTGCCAGGTGTCTGTAATCACGAGGGCTTCACCCGAGTGCACGGGGTAGGCGCAGAGCGATGCATCGCGCGGCTGTTCCTGTGCTTCAAGGCCCAGCGAGGCCAGGTACCACTCGCGGTCACGGTCGAGAAGGGAGATGGCCGCCATGGGCGTTTCGAATACGGCGCCCAGAAGCTGAGCAAGCCGCTGGAACGCTGGCTCGGGTTCCGCGTCGAGCGCCTCGTAGCGTTCCAGCGCGGCCAGGCGATGCGCTTCGCTATCCGGGGGATTAGGCTGATGCATAGGCGCTCAAGGTGGTGTCGAGGGGAGATTCCTGGACCGCTTACAGGTCAGTGTGGCGGTAGAATCCCCCACGGGCAAATGGCTGAGCGTGACCAGGGAGTCGCGGCCCTGAACCGGCTAAGGACCGAGCATTCCGGGATCAAGGGGGCAACAATCCGATGACAGTTTCCGAAAAGCGGCCGGTGGTCCTCTACGACGGCCAGTGCCCCGTCTGTAAGCGTGAGATCAACCTCTACCAGCGCATCGACCGGGACGGGGCCGTTGAATGGCGGGATTTGCACGCCCCGGGCGCGCTAGAAGGCACCGGATTGAGCTGGGAACAGGCGATGAAGCGCTTTCACTGCCTGGATGTGGATGGCCGTTTGCGCGGTGGTGTCGATGCGTTTACGCTCGTCTGGAGCTACTTGCCCTACTGGCGGTGGCTCGCCTACATCGTTCGTGGTCTCGGCCTTAAACGACTGCTGGAGCCGCTCTATATCCAGTTCGCAAAGCGCCGCTATCGGCGCCGATGCAACCCGGAGCACGGCTGCGCCGGACCGCCGCAGTAGGGCGCGACGGTCTTCACCCCCGTAGCCGGTGATAACGCAGGAGAGAGGGACGGACTACCGTTAAACCTTGTGCTTGAGCAGCCGCTCGCGCTGGCGCTGCCAATCCTGCTCTTTCTTGTCGGCCCGCTTGTCGTGTTTCTTCTTGCCCTTGGCAAGGCCGATCTCCAGCTTGGCCCGGCCGCGCTTCCAGTAAAGCTTGAGCGGCACCACCGTATAGCCTGCCCGGTCCACTGACCCCGCAAGCCGGGCGATCTCCCGCCGATGGAGCAGCAGCTTACGCGTGCGGGTAGGGTCGGGGCGGACGTGCGTGGAGGCCGTCGCAAGCGGAGTGATATTGCATCCAATGAGCCACGCTTCGCCCCGGCGGACGATTACGTGGCTCTCGGTCAGGTTCACCCGCTTGGCACGCAGCGACTTGACCTCCCAGCCCTCCAGGGCGAGGCCGGCCTCCAGGCGCTCCTCGATGAAGAAGTCGAAGCCAGCCTTGCGGTTGACGGCGACGACGTTGTCCTGACTTTGCTTGTCTTTTCCGGCTTTTTTGCTCACGGCGCGCATTGTACGGGTCGGCGCCGATTGCGCAAAGCGCCCACCCACAGGAGGTTGCCGGGCGGAGCATGGATCGTGACAATAGCGCCCCGGATTCCCAGGACCGAGGAGCGGGAAGCGCCCCATGACGACCATCAGCCGCAGCGAACTCGTCCCCTACACGGCCGTTGAGATTTACGACCTGGTCAATGATGTGGTCCGTTATCCGGAGTTCATCCCCTGGTGTAAAGAGTGCGAGATCATCACCACCAGCGAGGATACAACGCGGGCGCGCATGACCTTTGCTAAGGGGGGTATGGAGAAATCCTTCGTCACGCACAACCGCCATCAGCGGGGCAAGATGATCGATATCCGCCTCGTCGAGGGGCCGTTTCGACGTCTGGAGGGGTACTGGCGCTTCCGGGATCTCGGCGATAGTGCGTCCAAGGTAACGTTGGATATGGAGTTCGAGTTCTCCAACCGGATCGTTGCCTACGCCTTCGGCAAGGTCTTTACCCAGGTGGCAAACACGCTGGTGGACTCGTTCATCAAGCGGGCGGAGGAGATCTATGGTAAGCGTGACCTCCTCTAGCCCGGAGGGCAGTAAACACGCATCGCGGCTGCAGATCGAGGTTGCCTACGCACTCCCGCGTCAGCAGACGGTACTTCGTCTTGAACTGATCGAAGGAAGTACCGTCGGGGACGCAGTGAACGCCTCCGGGATTCTGGAGCGCCACCCGGAGATCGATCTGACGCAGCAGTCCGTCGGTGTCTTCGGTCAGATGGTGGGGCTGGACACGCCGCTCCACGATGGTGACCGCGTGGAGATCTACCGGCCCCTGCAGGTCGATCCCAAGGAGGCGCGCAAGCGCCGCGCGGCGCGGCGGCAGGAAGAGCAGGGCTAGCGCTCGGTCCAGCGGTCCTCGATCTCGACGACGGTATCGTCCTCGAAGAAGAGCGTCAGCCGCTTGCGCTGCTCTTCGCTGCCGCGCCGCTCGTAGAGGTAGTCCCAGCGGTTTTCGGCAAAGGCGTGCTCGAGGACGGGCTCGCCGAGTATGCGCCGGACGTCCGCCCGGCTCATGCCCTCTTCGACGCGGGCGATATCCTCGTCCTCGAGCAGGTTCCCTTGTTCGACCTCAAGCGGCTGCGCGAACGGGAATTGCCCGCCGCAACCCGCCAGCAGTACGGCCGCGGAAAAGTATAATAAGAATAACTTGCATTTGGATGGTATCGTCATGCCAAGCATGGTAGCCTAATGGGCATACCGACCAACAGTGGTTGAGGGGGAGCTGTGGACGCAGGTGGCTTACGCAAGGCGGGCCTGAAGGTCACACTGCCAAGGATGAAGATCCTGGAGGTGCTGCAGGCGAGCGAGCAGCGTCATGTATCGGCGGAAGAGGTCTACCGCGCTCTGCTCGACGCCGGCGAGGACATTGGCCTCGCCACGGTCTACCGGGTGCTTACGCAGTTTGAGACGGCCGGCCTCCTGGTGCGACATAACTTCCAGGGCAGTCATTCCGTCTTCGAGCTCAACAACACCTCCCACCACGACCACATCGTCTGTGTCGAGTGTGGCCGGGTGGAAGAGTTTATCGACGAGACGATCGAGCAACGCCAGCGGGAGACGGCAAAAGAGCATAGCTTTCGCATGACCGGGCATTCGCTCGTGCTCTATGGGGTCTGCGCGACTTGCCGGGAGGCATCTGCCGACGAGTTCAGTGCCGGCTAGGGCCAGCCTAGCATGCGGACTTCACCCCGCCGCCCCGCTCGAGCATCTCTCGAGCTGCATTGCGTTCATGGCTGGTGATCTCCAGCCCGCCGAGCATGCGCGCGATCTCTTCGACCCGCTGTTCGTCATTGAGCGGCGACACCTGTGTGCGGGTGCCTTCCCCGGTGTCGGTCTTGGCGACGTGGAAGTGATGGCGGGCTTGTGCCGCCACCTGCGGGAGATGGGTGACACACAGGACCTGGTAGCGGCTGCCGACGGTGCGCAGCAGGCGGCCTACGACTTCTGCAACGGCGCCGCCGATTCCGGCGTCGGCTTCATCGAAGATCAGCGTCGGCACCGTAGCCGAGCGGTTAACGGTGGCCACCTGAATGGCCAGGCCGATTCGTGAGAGTTCGCCGCCGGAAGCGATCTTGTTCAGCGGTCCGAGACTTTGCCCGCTGTTTGTCCGCACCAGCAGTTCGATCCGGTCCAGGCCGTGGACTGACGGGGACGCTTCCGGCTCGAAGGATACCTGCGGCTGGACTTCCGCGCCCTGCATGCCGAGTTCGCCGAGCAGCTCACCGACCTCGCTCTGAAGCCGTTCCGCCGCCCGTTGCCGCTCCCTGGAGAGCGCTTCAGCCGCATCGCGGTAGCGCGTCTCCGCCTCTTGTCGCTCCGAGCGCAGCGTGGCAAGGCGCTCCTCCGCATTTGCCAACCGCTCGGCCTCGGCCTGCAGGTGTTCCA
Organism: Ectothiorhodospiraceae bacterium; assembly: GCA_003552625.1. Lineage (GTDB taxonomy): Bacteria > Pseudomonadota > Gammaproteobacteria > Nitrococcales > Halorhodospiraceae > Halorhodospira. The sequence continues at coordinate 7,389 of PUNM01000072.1, forward strand.
GGGTTTCCGGGAGGTTGTCCACATCCACCCGATGCTTGCGCGCCAGATCCCGAAGGTGCTGGATCTGCTCATCGAGTTCGGCGAGACGCTGTGGGTCGATTTCTAGGCTGTCCGCAAAGCTGCGCAGCGTATGGCACCCTTCTTCCAGGTGGGCCAGTGCGCTTTGGAAAAGGTCGGCGGCCTCGCCAAGGGCCGGGTCCAGCTCCCGGCGCTCCTCAAGCTCGCGGATAGCGCGGCCGAGCCGGGTTTGAGCGGCCTCGTCGGCATCGCTGAGCGCCTGCAGCTGCCCCTGCGCCAAGTCGATGAGGGACTCGGCGTGGGCGAGTCGCTGGTGCTCGGCCTCAAGTGCCGCGATGCCGTCCCGGCTTGGTGCCGCCCGCTCAAGCTCGTCGATCTGGTGGTGCAGCAGGGCAAGCCGTTCGTCGTAGTCGTCGCTGCTGCCAGCGAGTGTCTCAAGCTCCCGGTCAATGGCTCGCAGCTCCTGGTGAACGGCCGCCACTGCCGAACGCTGCGCCTCAGTGCCCGCAAAGGCGTCGAGCAGCTCGCGCTGGGCAGCGGGCCGTATCAGCGACTGGTGGGCGTGTTGTCCATGGATATCCACGAGCTGTTCGCCCAGCTCCCGCAGCATCTGCAGGGCGACGGGCGTTCCGTTGATGAAACCGCGGGAGCGGCCGCTGCCCTGGACCACGCGGCGGACCAGGATCTCATCGTCGCCGAGGTCGCGCTCATCCAGCCACTGTTGAACCCCCTCGTTGGGGGGGTCGAAGATGGCGCTGACCTCAGCTCGTTCAGCGCCCGGGCGAATGATTTCCGCATTGGCGCGGTCGCCGAGGCAGAGCGCAAGAGCGTCCAGCAGGATCGATTTGCCCGCGCCCGTCTCACCGGTGAGTGCGTGCATGCCATCGCCAAGTTCCAGATCGAGCGTATCGACGATGGCGAAATCGCGAATGTGGATCGCTCGCAGCACAGTGCCCTCCTCAGGCGCCTCCGTGGGCCGGTTGGCTCGGCGGACCGCCCCAGCCGAGTTTCGCGCGCAGCAGGTTGAAGTAGCTGTAGCCGGGCGGGTGAACCAGCCGCAAGGGGGTCGGGTGCGCGCTGACCACCAGCCGGCACTCTTCGTGGACGGTCAGATCCTTCTGGCTGTCGCAGCTTACCCGGACCTGGTCGATGAAACCCGGGTGGACGGTGATCTCGATACAGCTATTGCCATCGACAACCAGGGGGCGGTTGCTCAGCGTGTGCGGGCAAACGGGAACGAGGACCATCGCGTGCAAATTGGGGTGGGCGATCGGGCCGCCTCCGGCCATGGCGTAAGCCGTGGAGCCGGTAGGGCTGGCGATGATCAGTCCGTCCGAGCGGTGGTCGCTGAGTGGCTCGCCATCGATGCGGGTCGAGAGTTCGATCATCCGCGCGGTGTTCCAGCGGTGAACCACGACCTCATTGATGGCGACCCCGCCGCCGAGCAGTGCGTCGTCGCTATTGGAACGGATCTCCGCCTGCAGGATAAGCCGCTCATCAATGACGTGCTCGCCGTCGAGTACGCAGGCAACCTGGTTGAGGTGCTCCGGGGCGACGTCGACGAGAAAGCCCAGCCGTCCCCGGTTGATCCCCATCAGCGCGACATCGCTTCGGCCAGCCAGTGACCGGGCGACGTGGATGAGTGTCCCGTCGCCGCCGATCGCGATGACCAGGTCACTCGCCTCGAGCAGCTCCTGCCGGGGTACCCGCTCCGGATGGCCGGGGCCGTTGGCCTCGACGGAGTCGGCGTCGAGCAGCGCCCTGCACCCGCGGGCGGCGAGAATCGGGGCGAGGCGCTCGACCAGCTCGATGACAGCCGGGTCCCCCGGCTTGCCGGTGATACCGACGGTGGTGAAGGCGGTGGGGCGAGCATCCATGAGCCGGGACGTTACCACGTCCGCTGCGAGGCGCCAATTGGCGCCAAGTGCCGCGTTGACGGCCTGTTTGCGCCGTTGCTAGCCTTCACTGGCACCGTCTGGGGAAGAGTGCTATACCCAGTTTCCCCCCTTCGCATCCGGTGGTTCGAGGAGCCATGAGCCCGCCGCTCGAGCACGACCTTGGCGAACGCGCGCGGACTCTGCTCCGCGCCCTCGTCCATTGTTACATCCGTGACGGCAAGCCCGTCGGCTCGCGCAGCCTCGCCCGTGAGGCAGGGCTCGCGGTCAGCCCGGCCACGGTGCGCAACGTCATGGCTGATCTTGAGCATTACGGCTACATCACTTCACCGCATACTTCTGCGGGGCGAGTACCCACGGATCGCGGCCTGCGCTTCTACGTCGATTGCCTCCTTCAGGTCCAGCCAATGGGCAGGGAGACGGTCGAGCGATTGCGGCGGCGTCTTGCCCGTGACCGCGAGGAAGGGACGGACGGCCTGGCAGACTCGGCGTCGGACCTGCTCTCGCAGCTGACGAACCTGGCCGGCGTGGTCACCGTCCCGCGCCGGGAGTGGGCGGTGCTGCGCCATGTGGAATTCCTGCCATTGTCCGAGCGACGGGTGCTCGCGATCCTGGTGATCAATCAGCGGGACGTGCAGAACCGCGTGCTGCACACGGATCGTGAGTTCGACGAGGCCGAACTGCAGCGCATCGCCAATTACCTAAACGCGGAGTTCGCCGGGGTGGAGCTCTCGCGGATTCGGGAGTCGCTGGTCTCTGCCATGCAGGCCGATCAGCAACGCCTCGACGCGCTCATGCGATCTGTGGTCGAGGTGGGGGAGAAGGCGTTTGCCGAGGATCGCACGAACAGCGGGTATGTGGTCGCCGGCCAGACGAACCTGATGGACTTTGAGGAACTCTCCGATGTGGAGCGCCTGCGCGAGCTCTTCGAGGCCTTCACCCAGAAGCGGGATATCCTCCATCTGCTGGATCGTTGCGCACGTGCCGACGGCGTCCAGATCTACATCGGCCAGGAGGCCGGCTACGAGGTCTTTGATGGCCTGTCTCTGGTGACCGCCCGTTACGCTGTCGATGGCGAGCCGGCGGGCGTGCTCGGCGTCATTGGCCCGAGCCGCATGGCTTACGATCGTATCGTCCCCATTGTCGATGTGACCGCCCGATTGGTCGGTTCGGCCTTGAATCCGTCCCGTTAGACCCCCACACCCGGGCAGTGAGAAGCGGGCGATGGCGATCGCGGCGGTTCGCGCGCCGCCGGTCAGCCTTCGTGCGCATCCGTTTTTTCGGATTGAACAGCGGAGCGATCAATGAGCGAGAACCAGCGAGATCAAACGGCCGAAGAGCACCAAGAGGGCCGCGCTGCCGCGGAGCAGCAGCCGCGCCCCGAGCAGGCCGAGGGCAACACGGCGGAGAGCGCAGCCGTGGAAGGGACCCTGGAGGACGGGGAAGAGCCCGAAGGCGGTGCGACCGAGAGCCTCGACGATCTCGATCCGCAGCAGCTCCGGGAGCGGATCGAAGAATTGGAATCGGCGCTGGCGCAGGCTGAAGAGAAAGCCCAACAGCACTGGGATCAACTGCTGCGCCTGCGGGCGGAGATGGAGAACACGCAGCGCCGCGCCCAGAAGGATGTGGAGCAGGCTAAGCGCCAGGGGCTCGAGAAGGTCGCCAGCGACCTGCTTCAGGTCAAGGATAGCCTGGAGATGGGGGTACAGGCGGCCGAGGATGCGGAGGCCGATCGCGAAAAACTGCTCGAGGGCACCCAGCTGACCCTGAAAATGCTCAATCAGCTCTTCGAGCGTTTCGATATCGAGGAGATCGATCCGGTGGGTGAGCGCTTCAATCCGGACTTCCACGAGGCGATGGCCACCCAGCCGAGCGAGGATCAGGCGCCCAACACGGTGCTTCACGTCGTGCAAAAGGGCTATCGGCTGCAGCAAGAGCGGCTGCTGCGTCCAGCCCTGGTCGTTGTGGCCAAAAAGAGTGACGGCGGCGGCTCCATTGACGAGACCGCCTGAGCGTTTGCTCGGGCGCCCCTTGAAAAACCACAGCCGACCCCGCACCTAGGGGTGCAGAAGGGCAGAGGCCTGAACCGAATTCAACAATTGGCAGGAGCAAGCTATGGGTAAGATCATCGGCATCGACCTGGGCACCACAAACTCGTGTGTGGCCGTGATGGAGGGCAACAAGACCCGCGTGATCGAGAACGCGGAGGGCGATCGGACCACCCCGTCGGTGGTGGCTTTCGCCGAGGATGGCGAGGTGCTCACCGGCGCCCCGGCCAAGCGCCAGGCGGTGACCAACCCCGAGAATACCATCCATGCCGTCAAGCGGCTGATCGGACGCCGTTTCGACGAGGATGTCGTCCAGCGCGACATCAAGGAGATGCCGTACAAGATCGTCAAGGCGGACAACGGCGACGCCTGGGTCGAGGCGCAGGGCAAGAAGATGGCGCCGCCGGAGGTCTCCGCGCGCACGCTGCAAAAGATGAAGAGCACCGCGGAGGACTACCTGGGTGAAGAGGTCACCGAGGCGGTGATCACGGTCCCGGCGTACTTCAACGACTCTCAGCGCCAGGCGACCAAGGATGCCGGCAAGATCGCCGGGCTTGAGGTCAAGCGCATCATCAACGAGCCGACGGCAGCAGCGCTCGCCTACGGTCTGGACAAGGAAGGCGGTGATAAGAAGGTCGCGGTCTACGACCTGGGCGGCGGCACGTTCGACGTGTCGATCATTGAGATCGCCGAGGTCGATGGCGAGAAGCAGTTCGAGGTGCTTTCCACCTCCGGCGATACCTTCCTCGGGGGTGAGGACTTCGACAAGCGTGTCATCGACTACCTGATCCAGGAGTTCAAGAAGGATCAGGGGATCGACCTGAGCAGTGACCACCTGGCGCTGCAGCGGCTGCGCGAGGCGGCCGAGAAGGCGAAGGTGGAGCTCTCCTCCAGCCAGCAGACGGAAATCAACCTGCCGTACATCACGGCGGACCAGAATGGGCCGAAGCACCTGGCCATCAAGCTGAGCCGGGCCAAGCTCGAGTCGCTGGTCGAGGACCTGGTCGAGCGCACCATCGAGCCGTGCAAGACCGCACTCAAGGACGCCGGGCTGTCGGCCCGTGACGTCAACGACGTCATCCTGGTCGGCGGGCAGACGCGCATGCCGAAGGTCCAGGAGAAGGTCAAGGAGTTCTTCGGGCGTGATCCGCGCAAGGACGTCAACCCGGACGAGGCCGTGGCTGTCGGTGCGGCGATCCAGGCCGGCGTGCTCGGCGGTGACGTCAAGGACGTGCTGCTGCTGGACGTTACCCCGCTGTCGTTGGGGATCGAGACCCTCGGCGGCGTGATGACCAAGATTATCGAGAAGAACACCACCATCCCCACGAAGGGCACCCAGACGTTCTCGACCGCCGAAGACAACCAGACCGCCGTGACCGTGCACGTCCTGCAGGGCGAGCGGGAAATGGCCAAGGACAACAAGTCCCTGGGCCGCTTCGACCTTACCGACATCCCGCCGGCCCCGCGTGGTGTGCCGCAGATCGAGGTTGCCTTTGATATCGACGCCAACGGGATCCTGAACGTCTCGGCCAAGGACAAGGCGACGGGCAAGGAGACCGGCATCGAGATCAAGGCGTCCTCTGGCTTGACCGAGGACGAGATTGAGCGAATGGTCAAGGAAGCTGAGGAGCACGCCGAGGAGGACCGCCGCCAGCGCGAGTTGGTCGAGGCTCGTAACCAGGCGGAGAGCATGATCCACGCGACCCGCAAGTCGCTCTCCGAACTCGGCGAGCAAGTGGATACCGCCGAGAAGCAGGAGATCGAGGACGCGATCAGCGAGCTCGAGCAGGTCAAGGATGGCGAGGATAAGGATGAAATCGAGGCCAAGACGCAGGCGCTGGCCGAGAAGTCCGGTAAACTCGCCGAAAAGGCCTACCAGCAGCAGAGCGGCGGTCCGGCTGGTGACGAGACGTCGGCGGGCTCGGGCAGTGGTGCGTCCGATCAGGACGACGTGGTCGATGCCGAGTTCGAGGAGGTCAAGGACGAGGACGACAACTCGCGGAAGTGAGCCGCATAGCGGCCCGTTGCCGATGCCTGGGGCACGGGCCGCTTGAGCGGAGGCGCAGGGTGGTGCATCCTCCTGCGCCTTTGTCGTTACCGGGTGCGCAGACGCGGAGCAGCCTATGGCGAAGCGGGATTACTACGAGGCACTGGGGGTTTCCAAGAACGCCTCCGACGCCGAAATCAAGAAGGCCTATCGGCGCATGGCCCAGAAGTACCACCCGGACCGCAATCCGGGGGACGAGGAGGCCGCCGAGCGTTTCAAGGAGGTCAAGGAGGCCTACGAGGTCCTCTCCGATGCACAGAAGCGGGCCGCCTACGACCAGTTCGGCCACGCCGGAGTCGATCCTTCGGCCGGAGGTGGCCCGCGCGGCTACGGCGGTGGCGCCGGGGGACCCGGCGGTCCGGACTTCTCCGACATCTTCTCCGACGTTTTTGGGGACATCTTCGGCTCCGGCGGTGGTCGGGGTGGCCGGGCGCGGGCGTTCCGCGGTGCCGATCTGCGCTACACACTGGAGCTCAGCCTCGAGGATGCCGTGCGCGGGACCGAGGAGCAGATCCAGGTTCCTACGCACGTCGAGTGTGATGCCTGCGAGGGCTCCGGGTCGAAAGCCGGTTCCAAGCCGCAGACGTGCCCGACGTGTAAAGGGCATGGCGACGTGCGGGTCCAGCAGGGCTTTTTCTCCATCCAGCAGACTTGCCCGCGCTGCCACGGCGAGGGCTCGGTCGTCACCGATCCCTGTCCGAAGTGCCGTGGCCGTGGACGGGTCCAGGACCGAAAGACGCTCAACGTCCGGATTCCCGCTGGGGTCGATACGGGCGACCGGATCCGTCTTGCCGGCGAGGGCGAGCCGGGCGAGCGAGGCGGGCCGCCTGGGGATCTCTACGTGCAGGTCGCTGTCAAGGAGCATGAGTTCTTCGAGCGCGACGGTGCGGACCTGCACTGTGAGGTGCCCGTGGATATCGTGACGGCCGCTTTGGGCGGCGAGGTGGAGGTGCCGACCCTCGATGGGCGGGTGAACCTGCGCATCCCGCCGGGCACCCAGCCCAACCGGGTCTTCCGGATGCGCGGCAAGGGTGTCAAGCCTGTACGGGGAAACCGACAGGGGGATCTTCTCTGCCGTATCCATGTGGAAACGCCGGTCAACCTGACCAAGCGTCAGCGTGAGCTCCTTGAGGAGTTCCAGCAGACCCTGAAGAACACCGGCGGTAAGCATAACCCGCACACCTCCTCCTGGTTGGATAAGGTCAAGAGCTTTATCGAGGAGTGGCGGCTGTGACCCTTGGGATCGGCATCATTGGCGCCGCTGGCCGTATGGGCCGGATGCTGGTGGAGGCCAGTCAGCAACTGGATGGTTTCCACCTCGCAGCGGCCTGTGACCGGGCTGGGGGGAGTGCCGTCGGTCGGGACGCGGGGGAGCTGGCCGGTCTGGGTGCCCTCGGCGTGCAGGTGGCGGAAAAGGTGACGGAGGCCGTGCAGGCTGCGGACGTGGTCATCGACTTCAGCCTGCCCGATGCGACGGAGCGAGTAGCGAGCGCCTGCGCCGATGCAGGTCGCCCCCTTGTGCTCGGCACCACCGGTCTCGGGCCTGAGCAGCAGGCCGCCGTGGACCGCCTTGCCGAGCAAGTGGCGGTCGTGCAGGCGGCCAACTATTCGACAGGCGTAACCCTTCTCACCGCGCTAGTCGAGCAGGCGGCACACGCGCTCGGCGACTCGGCGGATGTGGAGATCATCGAGGCTCACCATCGGCACAAGGTGGATGCGCCGTCGGGGACGGCGCTGCGTCTCGGTGAGGCGGTCGCCGGGGTGCTTGGTCGGGATCTTCACGAGCACGCGGTCTATGGTCGCGAGGGACAGGAGGGGCCGCGGGATCGCCGGACGATCGGCTTCGAGACCATTCGTGCCGGGGATATCGTCGGCGAGCATACCGTGCTCTTCGCGGGGGACGGGGAGCGTCTGGAGCTTACCCACAAGGCGTCGAGGCGTTCCACATTCGCTTTCGGGGCGTACCGAGCCGCAATGTGGGCATCGCAACAACCCCCGGGGCGTTACGACATGCGGGATGTGCTGGGAATCGCTGGATCCGCGGCCGGGATAGAGTCACCACGGTAGCCCCATCGATTCCTGCTCGTAGGTCCGCCGCATAATCTCGTGGGCGTGCCGCTCAGCGGTCTCGCGGTTGGTGTAACCTTCGCCGCGAGCGATCGGGCTACCGTCGCCGCGGAGGACCACGAAGGCCCAGTCACCGCTGTCTTCCTCCCGCCACAGTTCGACACGCATCGGCCTCGTGCTCTTTTCGGTGCGTTTTTGCGCTGTTTCTTTAATCGGTAGCAGACAGCGCGGCTGTTTCCAGAGGCGATGGGCCGCACGGGGGCTCGTGGGCCCCCGCGGGGGCGTGGGGGCGCAGGGCTAAGCTGGAGCTTTTGTACCTGCGAGATGCTCCGCCTGGTAGCGGCGCAGGAAGTAGTCGATGGTTTCGGTGCGGATCTGGATCGATCCGCTCGGCCGGTTCTCGTCCAAGTCCTTGAAACAAAAGTACGGCGTGCCGGACTGCTCGATAATCGCCTCGATGGTGGCGTAGATCGGGGCGTCGTGGCCGCACTTGAAGTTCGACAGCTCCACCGCGACCAGGTTGGGGTGGCGCGCGATGAACTTCGCAGCCCACAGCTTGCGTGAGCTGTGCTCGGAGAAATCGTGCTTCCAGACATCGTCAATCGCCAGGGCGGACGAGATCCAGCCCGCGCGCACCTCGGCGCCGAAGAGCCGCTCCAGGGTGGCGGCGTCGCGGGGCAGGGCGTCCTGCCAGAAGATGGGATAGCCCTTGCGCTGCAGCTCATCGAGAATACCGTGATTGATTCCCGGGTCGTTGTGGTAGGGGCGGCCGAGGACGCCGATACCGATCCGTCCCTCTTCCTCGAGCCGGGCCAGGGTCTCCGCCTGGGATGCCTCAAGCCGCTGATGGAACGCTTCCAGGGCGGCCAGCCCTCGGGCAACAGCCCGTTCGGATTCGGCGAGGCTGATGCCGAACTCCGGCCCCCAGTCGGCGGCCATCTGTTCGGCGCAGAGTGAGGGATCGTCAAGATTGACGAGCGTCTTCTTGAACGCCACCCCGTGCTCGGCGAAAAGGTCTCCCTCACGCCGAAAGGCCGCGTGGGTTGCCTCCGCGGTGCCGGGGACCGTGGGGCAAGCCTGGGAGGCGAGTGTGTCTTCGAGCGCGCTCGGCAGACTCTTGACCATGGGAAAGAAGATGTGGGTCAGTGGCCGCCGTGCGTGCTTGCGAAAGAGCAGGTCGTGGACGTGCGGGATGCCCAGCTTGCTTGGGAAGCAGGGATCGATGCTGCCGCGGTTGGCGCCTCGTCGGTAGAGTTCGGGGTCCGTGGTGTCGGAGAAGACGATCCCCCGATCCGGAATGCCCAGCGCAGCGAAGTAGGCCTGGAAAAACGGGGCGCAGGCGTAGAGGTTAAGCACCCGCGGCAGCCCGATCCGCGCATTGCGGCGGCGTTCCATCGCTGCGCGACGGCGCGCGCGTCCCGGCCAGAGCGCCTCCATGGCGTTGGGTCGGGGAGTGGGGTCCGCCACATTGTCCACTCGCGGTGGCCGGAAAACCTCCCGGGCGGCCTCATCCAGATGGTTGGGGTTACTGGCGGCGGTCTCGTCGAGCTCCGCCTTGATCCGCTTCATGGAGGCGACGTCTTCCACTTCGCCCTGCTTGCAGGTGGCGACGATAAGGCGTCGGTACCCGGCTGGCAGTGGGACGGCGGAGTTTGCCGGGGCGCTCTCGGCGGCTGCAGCTGAGTCTCCGGTGGCTACATCGATGAACGTACGTAGGCAGAGATTGCTGCAAAACCGGCAACGGGTCCGCTCGTCACGGATCGTGTGGTGTTGCAGGCGACGTGCTCGTTCGATGCCGATAAAGCGGCTACGCCGGCCCTCCTGGTGCAGCCGGCGTGCCTCCAGGGCGGTGCCGATGGCCCCGGACTCGCCGCAGTGGCGGTGGACCTGAATCTCGCAGTCCGCATCGACCCGGGCGAAGCGGTCCTTTAGGTAATCCACCTGCGCTTTTACCGCCGCCAGGTTGCGCTGTGTTCCACCCTGGAGAACGAACCGCGTTCCAAGCTCGGCCGGGTTGGGAATCTGAGCCACATAGAGCCAGATGTTCTTGGGAAGCACCGCAGCCAGGCCGGCAAGGATCTCGGCAGGTTGCCACCCCTTGCGCTGGAAATCGACGATGTCCGACTGGAGGAAGACCGCGCAGCCGTGATTGAATTCCGGCATCGCCTCGGCACCGAGTGCCACCTCCGCGAAATCGTCGAGTTCAATCCCGAAGGCGCGGGCCGTCGCCTGGAGGAAATAGCCGTTGCCTGCCGAGCATTGGGTGTTCAGCCGGAAGTCGCGAACCCGACCGTCACGCAGGAACATGAGCTTGATATCCTGCCCGCCGACATCCACGATGCAATCCGTTCCCGGGTAGAATTGCTCGCAGGCGTGGGCGTGAGCCACCGTTTCCACCAGGGCCGTATCGCCGTGGAGTACGTCTCGGATGATGTCCTTGGCGTAGCCGGTCGTTCCCACGCCGAGCACCTGAAGTTCTGCACCCTGGCGGGTGACAGCGCTCTCCAGCTCGCCGAGCAGGCCGACTGCGTCTTCGATCGGGTTGCCGCCGGAGAGGCGGTAGGCCTTGGCGAGCACCTCTGCATCCGGGCTCAGCAGTACGCCCTTGGTCGATGTCGAGCCGGCATCGATGCCGATGTAGGCCTGTACCTGTTCGCCAGGCTGGAAACGTGCCGGCGTCCACGCCGGCGGCTGGTATTGCTCGAGGAAGTCGCGGCGCTCGTCGTCGTCCGCGACGAGCGGCGCCAGCCCCTCGGAGTGCCCGCGCCGGCGCTGCTCGGCCAGCCAGTGCTGCAGCGCGCCCTGCCCGTGGAAGGCGCCGGCCTCTGGATCCTCATCGAGTTCGCTCCGGCCGAACTGAACCGCGCCCAGCGCTGCGAAGTACTGGGCCTGATCCGGGACGGTGATCGCGTCCTCGACCGGCTCGCCGGGCGTTACACCGCGATCCTCCCAAAGGTCGCTGATCTGCTGCCGCCAGCACTCCTGCAGGCCCCGGATGTAGGTGTTGGGGCCGCCGAGCAGCAGGACCCGTGGCCGCAGCGTGTGTCCGCGGGTGAGCACGGAGAGGTTCTGCTGCACGATCGCCTCGAACAGGGATGCCATCAGGTCCTCGGCCGGGACACCCTGCTTTTGCAGGGAGTTGATGTCGGTCTCCGCGAAGACACCGCACTTGCCTGCAACCGGGTGCACGGTGTGGCCGTGGTAGCCCATCTCCCCGAGTCGCGCTGGTGGGATGGCGAGCTTGGCGGCGATCTTGTCAATGACGGCACCGGTGCCTCCGGCGCACTTGTCGTTCATCGCCGGGATCTTGCGTTTGCCTTGTGGGCCAAGATCCTTGAAGACAATGATTTTCGCGTCCTGTCCGCCGAGTTCGACCACGCTGCCGATATCCGGGTAGCGGGCCTCCACCGCCATTGAGACGGCGTGCACTTCCTGAACGAAACGTGCACCGAGCGCCCGGGCCACGCCCCCGCCTCCCGAGCCGGTGGTAAACAGGCGCATGGGTCGCTGCGGTGCCTGGGTCCGAACAGCGGATTCGATCCGCTCCAGGAAGTCCTGCACCGTTTCCAACTGCCGCGTCTCATGGCGTTGGTAGTCCTGCCAGAGGAGCGCGTCGTCGCGTGGGTCGAACACGACGGCCTTGACCGTCGTCGAGCCGACGTCGAGCCCGATGATGACGGGATCCTGGTTAACGGCCGACATGGGAAGCCTCATCGTGGGCTTGGGTCAGGGGGGTGGGGCCACGCTGCCGGTGGCCGTGGTTGGCCCGCAGCCGCGCGACGTGGTGCACGAAACGGGCTGCCCGGCTTATGACTTCCCCGTGACGGGGAATCGGGTAGAGCGGGCTGCGCAGCCGGGGGTGCACCGCGATCCAGCGCTGCAGCTCATCGACTTCCAGGCCCGTCCGGCGCAAGGCTTCCTGCAGCTCCCGGCGGGCGCTCTCGCGCGCTTCGCCCAGGGCCATCTGGACCCGGGAGTAGGCGTTGATCTCCCCCTCGCCAGCCGTCTCTACGGGCAGGAAACGGATCTCTGGGTAGTCGGCCTGAACCGCTGCCTGCGCACCGTCGGACTGAGTGGAGGGCATGCACCCAAACGGTTTGAGCGAGAGCGTCATGTGGGCAAGCCGATGGCGGTGGTAATAGAGGGTCTTGGCGACCTCCAGGTGCCCCTCCCCCCCGGTGATCCGAGGGTTGTAGTAGGGTCGGCCGAGGCGCTCCAGGGTGCGCTGGTCGGTGAGCGGAGCTGCGCAGTCCCCCAGGGCGCGCCGCATTCGGTCGTACTCCCGGTGAAGCAGGTCGCCGACGCGGTCGATCAGCCAGTGTCGGACCCGGTCGCCGATGCGCTGGCGCCAGCGGCCCGTCCCGGACCGGCCTGCACGCCGCTCCTCCAGCTGATGGTGGAGGCCGTGACGCATGTAATCGACCCATCCGGCCACCGGCTCCACCTGGATCTCCGCCCCTTCGTCCTCAAGAAAGCGGAACATACGGAAGTTGCCGTCTCCCTCGGTGGTCTGGGCCCAGAACTCCCCCGTGATCTTGACCAAAGGCCGGGGGCGCAGGTAATCGATTTCAAAGCCGCGTTCGATCAGTCCTCGGCACGTTTCCAGCGCGTCGATGCATCGCCGGTCGCGGAGCCGATCCAGCAGGCGGGCGGCGTCCGCAGGGTCGCGCAGCGGTGTGGCACGGTGGAGCAGGTAGGCCAGCGCGCCGGGCTTCGGCTCCGGGCGCGGTCGGGCCAGGGCGTCCTCACAGGTCTCCAGGCACCGTTCCCGGGTGGCCGCGACCGCTTCGGGATCGACGGCATAAGGCCGGGCGCGGTGGAAGACCGCATTGAGGTTGTCGGCGGTCAGCAGCGCATCCAGGACCGCCAGGTAGAGCCCCAAATGGATGGACAGGCCGTTGCCGTGTCCGTCCTCCGGGTGTCCATCGCCACCGCCCTTCTTGTCGAAGGCGATGACTCGAAAACCCGGGAAACCGGCCTTTGCCAGAGCCTGCCGGTATTCCGCCTCATACATCCCGAACCGGCAGGGCCCGCAGGAGCCCGGGATGACGAATGCGTAGCGCTCCGCGGCCTGGGCGCGGCTCAGTCCGCGTTCCTGGCATCGGCGCTCTAAGTGATTGAGCAGCGATCCGGCGACGAAATAGATCGGGTTGCACTGCCCGGTATTGCAAAGCTCGCGGCCCCGCTGCAGGTCGGCGCGCTGGGGCATCGGAATGGCCTCGGCATGATAGCCGAGGCCACGCAGGGAAGCCGTGAGCAGTCGGTCGTGAGCCTCACTCAGGCTGCCGAACAGCAGCGTGACAGACTCCCGCTCTGCGCGCGTGAACGGGCGCTCCGCCGCCCGGCGGTAGTGGTTTCCACCGTGCGCGGGGGAGCGGGCAGGGCAAGGGTGGTCGTTATCGACTGCCATACGCGATCGACGATCTGCCGTGTCGCGGGATCCTGATTGAATCTAAACCTTGACCCCGATGTGCATCAAATGATTCGGCGCGACGGATTGTCCGCTGCCGGGGCCAAATGCGCCGCCCGGCAGCGGAATGGCTACTGCGCGAGGAGGCGGTGCAGGATGTCGAAGTAGAGCGCTTCGAGGGTCTCCAGGTCGGCGACAGCAACGCGCTCGTTCGCCTTGTGAATCGTGGCGTTGAGCGGGCCCAGTTCAACGATTTCGGCTCCGGTGGGTCCCATGAAGCGACCGTCGGAGGTCCCTCCGCTGGTAGAGCGGCGCGGCCGGCAGCCAGTGCGCTCGGTGACCGCCGCCTCAACGGCCTGGATCAGGGCGCCGCTGCGGGTGGCGAAGGGCCCGCCGGAGTGGCGCCAGCGCAGGGTGTGGGATAACCCGTGTCCTTCGAGCAGGTTGCTCACGCGTTGCTGCAGGAGTTCCGCCGAGACTGCCGGGGCGTAGCGGAAGTTGAAGACGACCTCCAGGTTTCCAGGGATGACGTTATCGGCTCCCGTACCCGCTTGCAGATTGACGATCTGGAAGCTGGTCGGGGGGAAGTCGGCATCCCCCTGGTCCCACTCCGTGGCAATCAGTTCGGCCAGGGCGGCCGTCGCCCGGTGCACTGGGTTGTCGGCCAGGTGAGGGTAGGCGACGTGGCCCTGCTCTCCATGCACCGTGAGGAATCCGGTCAGGGAGCCGCGACGGCCGACTTTGTACTCATCGCCCAGCCGATCCTGGCTGCTGGGCTCGCCGACCAGGCAGTACTCGATCGCATCGCCGCGTTGTGTCAGATGCTTGACGACATGCCGGGTGCCGTCCACGGCGGGCCCCTCCTCGTCGCTGGTCAGAAGCAGCGCGATTGATCCGCGATGCTCCGGGAACGCCTCGACGAACCGCTCCGCGGCAACCACGAAAGCGGCAACGCTACCCTTCATGTCCGCAGCCCCCCGTCCGAACAGGTAGCCGTCCTCGACGATGGGCTGGAAAGGGGGGTGGTCCCAGGCCGACTCCGGGCCGCTGGGCACGACATCGGTATGGCCGAGGAAGCAGAACAGCGGCTCCTGACGGCCCCGGCGCAGCCAGAGGTTCGTGACGCCGTTCGAGGGCAGCCACTCCGGTTGAAATCCCTTGCTTGCTAGCCGCTCGGCGATCCGGGTCTGGCAGCCGGCGTCCTCAGGCGTGACCGAGGGGCGGCCGATTAGCTCGCGGGCAAGCTCAACCGTCGCGTTCACGGGCGAAGCAGCTCGTTGATGCCGACTTTGGAGCGGGTCTTGTCGTCGGCGTACTTGATAATGACGGCGCAGTATAGGCTGTGGCTCCCGTCATCGGCCGGAAGGCTACCGGGGACGACCACGGCCCCTTCCGGGACACGCCCGAAGTGGACTTCGCCGGTAGTGCGGTCGAAGATCTTGGTGCTCTGGCCAATGTAGACGCCCATCGAGATCACTGCTCCGCGGCCAACGGTAACGCCCTCGACGATCTCGGAGCGGGCACCGATGAAGCACTCATCCTCGACGATGGTTGGGTTGGCCTGCAGTGGTTCGAGCACGCCGCCGATGCCGACGCCGCCGGAGAGGTGAACGTTCTTGCCGATCTGGGCGCAGGAACCGACGGTTGCCCAGGTGTCGACCATAGTGCCGCGATCGACGTAAGCGCCGATGTTCACGTACGAGGGCATGAGCACCACGCCGGGGGCAATGTAGCTGCCACGACGGGCGGCCGCCGGCGGGACAACACGGACCCCCGAGTCGCGCAGGGCGTCTTCGCCCCAGTCGGCGAACTTCATCGGAACCTTGTCGAAGAAGTTCGTCACGCCGCCGCGCATCAGGCGGTTGTCATTGAGCCGGAAAGAGAGAAGCACGGCCTTCTTGAGCCACTCGTTGACCTGCCAGCCATCGGGGCCGGGTTCGGCAACCCGTGCTTCGCCGGCGTCGAGCATGCGCATGACGGCCTCGACCGCTTCGCGCACGTCCGCCGGTGCGTCGTTGGGGTTGATGTCGGCCCGGTTCTCGAAGGCCCGCTCGATGACGGACTGAATATCGTTGCTCATGATCGGGGTCGGCTCCACTGCTCTAGCAATGCGTTGGGTGTCGCCCCATTACGGGGCTCTGCCGCAAGGGGCACGGGCGGGGATTATCCACCGCCGTACTCTCGGGTGACAAACCGTTTTATCCGTTCGGCCGCTTCGCAGCACGTCGCCAGGTCGGGGACCAAGGCGATGCGAACCCGGCCGGCGCCGGGATTTGCGCCCCGTTGTTCGCGCGCAAGGTAGCTGCCGGGGAGTACGGTGACATTCTCCTCTTCCCACAGGCGTCGCGCGAAGGTCTCATCGTTCACTGGCGTTTTCGGCCAAAGGTAGAAGCCCGCTTCCGGGCGTTGGAGTTCATCGAGACACGTTCCGAGGGTCGCGCTGAAGGCGTCGAACCGCTCGCGATAGCGCTCCCGCACGGCGGCGACATGCTGCTCATCGGACCATGCGGCAACGCTTGCCTGCTGGACGTGTAGGGGCAGGGCGCAGCCCTGATAGGTCCGGTAGCGCAGGAAGGCGTGGATCAGTCCCGGGTCGCCGGCAACAAATCCGGAGCGCAGGCCCGGGGCCGAGGATCGCTTTGACAGGCTGTGAAAGACGATACAGCGGCGGAAATCATCCCGCCCCTGTTGGTGGCAGATTTCCAGCAGCCCGGGCGGGGGGGAGGCCTCGTCGGTATAGATTTCCGAATAGCACTCGTCGGCGGCGATGATGAAGCCGTGGCGATCGCTGAGCTCGAGAAGTTGACGGTAGTATTCGGCATCGGCGACCGCCCCGGTCGGGTTCGCCGGACTGGTGATGTAGAGAAGCTGGACGCGCCGCCAGGCCTGGTCATCCAGGCTCTCCAGGTCCGGCAGCCCGGTGGCCGGGTCCACGGCCAGGTACAGTGGGCGTGCGCCGGCAAGCAGGGCCGCTCCTTCGTAGATCTGGTAGAAGGGGTTGGGCATAGCCACGTGGGGTCGACCCCGGCCGACCACCGTCTGGGCGATCGCGAAGAGCGCCTCCCGTGTGCCGGCGACAGGCAGGCAATGGATCTCGGGATCGACGGCGTGATCCGGTAGGTTGAATCGTTGACACAGCCAACCGGCGATGGTCGCTCGGAGCTCTTCACTGCCGCGGGTGGCCGGGTAACGGGCGATCGCCGCCACATGATCGACCAGTGTCCGGGTCAGAAAATCGGGCGGTGGTTCCTGAGGCTCCCCGATCCCGAGGCTGATCGGCGCCGCGTCCGTGATTGGCCGGGTTCCTGCGCGCAGGCGCTCGAGTCGCTCGAATGGATAGGCTTGCAGATGCAGCAGGCCTCGGTTCATGCATCCCCCTTGGTCTCGTCGATCAGCTCGCGCAGGGCCTCGCGCACGCAGCGATACTGCTCGGGTCGGCGCAGGGGCTCGCCGGCCTCGTCGGTAATGAAAAAAACGTCTTCGGCGCGCTCGCCCATGGTTGCAACCTTGGCGTTCTTCAGTCGGATGCCGCAGCGTGAGAAGGCCTGGCCGACCCGAGCGAGCAGCCCCGGTCGGTCGGCGGTGATCATTTCCACCACTGTGCGCTGATTCTGCGGATCGTCATTGAAAGTGATCTGCGTCTCGGTTTGAAAATGCTGAAGCTGTCTCGGCACCTGCCGCGCCGCAGGCGCGGGGGGCGGGCCCTGCTCAGCGGCGGCAGCGGCGAGGGCGTCACGGATCTCGGCGAGCCGCCACGCTGCTTCCGGCGGCGAGCCGTCCTGCTCCAGTACCAGGTAGCTGTCCAGCGTGTAGCCGCTCTCCGTGGTGATGACGCGGGCGTCGTGGATATTGAGGTTGAGCCGGTCCAGGGCCCAGACACAGCGGGCGAAAAGGTCGGGGCTGTCTGCCGCGTACAGGAAGATGCGCGTACCGCCGCCGGCTTCACGGCGGCCGACGAGCACGAGCGGAAGTTGCGAGGAAGTGGTCTCGGTAAGGGCCTCGGTATGCCAGGCGATCTCTTCAGCGCTGTGCCGGAGGAAGTAATCGTCCGGGAGCTGCTCCCAGATCCTGCGTACGCGGGCCGGGCCGTAGCCGCGCTGGCGCAGGGCGTGCCGCGCGTCGCGTTGCGCGTCGCGGATCATCTCGTCCTTGTTGATGGGGTTGCTCAGGCCGCGGCGAATGGCACGGCGGGTGAGTCCGTAGAGTTCGTTGAGCAGCGCCTCCCGCCAAGCGTTCCAAAGTTCCGGATTGGTGGCGCGAATATCGGCGACGGTCAACAGGTAGAGGTAATCGAGATGGGTCTGGTCGCCGACGCGGTGCGCGAAGTCGGTAATAACTGCCGGGTCCGAGAGGTCCTTGCGCTGAGCGGTCACGGACATCTCCAGGTGGTGGCGGACTAGCCAGGTCACCAGCCGTGCATCGTAGGCGCCGAGGCCGTGTTGCATGCAGAAGGCATAGGCGTCTTCGGCGCCCAACTCCGAGTGGTCGCCGCCGCGTCCCTTGGCAATGTCGTGGAAGAGTCCAGCAAGGTGAAGCAACTCCGGCTTCGGCACGCGGTTCATGATGTCGTGGGCGAGCGGCAGCTCATGCCGGAACTGCGGCAAAGACATGCGGCGCAGGTTGCGCACGACGAAGAGAGTGTGGGAGTCCACCGTGTAGACGTGGAACAGGTCGTACTGCATGCGCCCGGTGATGCGTCCGAATGCCGGGATATACCGGCCGAGCACCCCGTAGCGGTGCATTCGTCGCAGGGCATGGGTGATCCCCTGGGGTTGACGGAGGATCTCCATGAAGAGGCTGCGGCAGCGCAGATCGCGCCGGAAGTGCTCATCGATCAGGTTGCGGTGCTGACGCACGAGCCGAATGGTCGCCGCCCGGACGCCGTTGAGCTGCGGGTTTTGCTCAAGGATCAGGAACAGCTCAAGGAGGGCGAACGGGTAGCGGCTGAAGACCCGCGGGTGGGTCACCTCCAGGAATCCGCGGCGAGCCTGGAACCGCTTGTTGATCGGCTCCGGTTCGGCGTCGTGCTCCGCGTAGAGGATCGCTTCCTGGAAATGCTGCAGGAGCATCTCGTTGAGCCGCGAGATCTCCATGGCAACCCGGAAGTAACGCTGCATGAACTGCTCGACCGCGAGGGTCTGGTCGTCGTCGGCGTATCCGAAGAGTTCGGCGAGCGCGATCTGGTGATCGAAAAGGAGCCGATCCTCGCGCCGTGCGGCGATCAGGTGCAGGGCGAAACGGACATCCCAGAGGAAAGACTGGCCGGCGTGAAGAGCCTGGTACTCGGCCTCGGTGAGAAAGCCCTCACCGACCAGGTCGTGGAGCCGCTCCGCTCCGAAGTGGCGCTTGGCCACCCAGCCGATCATCTGGATATCCCGTAGGCCTCCGGGGGAGGACTTGATGTTCGGCTCCAGGTTGTAGGCCGTGTCGTGGAACTTGGCGTGGCGGGTGCGCTGCTCCTCAAGCTTGGCCTCGAAGAAGTCGCGGCTGGGCCAGAGCCGCTGGTTGGTGATGTTCTCCTGGAACTCATTGAAAAGGCGCCTGGCGCCGGCGATGTAGCGGGCCTCCACCAGGTTGGTAATGATCGTGATGTCACCCTGGGCAGCCACCTCGCACTCCGCTGGTGTGCGGACGCTGTGACCGACGTCGAGACCCAGGTCCCACAGGGAGGTGATGAACGTCTCGAGGTCCCCGGCGAGCGCATCCCGCGCTTGCTGCTCGACGAGCACTAGTACATCGATGTCGGAACCGGGGTGCAGCTCGCCCCTTCCGTAACCGCCGACGGCGATCAAGGTGCAGCTTTCATTTCCCCCGCTTCCGAGGCAGTGCTCCCAAAGGCGGGCGATGACCCCGTCGAGCAGGCGGGCCCGCTCAAGTACGAGCTCTGCCGCCGAAGTGCCTGCACGGAATCGTTCGGCGTAGTTTTCATCGGCCTCGCGCAGCGCCTGGCGCATGGCCGGCACAATGGGCGTGCCTTGTTCGATCGGTTCTCGCACGTTCTCCGGCAGCGGGTTTGCGCTCGGCGCCGGGCCAGCCATGCTCTTCTCCGCTCAGCCGTCAGCGCCCGTCCGGCGCGGGGGTGAGAATCTCGTAACCGCTGTCGGTGACCAGAACCGTGTGTTCCCACTGGGCCGAGAGGCTGCGGTCCTTGGTGACCACGGTCCACTGATCGCGCAGCAGTCGTGTCTGGGGGCGGCCAGCGTTGATCATCGGCTCGATGGTGAAGGTCATCCCTG
>PUNM01000117.1 GCA_003552625.1 Ectothiorhodospiraceae bacterium
CAAGATTGCGCTCGCCCGGCCGGGCGTAGGCGAACATCTTGCTGTAGGTGCTGACCTGATCGACACCGGCGTGGGTGCGGCTGTCCGATGCGAAGACCAGGCCCTCATCCACGGCGATGGCGAGGCAGTAGGTCATACCCTATGGACCGTAGCAGCGGGGGCGGCGGACCACAACGCGTCCGGTGTAGGTCGATTCATCCGGGCGCGCCGCGCCCGCATCGCCGGGTGGGGCGCGGTTGTCCGAGCGGGCGATCATCACTCGTCCAGCTCCAGGAAGAAGACACCGTCTACGGCCCAGTCGTTGTTATCGGCCTCGAAGTCGAAAGCGCCGAGCAGCTCGATGATGTCGTCGGCCTCCGAGAGCATGGCGGCGAGGTCGCCGGTGAAAGCATCGGATTCTTCCTCGAAGTGGGTGACCTCCCCAGTGACATCGATGCCGGTAGCCAGCTCAAAGAGGTTTGTCTCCGTCTCATCGGTATGCCAGGTCCAAGTGCCGTCGGAGGTGATTTGACGGACTTGGAATGTTTCCAGCGTGACGGTCTGGTCTTCGGCGGAGATGGCTACAGAGCCATCCAGCCACGCTCTTTGGTCTGGACCTAGAAAGACACCGCCTTGCAATTGCTGCCCAAGTTCGTCGACGGCGGTTAGGTCCAGATCTTCGTCAACGGTGTCCAGGTAGGCCTCTCCTCGAATCCCGGGCCCGCTGGGCTCGCCACTTTCATCATCAATCCAATCTCCCCAAGTCCCGGTGGCTGGCGAATTTTGCTCAATCTCTACGGGGTCCCCATTAGAAATAGCGCCATCGACCTCAGATAAGTCGCCATTACTAAAGTCGCGGTCGCGTTCAGACTCGGTCGAGAGCGTCAGCCCCTCCAACCGTGGATCATCCTCCGGCACGGCATCGCCCTCAATGAAGAAGAAGGGGGCGCCCGGCTCAATGCCCACTAGGAACTCATCTTCGGCGTCCGTAGTGGTCTGGTCGATATCCCGGTCCTGGCGGCTGGACAGCGCATCCGTATCCGTACCGGCGGATGCATCAATGCCAGTAGCAGATAGGTCCGCGTCGCTCGTCGGCTCAGGGGTGACCTCTGACTCGTCTTCTGCCGCGGCCAGCGCGCCGCCGTCCTCGGCCTCCTCGGTGTCCTCATCGCCAGGTGGCGCAGCGGCCGCCTCGTCCTCCGTTTCCTCGGCGTCGTCTGCAGGGGCAGGGGCTTCAGCGGGCTCATCCAGGGCGTCCAACTCGGCGGGGCGCTCGCTCAGGGCCTCCGGGGGCAGTTCGGGGTCGGTGACTCGGAAGTAGTCGACGGGGGCGTCGTCGCCGGTGTTGACCCGGGAGCGTTCATCGCCGCGGTTTTCGGCAAAGCCCCGGCCGCGGGGCGTGCCGCCGGCGGTGCCGCCGTCGCCGTGGGCGAGTTCGAAGATGGTTCCGCGGATGCCGATGGTCGCCACCTCGGTCTCGATGGTGTAGTCGCCTTCGCCACTGATCTGACCGGTGATGGCCCGCAGTCCGCCCTCGATCAGGCTCTTGCGGCTTTCGCCGGTGCCGCTCTCCTCGTCGAACGCATAGGCCTCGATGTGCAGCTCGGTGTTTTCGGTCAGGCTTAGGGTCTGGCCGTCCTCAAGGCGCATCTGCAGTCGGGAGCGCTCGTCGGTCCGCAGCCGGTCGCCGGCGCGGATCTCGTCGCGGCGTCCGACGGATTGTTCTTCGCCGTCGCGGATCAGCACCGGGTCGCCGCGGTTGGCGAGGACGATGCCGATGCGCTCTTCGGCCGCAACCGTTAGCGGTGCAAGCGTCGCGGTGCCGCTGAGGAGTGCGGCGAGAGCCCAGGCAGGAGCGGGGCGGTGCGGCTCAGTAGTCATAGCGCACTCCGGCGAAGATCTCGCGCTGGGTGAACTCGAACAGATCGATGTTCGACTGCTTCTCGCGCACGGCGCCCTCGGTGAAGGCGGTGAACCCGGAGTCCCCCAGGGGGTGGGCCAGTGCGCCCCGCAGTTCGTAAGTGGTGGCGCGTTCGGCGCCGTTGTCCTCGTCGGGGAAGGCCGCCAGGGTGGAGCGGGCCTCCCGGGCGCGCTCGTGGGAGGCGGTGGCGGTCACGCTGGCCGTGGTGTCCTCGAAGAAGGCCCGCTGGAGGCCCAGAAAGCCGCCGGCACGGGCCTTGGTGAACTCGTCCTCGTCGGCGGCATCGTACGAAGTGGCGACTCCGGCGTAGAACAGCAGTGCGCTCTGCGGATCGAGCACGTGCAGCGAGGTGGCCGAGGCGCCCAGGGTGAGCGCATCGCGGTCGTCGTTGTCGTAGTCGGCGTAGGCCAGCTGCCCCTGCACCCGCAGCTGCCGGGTCGGCCCCCGGGGCAGGACGGCCTCGGGGGCGAAGGCGAGTCGAGTGCGGAACGAGTCGCCATCGAGCCTCGTGTGCCGCAGTTCCAGTGGCACCCGATAGGAGCGGCCCTCGGAACCCTCGAACGCCAGTCCACCGCGCAATCGTGCCTCGGTCTGGTCGGCGGCGCTGACGTCGCTGTGGTGGCGGTGTTCGATCTCGCCCAGGTACTGGTAGCTGCTGGTGCGGGTCCGCGGCCGGCGGTGCTCGACCCGGGCCCGGGTGTCGAGGAAGGTGTCGGACTCGCGCTCGAAGTCGACCGGGAAGAAGCCGAGAAAGAGGAACTCGTCGTCGGCGGAGTAGAGTGGGTTGGAGTCGTAGCCGGCCGCGATCGCCGCCTGCGCGCGGGTCTCCGGACGGCGCGAGGTCAGGCGGGCATCGATGGCCTCAAGAAACCGTTGAATATTCTGCGCCACCGGCTCGGGCACCTCTTCGGTCTCCAGGACCCGCTTGAATTGGCGCTGCGAGGCCGCATGGTCTTCCGCGGCGAACAGGGCGCGGGCGTACTCCAGCCGGTAGCGTGGCGCATCCGGGGCCACCATGACGGCCCGGTCGAAGTGCACCACCGCCTCGTCGATATCCCCGCTGCGCAGGTAGGCCCGCCCAGCCTCGAAGTCGTACACCGGGACCCCGGTCAGCGCTTCGTGGTCCCGGGACAGGGCGACCGCCTGCTCGTAGTCTTCCGCCTCGACGGCAAGCCGTATATCCCGGGCCACCTGGCGGGCCGGCGGCGCAGTTGCCGGAGTCGGTGGTGCGGGCGGCTCGGCATGCGGCGTCTCGGGACGCAGGGCGGGCGGGATCCGGGGCGATTGCGGCAGGGCGAGACGGTCGCCGGAGCGGATACGGGCCGGATCCGCGATGGTCGGGTTGGCCTGCCAGATCCACGGGTAGAGCAGTGGGTTGCCGAGGTGTTCGGCGGCCAGGTCCCACAGGGTATCCCCGGACTCGATTTCGATCCCCGTATCCGGGGGATCGGGCTCTGCCTGGACGAGGTTGGAACCGAACAGAAGGGAGAGGGCGCAGAGCCCGGTGCGTTTGATCATGCCCAGCCATCCCGTCGCAGCCTTGGAGGAAGGGGTTAACCTTGGCGCCCTTACGGTTAAGCTAAGCGAGCCGGACTGAAATTGGAAGAATAAAAAGTTTCAGTTTTTCGCAGGTGGTTGGGGGCTTCAATCGGCTCGTAGAGGGTGACCGGCTCCTCGCGCCCCTTGACCTGCACCCGATCGACCTCACGAAAGCGGTACACCGCCTCCAGCCCGGCGCGGGTGTGCTCGGTGACGAGTACGTCAACGCCGTATGTCTTGGTCTGCCCCTCCACCCGGGAGGCCAGGTTGACCGTATCGCCCAGGGCCGTGTACGCCCGGCGGTAGGCCGAGCCCATATCGCCGACGGCCGCCGGTCCGGAGTTCAGGCCGACGCCGATCTCGATGGCCGGCAGCCCCTCGCGGGCCAGTTCCTCGCGCAGCCGGGTCGCCTCGCGCTGCATGGCCAGCGCTGCGGCGACCGCATTGCGGCGGTGCTCCGGGTCGTCGAGCGGGGCGCCCCAGAAGGCCATGATGAGATCCCCCACGTACTTGTCGATGGTCCCGCCGTGCTCGAAGATGACCCGGGTCATGGGCGTGAAGAAGCGGTTGAGCAGTTCGCGCAGCGCCGCGGCGTCGAGTTGTTCGGAGAGCGTGGTGAAGCCGCGGATGTCGGCGAAGAGCACCGTGATCTCCCGCGTCTCGCCCGTCTGGGTATAGGAGCCCGGGGCTTCGGCCATGCGGGCGACCAGCTCCGGCGGGACGTACTCGCCGAAGCGCTGGCGCAGCTGTTGACGACGCCGGTACTCGAAGAGGAACCCCCAGGAGAGGTTGCCGGCACCGATGAGCAGCACGGCAGCCAGCGGAGCGGTGGCGCCCAGGGCCAGGTCCCACTGGGCCCAGGCCCACAGGTTCGCGCCGAGGATTGCGGCCAGCAGGGCGGCGGTGACCGCCAGCGTGGCGAGCGGCCCGAGAAAGGGCAGCAGGCCGGCGGCGAGTAGCCCGGCTACCAGGGTGGCCAGCAGGTCGGCGCCCTTGACCCAGGCCGGCTCCCGGGGCAGGTCGTCGGTCAGGATGCCGGCGAGCAAGTTGGCGTGGATCTCGACGCCCGGAAAGGCTGCCTGCATCGGGGTGGCGCGCATGTCGTAGAGGCCCATGGCGCTGGTACCCACCAGGACGATGGCGCCCTCCAGGATTCCATCGTCCACATCGCCGGTCAGCAGGTCTGCGGCACTGATCGAGGGGAAGCTGCCCTGCGGACCGCGATAGGGGATCAGGGCCTGGCCCCGGGCATCCGTGGGCAGGCGGGCAGCGCCGAGCCCCACCGCCGCCACGGCGTTGTAGTCGCCGATACGGGTTGTCTCGACTCGCAGACTGTCCAGGAGCTGGTAGACCCGTGCCGTCTCCAGCGCGAGGCTCGGGTACGCCTTCTCGCCGTGGCCGAGCAGCAGTGGCGCCCGGCGCACCACACCGTCGCTGTCGGGGACAATGCTGAAGGCGCCGCCGCTTGTGGCGGCCTGCTCGAGGGCGGGGCGGTTGCCGGTGTAGGCGTCGAAGCGGTGGATGACCGTGGAGTCGCCAGTCGCCGGATCCAGCCCCGGTGCCGGATCGGGGAGCCTTCCGGTATGGCTGGTGGTCTCGTCGTGGTGCAGGAAGAAGCCGAGCACCGAGTCGCCGCGCTCTAGCTGCTCGGCCAGGCGGCGATCGCCGTCGAATCGCGGAGCGAGTTCACCGACGCGTTCACGCAGCGCCGGGTCGTCCACCCCGCGGGCCACCTGCTCCGCCGGATTGTGCTCGGGTTCTGCAAAGACGATGTCGAAGGCGACCACCACGGCCCCGGCGGCCCAAAGCGCCTCGAGCAGCTCGGCCACGGTGCTCCGCGGCCACGGCCAGCGGCCGACGCGCCCGAGGCTGCGCTCATCGATATCGACGATGACGATCTCGACCTCGTCGTGGGCGTCCAGCCCGGTGCGCTGCGACCAGATCAGTCGTTGGTCGTAGATCAGCTGCTCGGCGGCCTCCACCGTCGCGCGCAGGGGCGGCCAGTCGCTGCGGGTGGCGGTCACCACCAGGGCCAGGAGCAGCACGCCGATCGTTAGCGGGGCGAGGCGGCTGCGAAGGGTGTGCGGCACGGCTACGGCCGGTAGCCGGGGATGGCGGCCTCGTCGACCTCGTCGATGGCCTCGGGGTGCATGAAGTGCCGGGCGTAGTCGCGGTAGACGCCCTCGCGGATGAACACGTCGAAGAGCTCCGGGTCGAAGTGGCCGTCCTGGGTCATGAAGCCCATGATGCGCACCGCCTCGCTGAGCTTTTTGCCTGGCTTGTAGGGGCGGTCGGCGGCGGTCAGGGCCTCGAAGACGTCGGCCAGCGCCATCATCCGGGCCCGTCGGCTCATCCGTGCCCCGGTGATGCCCTCGGGGTAACCGCCGCCATCCATGCGCTCGTGGTGCTGCGAGGCGATCTCCGGCACCCGCTGCAAATGGCGCGGGTAGGTCAGCTGATCGAGCATCTCGCGGCTGACGCGGACGTGGTCGCGCATCTGTTCCATCTCGGCGTCACTGAGCGTGCCGCGGCGGATCTGCAGGTGTTTAACCTCCCCGGCGGTGAGCAGAGGCTGTCGATGGCCTGCGGCGTCCGTCCAGCTGTAGGCGTCGGCGATGGCCGCCACCCGCTCGCGCGCGGCGTCGTCCATGGCTTCGCCGCCGATGTTGGCACTGCGCAGGAAGGTCAGGTCGTCGTCCAGGCGCTGGCAGAGCGTCCGGTAATCGGTGTCCGCTTGGTTCGCCTCTTGGCTGCCGCCGCTCAGATGCCGGCGCAGCCGCGTGGCCTCCGCTTCCTGGCGGACGACGGCGGCTCGGGTGGCCACCTCCTCGATGGTGTCCGTCTGGCGTTCAAGCTTGGTCGCCTTGTTCACCACCGCCTCGGGGGTGGTGACCTTGCCGCAGTCGTGGAGCCAGGCGGCTAGGCGCAGCTCCTCGTGCTCCTCGGCGCTGAGCCGGTAATCCGCCAATGGGCCCTGCGCGGTCCGGCAGGCGGCGTCGGCGATCATCAGCGTCAGCTGCGGGACGCGCTCGCAGTGGCGGCCGGTGGTCGGATTCTTGCGGTCGATGGCCCGCGCCAGGACTTCGGTGAACGATTCGAACAGCTGGCGCTGGGCATCGATCAGACCCTGCTTGGTCAGGGCGATGGCGGCCTGGGAGGCCAGCGATTCGGCAATGCGCGCATCGCGCGGCGAGAAGGGCACGGTCTGGCCGTCGCGCACGGCGTTGATGAGCTGCAGCACGCCGATCACGGTCTGCTCGTGGTCCCGCAGCGGTACGGTCAGGAACGACTGCGACCGGTAGCCGGTGCGTGCGTCCACCGCCCGGGTGCCGGAGAAGTCGAACCCCTGCGCGTCGTAGGCGTCGTCGATGCGCACGGTCTGCCCGTGGACCGCGGCGTACGCCGCCACATTGCGGGTGTTCGGGGTGCCGTCTTCGAGGTACAGCGGCAGGGGCGAAAAGTCGATCGGGCGTCCCGATGTGCCGCCGAGGTGGAGTTCGAGGGTGTCGTTGTGGACGGTGTTGAAGTGAAGCTGCCCGTCGCGTACCCGGTAGACGGTTCCGGCGTCGGCTGAGGTGAGCGCCCGGGCACCGCTGAGGATGCGCTCGAGCAGTCGGTCGGTATCCTGTTCTGCAGACAGGGCTACACCGATTTCCAGGAGCTGCGCCAGGCGCTGCTCGGTCAGCGGCGGCTCGTACGCATCGCTCACGGCAACGCTCCGGCGCAGTCGATCCGGACGGCCCCGGTGCGCTCTATTTGATGATGCCCTTGTACTCGTAGATCAGGTAGCTGCATCCAGCGCCCGCCAGAACCGAGACCAACAGCCAGTCCATGGAGATCAGCCGCGGGTCGACGGCGATCGCGATGAACAGCATGTAGAGAATGGCGAAGGCCACACCGGTCAGGCCGACCAGAGCCACCTTGCCACCGAGCG
>PUNM01000064.1 GCA_003552625.1 Ectothiorhodospiraceae bacterium
ATGTTCAGGTTGTGAACACCCATGAAATCACAGGTGCAGCGAGGGGGCAACCGCGTTCTCCGGACCTCAGAGGAACTCCGCAAAGACCGTCTGCAACTAAATGGCGCCATGTTAACGCGCAGTGCGCACTGCTGCCTGTCCGCCGGGGTTAGCGCGGTATCCGGTGGACGTGCAGGCCGGGGACTTCCTCAATCCCTGATCCACCGCGCTGATGCCACGGCGCTTGATCTCTTGTGCGGAAATGACGTTCTCCATCAGTACGACCTCAGGTACTTGATTCAGTATCCATTTTAGCACCGAAATCGAGCAGGACAGTCTCGCCTGCCAGGTGTGTGCGCCCGCCACTTGTGCTAAATAGAGGGGTCCACAGCGGGAGTTGCCCCATCCATGTCCGAGCGTCTTTTCACCCTGGAAGTCCAGCCGAATCTCCCGTCCGATCTGACGCGCCTGCGCGAGCTGGTCGATGACCTTTATTACTCCTGGGATCGGCGGGTACGCGGGCTCTTCTACCAGATCGACGCCGACTGCTGGGAGGCCAGCGGCCACAACCCCAAAGTCTTCCTGCGCCGGGTCTCCCAGGAGGCGCTCGAGCGGGCCGCGCAGGATCCGACCTTCGTGGAGGACTACAACCGGACCCTATCCGCCTACGACACCTACCTCGATCAAGGGACGTCGCCGGAGGTCACCCCGCACCTGGATCCGGAGCGCGACCTGGTGGCCTACTTCTGCGCCGAGTTCGGCCTCCACGAGAGTCTGCCGCTGTACTCCGGCGGCCTCGGGATCCTCGCCGGCGACCATTGCAAGGCGGCCAGCGACCTGCGCGTGCCGCTGGTTGCTGTGGGCCTGCTCTATCGCCAGGGCTACTTCATCCAGACCATCGACCACGAAGGCCGGCAGGTGGCGCACTACGTGCCTACGGACGTCGCCCAGCTGCCCGCCTACCCCTGCCGCGACGAAGCGGGTGACCAGCCGCGGGTCGCCGTGGACCTGCCCGGGCGCCGTGTGGAGCTGCGCATCTGGCAGGTGCGCGCCGGCCACGTGCGCCTCTATCTGCTCGACAGCGATGTTCCGGAGAACACCCATGAGGACCGCTCGATCACCTACCAGCTCTACGGCGGGGGGTCCGAGATGCGGATCAAGCAGGAGCTCTGCCTGGGCATCGGCGGGGTGCGGGCCCTGCGCAAGCTCGGCGTGGCGCCGACCGTCTGGCACTTGAACGAGGGGCATTCGGCCTTCCAGCTCGTCGAGCGCTGCCGCGAGCGGGTGGCGGCCGGCGACGAGTTCGCCGCAGCCCTGGAGGCGGTTGCGGGCGCCTCGGTGTTCACCACCCACACCCCGGTGGCGGCGGGCCACGACATCTTCGACCCGGAAATGGTCCGCGAGTACCTGGAGGCCGCGCTGGGCGAGGCTGGGCTCGATGTGGACGCCCTGCTGGCGTTGGCCAATGGCCGCGGGGATGCGCCCGGCTTCAATATGACCAGCCTGGCGTTGCGCGGCTCGCGCTTTCACAACGGGGTCAGTCGCATCCACGGTCGTGTGGCCTCGGCGATGGAGGCGCCCATCTGGCCCGATGTCCCGGCCCAGGAGAACCCGATCCACGCCATCACCAACGGGATCCATGTGCCCACCTTCCTGGCTCAGGAGTGGGCCAACCTGTTCGATCAGCGCTGGCCGGCCTGGCGCAGCGAGTTGAGCAACGAGGCGTTCTGGGAGGTGGTTGACGAACTACCCGATCACCGCTACTGGAGTATGCGCCAGAGTCTGAAGTCGCAGATGCTCCGTGATGTCTGCGCCCGGGTCGAGGCCCGCTGCAAGCGCAACGGCATGGCCGAGGCGATGATCCGCCGCATGACCCGTTTCATCCGCGACCCCGAGGCCGACGTGCTGGTGCTCGGTTTCGCCCGGCGTTTCGCCACCTACAAGCGGGCGCTGCTGATTTTCCACGACCTGGAGCGCCTCAAGCAGCTGCTCAACGACCCGCAGCAGCCGATGATCCTGGTCTTCGCCGGCAAGGCCCACCCCCACGACGAGCAGGGGCAGGCGATGATTCAGCGCATCCACGAGCTGACCCTGGACCCGGATCTGATCGGGCGGCTGCTGCTGCTGGAAAACTACGACATGGCCCTGGCGCGGAAGCTCGTCACCGGAGTCGATGTCTGGATGAACAATCCGGAGTATCCCCTGGAGGCGTGCGGAACCTCCGGCCAGAAGGCGGCGATCAACGGCGTGCTCAACCTTTCCGTGCTCGACGGCTGGTGGGACGAGGGCTACGTCGGCGACAACGGCTGGGCGATCTACCCTCATGCCCCGGGGTTCGACCCGGACTACCGCGACGGCGAGGAGGCGCGGGACCTGCTCGATACCCTCGCCGGCGAGGTGGCACCGCTCTACTACGACCGGGGCGAGCGCGGTTACCCGGCCGGTTGGGTCGCGATGTCCAAGGCGGCGATGCGCACGACGCTGCCGCGGTTCAACGCGCAGCGAATGGTCATGGACTACGTGCGCGACCTTTACGGCCCGGCGGCTCGCCAGAACGAGCGCCTGGTCGGCCAGGAGAGCACCGGCGCGGCCCGTTTGGCTGCTTGGAAGCAGCGCGTGCTGGCCTGCTGGGACGGTACTTCTCTCGAGCTGATCGACGACGTCCCGGCCAGCCTGCGCCACGGCGAGTCGCTGCGGCTGCGGGTCAAGGCGAAGCTCAACGGGCTCGGCCCCGAGGATGTCACGGTCGAGTGCCGCTTCAGCGCCGTACCGGATCCGCAGGATCCGGCGCAGATCCTGCGCTTCGTGCTCGCCGCCGAAGACGGCGATGATGCCGGCGACCCGCTCTTCCGGCTCGATATTCAGCCGCAGCTCAACGGCTTGCAGTACTACCGCATTTGTATGTACCCCAGTCACGAGCTGCTGGCCCATCCGCTGGAGCTTGGCCGCATGCGCTGGCTCTAGCGCGGGGGCGTTTTAGAGCCGGCCGTAGAGCTCATTGAGCGCGCGCAGTTGACCCGCTAGCTCGTCCGGTATTTGCGCCCAGTCGAAGCGCCAGCGCCAGTTGCCCTCGGCGACGCCGGGGACGTTCATGCGGTGCTCGCTGCCCAGCGCCAGCAGGTCCTGCAGCGGGATCACCGCTGCCCCCGCCACGGATGCCAGTGCCGCGCGGATCAGCGGCCACGGCATCGGCTCGCCCGGGTGGCCCAGGTAGGCGTGGAGCCGCTGCGCTGTCGCCTGCGGCAGCTGCGTGTACCAGCCCACGGTGGTGTCGTTGTCGTGGGTGCCGGTATAGACCACGCAGTGGCGGTGATGGTGGTGGGGCAGGTAGGGGTTGGCGGCGTCGCTGTCGAAGGCGAAGTGCAGCACCTTCATCCCCGGCAGGGCAAAGCGATCGCGCAGGTGTTCCACCGCCTCAGTGATTACGCCGAGGTCCTCGGCGACCAGCGGCACCCGCCCGAAGCGCGCCTGGACCGCTTCGAGCAGGGCGTCTCCGGGCGCTGTCTCCCAGGCTCCGTCCCGCGCCGTGGGGGCGTCGGCGGGGATGGCCCAGCAGGCGCACAGGCCCCGGAAATGGTCGATGCGCACGAAATCGAACAGCGCCAGCTGCGTGGCCAGCCGATCGAGCCACCAGGCGAAGCCGTCGGCCTCCAGCCGGGGCCAGTCGTAGAGGGGGTTGCCCCAGCGTTGGCCCTCGGCAGAGAAGTAGTCCGGCGGCACGCCGGCCACTGCGGCCGCGCGGCCGGCGTCGTCAAGCCGGAAGTACCGGCGGTGGGCCCAGGTATCGGCGCTGTCGTGGGCGACGAAAATGGGGACATCGCCGAACAGGCGAATGCCGCGCTCAGCGGCATGGTCGCGCAGCGCCTGCCACTGGCTGAAGAACAGATACTGCTCGAAGATGTGGCCGTGGATCCGTTCGGCCAGCCGGGTGGCCGCCGCCTCCAGTGCCGCCGGTTCCCGGTCCCGCTCGGCGGCGGGCCATGCCCACCAGGGCGCGTTGCCGTGCTCCTCGCGCAGCGCGGCGTAGAGGGCGTAGTCCTCCAGCCAGTGGCTCTGCTCGCGCCGGAAGGCGTCGATCTGTGCCGCGGTCGGTGCGTCGCCTTGTTCGCGCAGTCGCCGGTGGGCGCGCTGCAGGCAGGAGCGGCGCCAGGCCCGCAGCGCGACGGGGTCGTCGCCGGTTTCCGGGGGGTGGAGTTCCTCCGGGGTCAGCCACCCCCGCTCGGCCAGTGCGTGCAGGTCGATGTAGCACGGCTCCCCGGCGTGGACCGAGAGGCTCTGGTAGGGGCTGAGGTCGTCGTGGGTGGGGCCGAGCGGCAGCATCTGCCAGAGGGTGAAACCGCTCGCTGCCAGCCAGTCCACGAATCGGTAGGCGTGCTGGCCGAGGTCGCCGTTGCCGCCCGGGCCGGGCAGTGTGCTCAGGTGAGCCAGGACCCCGGCGCGGCGGCGTGCGGCAAGATCGGTGCCGCTCACGATTCAGCACGTCCGTGCCGCATCACGCCGCCGCGCGCGGGCTGGCCCCGGCCCTGGCGGGCAAAGGCGTGGCTGAGGTGCTCCGGTGGCTCCTGGCCCAGGGCGTGGTAGAGCGCGGCGAGCTGGATGCGGTAGAGGTGGTCGAAGTCGCGGACCACGTCGGCGGGGTTGTAGTCGCCGAACCACCAGAACCAGTCGGAGCTTTCGCACAGGGCCAGCTGCGTCTCGGCGTGGGCCCGGGCGGCCTCGTCGAGCCCGTCGGCGTGCTGGTCGAAGGCCTGCTTGGCCTCGGCGAGCAGTTCCCAGGCCCGATCCTTGTCCACCTCGCCGATCCAGGTGGAGAGGGTGCCGTAGACCCAGCTGCCGGCCACCAGCTGTGACAGGGGCCGCGGCTCGACTTCCTCGGCGGCCTCGGCGAAGGTGGTCAGGATCAGCCCCGGATGGTCGGCCAGCCGCTGATAAAGGCCGCTGAGGAAGTGGAAGCCGTTGGCCGGGTAGTGCTCCCAGGCGTTCTCCCCGTCCATGATGATCGCGATCACCGTCTGCTCCGGCGCCTCGCAGCCGGCGGCGATGGCCTCCATGCGGCTGATCAGGTTGGCCACGGCGTCGTCGCCGTGCCAGTCGGAGAACTCGAAGCCGATGGCGTCCGACAGCCCGTCATCGCGGAAAAAGCAGCGCGTAGCCGCCGCCAGCGCTTCGGGCTCTTGCGCGGCGAGGGTGTAGGCCCGGTGCCACTGGCCGTTGCCCGAGCCCTCCGCGCCCAGGCTGTTGTCCAGCACGGCGCCCCCGCTGGCCGCCCACCGGAAGCCGAACGTCTGCAACAGCGCCAGCGTGGCCTCGCTGATCGCGCCCTCGGACGGCCAGCAGCCCCGTGGCCGGTGGTGGAAGGTTCGTTCGAAGACCGCCAGCCCGCGCTCCAGGTGCCAGCGTGCCCGCTCCTCGCCGCCGGGATAGCGCTCGACGATGGGCATCGAGCTCTCCGGCCAGGACTCGCGGGCACACTGCAGGTCCTGAAGCAGGGGCAGGATGGGGTGGGCGTAGGGAGTCATCGAGAGTTCCACCCGGCCGGTCTCGGCGAGGTGTCGGTAGCGGTGGGGCAGGCCGGCGAGCAGTTCGCCGATCACGCCAAGGAGCTCGCGTCGATCGTGGAGGGGGAAACCGCCGCCCTGGTCGATCAGCCGCTGGACCCGCGGCTCGCCCCGGCGGACCGTCTCGCCCATCCAGCCCAGGTGGTACCAGGTGATCAGATCCACCAGGAAGGCGTCACTGAGATAGCGCATGCTCGCCGGGTGGGCGCTGACCAACTCGGCCATCTCGAGCAGGTGGCGGAAGTTCGGGAACGGATCGGCCAGGCGCTGGCGGTTGATGCGCTGGCACTGCTCGACCAGGCGACGGCGCTCGTGCTCGTTGACCGGCAGCGTGGGCATGGCCAGGGCGCGCAGCAGGGGATCGCGCAGGCGTTCTCCGCGTTCCAGAAAGCCGGTGATCTGGCGCCGGTAGTCCTCCAGCTGCTCCAGCAGCACCGGCGAGAAATTAACCACCGCGCGAGCCCCCGGGTTGGCCTCCAGGTGAGCAGCCATGTCGGCGTAGTCCTTGATGCCGTGGAGGTAGGTCCAGGGCAGCAGGTAATCCCCCGTGCCGGGGTCGAGGTAGCTCGGCTGGTGCATGTGCCAGCACAGGACCACGCGTACCGGCGGGTTCGGGGGCGTGGTAGAGGCGGTGGCTTCAGTAGACAACGTGGATCTCCTGGCCGAGCATCTCCGGGGTGACGAGGACGACGCCGCCGGGCGTCACGGTGAACCGCCGCGCATCCGCCTCGGGGTCTTCGCCGATGACGGTGCCCGCCTTGATGTGGCAGTGCTTGTCGATCACGGCGTTGCGGATGCGACAGCCCGGTTCGATGTAGGCCTCAGGGAGGATCACCGAGTCCTCGACCCGGGTGCGCTCATCGACCGTCACCGACGAGAAGAGCAGCGAGCGGCGCAGCTGCGCCCCGGAGATGATGCAGCCGCCGGAGACCATGGAGTCGACCACGGTGCCGCGGCGGCCCTCCTCGTCGAAGACGAACTTGGCCGGGGGCAGCTGTTCCTGGAAGGTCCAGATCGGCCAGTCGCGGTCGTAGAGGTTGAGTTCCGGAGTGACGTCGATGAGCTCCAGGTTGGTCTTCCAGAACGCGTCGATGGTGCCGACGTCGCGCCAGTAGGCCTGCTCGCCGGTGCTCGGGTCGCGGAAGGGGTAGGCCATGACCCGGGCCTGGTCGATCAGCTGCGGGATGATGTCCTTGCCGAAGTCGTGCTCCGAGCCGCTGCGGGCGTCCGCCCCGAGGGTGCGGAAGAGGAAGTCCCGATTGAAGACGTAGACCCCCATGGAGGCCAGCGCCTGGTCCGCGCAGCCCGGGATGGGGGTGGGCCGGTCCGGTTTCTCGTCGAAGCGGACCACCCGGCTGTCCTCGTCGATGGCCATGACCCCGAAGGCGCTGGCCTCCTCGATGGGGACCTCGAGGCAGCTGACGGTGACGTCGGCGCCGCTCTCCACGTGGTAGGCAAGCAGCGGCCCGTAGTCCATCTTGTAGATGTGGTCGCCGGCGAGGATGAGCACGTAGTCCGGATCGTGGAGCCGGACGATATCCAGGCTCTGGTAGACCGCATCCGCCGTGCCCTGGTACCAGGAGTCGGCAATGCGCTGCTGGGCCGGCAGGATCTCCACGAACTCGCCGAAGTCGCTGCGCAGCGAACTCCAGCCCTGGCGGATGTGGCGCAGCAGCGAGTGGGCCTTGTACTGGGTGAGGACGCCGATTCGCCGCACACCGGAATTGATGCAATTGGACAGGGGAAAGTCGATGATACGGAACTTGCCGCCGAAGGGCACCGCGGGCTTGGCGCGCCACTGAGTCAGCTCGCACAGCCGCGTGCCGCGGCCGCCGGCAAGGATCAGGGCGAGGGTGTCGCGGGTGAGGCGGCTCACAAAGCGGGGAGAGCGCTGAGCTAACACGTGCGGTCTTCCTGACTGCTGGGCCTGGGGAGCATTATGAACGTTTTTTCGCCGGTCATCCCGGATTTCGATCTGCACCTCTACGCACAGGGGCGGCACTGGCATGCGCAACGCTTTCTGGGGGCGCACTGCACCACCCGGGACGGGGTGGCCGGGGTGAGCTTCGCCGTCTGGGCGCCCAACGCGGAGGGGGTCAGCGTGGTCGGCGATTTCAACGGCTGGGACGGGCGCACCCACCCCATGCGGCTGCGCCCTGGCGCCGGCGTCTGGGAGCGGTTCATCCCCGGCGTCGAGCCCGGGGCGCTGTACAAGTTCGAGGTGCACGGGTACGGCGGCGGTGCGCCCCGGCTCAAGACGGATCCCTGCGCCCGGTGTTACCAGCTGCGACCGGAGAATGCCGCCGTGGTGGAGCCGCCCGACGCCTACGCCTGGGGTGATGGCGAGTGGATGGCGGGCCGCCGGCGTGGAGCCGAAGCCTGGCAGCAGGCGCCGTGGTCGATCTACGAGGTCCACCTCGGCTCCTGGCAGCGCGATGCGCAGGGCGGTTTCCTCGACTACCGCACCCTCGCCCACGAGCTGGTCGCCTACGTCCAGCGCACCGGGTTCACGCACATCGAGCTGCTGCCGATCACCGAGCATCCGCTGGACGACTCCTGGGGCTACCAGACCACCGGTTACTTCGCCCCGACCAGCCGCTTCGGCGGCCCGGATGATTTCCGCTACTTCGTGGACTACTGCCACCGCCACGGCATCGGGGTGATCCTGGACTGGGTGCCTGCCCACTTCCCGCGGGACGACTGGGCGCTGGCCCGCTTCGACGGCACGGCGCTTTACGAGCACGCCGACCCCCGCCAGGGGGAGCACCGCGACTGGGGGACGCTGATCTTCAACTTCGGGCGCAACGAGGTGCGCAGCTTCCTGCTCTCCAGCGCCCTGTATTGGCTCGAGGCCTTCCATCTGGACGGCCTGCGGGTGGACGCGGTCGCCTCGATGCTCTATCTGAACTACTCCCGCGAGGACGGTGACTGGGTGGCGAACGTCCACGGCGGTAACGAGAATCTGGACGCCATCGCCTTCCTGCGTGAGCTCAACACCGTCACCCACGGCGAGCAGCCGGGGACCTGCATCATCGCCGAGGAGTCCACCTCCTGGCCGCAGGTCACGCGCCCGGCCTACCTCGGCGGGCTGGGGTTCACGATGAAGTGGAACATGGGCTGGATGCACGACACCCTGGCCTACCTTGGCGAGGACCCCGTCCATCGCCGCTACCACCACGACCAGCTGACCTTCGGTCTGCTCTACGCCTTCACCGAGAACTTCGTCCTGCCGTTCAGCCACGACGAGGTGGTCCACGGCAAGGGCACCCTGCTCGACCGCATGCCCGGCGACGACTGGCAGCGCCTGGCCAACCTGCGCCTGCTCTACGCCTACCAGTTCACCTACCCGGGCAAGAAGTTGCTGTTCATGGGCTGCGAGATCGGCCAGCGCCGCGAGTGGGATGCCGGTTCCTCGGTGGACTGGACGACGCTATCCGATCCGCGCCACGCCGGCGTGCAGCGGCTGGTCGGCGACCTCAACGGGCTCTACCGGGGCGAGCCGGCGCTGCACCGTCACGATTTTGCCGAGGCGGGTTTCGCCTGGGTGGACTGCCACGACGCCGAGCAGTCGGTGCTCAGTTACCTGCGCTGCGGCGATGCGGGTGAACGGGCGCTGGTGATCCTCAACTTCACGCCGGTGCCCCGCCACGGCTACCGGCTGGGGGTGCCGTTGGCCGGATACTGGGCGGAGCGGTTGAATACCGACTCGGCCCACTACGGCGGCTCGGATCTGGGCAACACCGGCGGCGTGGTCGCCGAGCCGGTGCCGTGGAGCGGGCACCCGTACTCAGTGGTGCTGACCCTGCCGCCGCTGGCCGGCGTGGTGTTGATCGGGGAGGGCGCATGAGGGTTCTGTTCGCCACCGCCGAGGCGTGGCCCCTGGCCAAGACCGGCGGTCTCGGGGACGTGGCCTTTGGCCTGACCCGGGCCCTGGCCGAGCTCGGCTGCGACGTGCGTTTGCTGATGCCCGCTTACCCGGGCGCCGCCGAGCAGCTCGACGGCCCGGTGCGCCGGCGCCAGGTGCAACGGCCCGGCGAGCCGGTCGCCCTCATCGAGGGGCGGTTGCCCGGCACCGCCGTGGGGGTCTGGCTGCTTGACGATCCGCCGCTCTTCGCCCGGGTCGGGGGTCCCTACGGCACCGCCCGGGGGGATGCCTGGCCGGACAATCACTGGCGGTTCTGCCGTCTGTCGCAGGTGGCGGCGGCTCTGGCGGCGGGGGATTTGCTGGACTGGCGCGCCGACGTGCTCCACGGCAACGATTGGCAGACGGCCCTGGCCCCGGTCTTCCTGCGCGGGCGCGCCGACCGCCCGGCCACCGTGTTCGGTATCCACAATCTGGCCTACCGCGGGCTCTTCCCCGGGGAGTTCTACCCCCGGCTCGGGCTGCCCCCTGAGCTCTGGAGCCCCGAGGGGCTGGAGTTCTTCGGCCAGGTGGCCTTTATCAAAGGCTCGCTCGTCTTCGCCGATACCCTGGTGACGGTCAGCCCCACCTACGCCCGGGAGATCCAGACGCCGGCCTTCGGCTGGGGGCTGGAGGGCCTGCTCCACCACCGGCGGGACCGTCTGTACGGGATCGTCAACGGCATCGACACCGATACCTGGAATCCGGGTCGCGACCCCCATCTGGCCGCCTGCTACGACCGGCCGGACGACCGGGCGCGGGCGGCCAATCGCCGGGCCGTGGCCCGGGCCGTGGGCCTGGACGCAGGCGACGGGCCGGTGCTCGGCTTCGTCGGGCGGCTGGTGGAGCAAAAGGGCGTGGACCTGATTCTGGCGGCGTTGCCGCGGCTGCTGGCCAATGGTGCGCAGCTGGCCTTCCTGGGCTCCGGCGAGCACCGGCTGGAGGCTGCCCTGCGAGCTGCCGCTGAGCAGTACCCGGGGCAGGTCGGGGTGGTCATCGGCTACGATGAGGCGCTCGCTCACCAGATCGAGGCCGGCAGTGATCTGTTTCTGATGCCCTCGCGCTTCGAGCCGTGCGGGCTCAACCAGCTCTACTCCCTGCGCTACGGCACGCCGCCGGTGGTCTACCCCACGGGCGGGCTGGCGGATACGGTGGTGGACGTGGATGCCGATCCCCACGGGGGGAATGGCTTTCATCTGGCCGCCTTGGCCGGCGCAGCGTTGGCCGCAGCGGTGGAGCGGGCCCTGGTCCACTGGCAGGACCGGTCGGCCTGGCAGGCGATCCAGGCCCGCGGCATGGCTGGGGCCTACTCCTGGACAGCCTCGGCGCAGGCCTATCAGGAGCTCTACCGGCTCTCGGCCCGGGGGCGTGGCTCGTGATGGTGATGCCGTCTAAAAAAACTCTGCCTGAGCAGTCGGTTGAAGACAGGGGCTTGACGCCGCCGGCGATGCCTGTAGAATGCGCAGCCGTAGCGACACAGCGGGTGTAGCTCAGTGGTAGAGCACAACCTTGCCAAGGTTGGGGTCGTGGGTTCGAATCCCATCACCCGCTCCATCTCCTTTCCCTTCCGTTGGTCCTAGCTGCGTTCCCCTTCATCGGTGTCACCGCTCGCGTGCGCTGCGCGAACAAAATCCGTGTGTGTGCAGCCCGGGCACGGCGGGATCGGGCCGGCGCGCTGGAGCGTGACCAGCCGCCCGCAGGCGATGCAGCTCAGCTGTCCGGGGCCGGCCAGCTCCCCGGTGTGGTAGAGGCTCGGCTCCCCCGTGGTGGTGAATCCCTCCAGCTCCAGCCGGGTGCGGTCGGCCACCGAGGCGAAGGCGTCCCAGATCCAGCTCTCGAGCATCTGCAGGTCCATGCGCAGCCAGTCCCGCAGGGGCAGCTCGTGACGGCTGTCGGCGAGCCACGAGCCGGCCTCTTCCAGGTCGCGGCGCAGGGCCTTGCCGACATGCTCGGCGTCCTCGCTGGTCGCTTCGCCGAGGGCGATCATGCGTTGCTTGACCTGCTCAAGCGCTTCGCGCAGGCGTGGAACGCGGTCCTCCGCCTCGGCAAAGCGGGTGCGCAGCTGCTCCAGCATGCGCTCGTAGAGCTGCGCCAGGTGCTGCTCATGGCTTTCGTGGCGGTCGTCGTCGCTCATCAATGCTTGCGCTCCTCGCTGGGGTGTCTCCGTTCACGGTACCCTGAGCGCTCGCCCGGGCGCCATACGCTGGCGGCGCTAGAAGCGCGCACCGCCCCTCCGTTATCCTGCTCGCTTTCTTCACTGTGCCCAGGAACCAAAGAAGAGCCGATGGAAGACCAGTACCGACCGCAGACGATCGAGGCCGAGGCCCAGGCCTACTGGCAGGAGCACGAAACCTTTCGCGCGCGCGAGGAGGACCCGCGCCCGAAGTACTACTGCCTGTCCATGTTCCCGTACCCGAGCGGGCGGCTGCACATGGGCCATGTGCGCA
The DNA here is from genome assembly GCA_003552625.1 of Ectothiorhodospiraceae bacterium. Classification (GTDB taxonomy): domain Bacteria; phylum Pseudomonadota; class Gammaproteobacteria; order Nitrococcales; family Halorhodospiraceae; genus Halorhodospira. Next base: position 11,886 of record PUNM01000064.1, read on the forward strand.
ACTACACCATCGGCGACGTGGTCAGCCGCTACAAGCGGATGCAGGGCTACAACGTCCTCCAGCCGATGGGGTGGGACGCCTTCGGCCTGCCCGCCGAGAACGCGGCCATGGAGCGCGAAGTCCCGCCGGCGCGCTGGACCCGCGAGAACATCGCGGCCATGACCGAGCAGCTCAAGGGGCTCGGCTTCGGCTACGACTGGTCCCGGGAGCTGGCCACCTGCGACCCCGACTACTACCGCTGGGAGCAGTGGCTCTTTACGCGGCTCTACCGCAAGGGGCTCGTCTACCGCGATACCGCGGCGGTGAACTGGGATCCGGTGGACCAGACCGTTCTTGCCAACGAGCAGGTCATCGACGGCCGCGGCTGGCGTTCCGGGGCGCCGGTGGAGCGCCGCGAGATCCCGCAGTGGTTCCTGCGCATCACCGACTACGCCGACGAGCTGCTCGACGCCCTGGACCGCCTGGAGGGCTGGCCGGAGCAGGTACGCAACATGCAGCGCAACTGGATCGGCCGCTCCGAGGGGGTGGAGCTGTCCTTCGAGCTGGCCGGTCGCGACGAGCAGCTGACCGTCTTCACCACGCGCCCGGATACCCTCTACGGCGTCACGTACATGGGCCTGGCGCCGGAGCACCCGATCAGCCTGGAACTGGCCGAGCGCAACCCGGCCATCGCTGAACTGGTCGCCGAGGCCCGCGCCGGCGGCACCGCCGAGGCCGATCTGGCCACGCGGGAGAAGCGCGGCGCCGATACCGGGCTCGAGGCCGTGCATCCGCTTACCGGAGAGCGCATCCCGGTCTGGGTCGCCAACTTCGTGCTCATGGAGTACGGCTCCGGCGCGGTCATGGCCGTGCCTGCCCACGATCAGCGCGACTGGGAGTTTGCCACCGCCTACGGGCTGCCCATCCGCCCGGTCATCCAGCCGGCCGACGGGTCCAGCGCACCGATTGACGAGGGCGCCTTTGCCGAGTACGGCGTCCTGATCGACTCCGGTCCGTTCACCGGCATGCCCTCCGCGGAGGCGTTCACGGCCATCGCCGAGCGGCTTGAGAGTGAGGGCCGCGGGCAGCGGCGCACCCAGTATCGGCTGCGCGACTGGGGTGTCTCCCGCCAGCGCTACTGGGGGGCGCCGATCCCCATGATTCACTGTGAGCAGTGCGGGCCGGTGCCGGTCCCCGACGACCAGCTGCCAGTGCGCCTGCCCGAGGACGTCGCCATCCGTCCCGGCGGCGGCTCGCCGCTGAAGACCATGCCGGCGTTCTACGAGACGACCTGCCCCGATTGCGGGGGCGCGGCGCAGCGGGAGACGGACACGTTCGACACCTTCATGGAGTCGTCGTGGTACTTCGCCCGTTTCGCCTGCGCCGACCAGGAGCATGCCATGCTCGACGGACGGGCCGACCAGTGGACGCCGGTGGATCAGTACATCGGCGGCATTGAGCACGCCGTGCTGCATCTGCTCTACGCGCGCTTCTACCACAAGGTCCTGCGCGACGAGGGGCTGGTGAGCTCCGACGAGCCCTTCACCCGCCTGCTGACCCAGGGGATGGTCCTCAAGGACGGGGCCAAGATGTCCAAGTCCAAGGGCAATACCGTTGACCCGCAGGCGCTGGTCGATCGCTTCGGTGCCGATACCGTGCGGCTGTTCACCATGTTCGCGGCGCCGCCGGACCAGTCGCTGGAGTGGTCCGATTCCGGTGTGGAGGGGGCTTACCGCTTCCTGCGCCGGCTCCACGCGCTGGTGCGTGATCACGTTGCCCGCGGCCCGGCGCCGGGCCTCGATGCCGACGCGCTCAGCGAGACGCAGCGCGATCTGCGCCGCAAGGTTCACGAAACCATCGCCAAGGCCTCCGACGATATCGGCAAGCGTTTTACCTTCAATACGGCCATCGCCGCCGTCATGGAGCTGTGTAACGCCCTCGGCAAGGCCCAGGAGGACGACAGCGACGGCGGCCGGGCGGTCATGCAGGAAGGCCTGGAGACGGCGGTGCTGATCCTGGCTCCGATCGCCCCGCATCTGTGCCACCACCTCTACTTCCAGCTCGGGCACGAGACGCCGGTGGTCGATGCCGCCTGGCCGCAGGCCGATGAGCAGGCCCTGATCCGTGATCAGGTCGAGCTGGTGGTGCAGGTCAACGGCAAGCTGCGCGGCCACGTGACGCTGCCCGCCGACGCCGGCGAGGACCAGGCCCGGGAGGCGGCGCTGGCGGAAGCCAACGTCCAGCGCTTCGTCGCCGACAAGACCATCCGCAAGGTGGTCTTTGTTCCGGGCAAACTGATCAACGTCGTGGCCCAGTAAGCCGGGAGGGCAGGAGATGGCAACGCCGCGGTGGAGGGCGGCAGCGCGCGGGCTGGCCGTCGCCGGCGTGCTGGTGCTGGCGCTGGGCATCGCCGCCTGCGGCTGGCAGCTGCGCGGCGCCGAAGGCGGCATCAGCCTCGACGGCCGGGTGATCCAGGTGGTGGACAACGCCGGCAGTGCCGATCTGCGCCGGGCCGTGCGCCGGGGCATCGAGCAGGCCGGCGGCCGCTACACCGAGGATCCGGACGAAGCCGACTGGGTGCTGACCCTCCACGGCCGCGGCACGGAGCGCGAGACCGGCGCCGTCGGGGCCGGCGGTGATGCCGAGGACTACCGCCTCACCTACCGCGTGGACTACAGCCTCGGTGAGCCCGTGGGCGAGGAGCTGCTCGGGCGCCAGTCCATCGAGGCCGAGCGCCGCTTCGCCGAGCCCGAGGGTGGCGCCGACGCCCGCCGCGCCCGGGAGGAGCAGCTTGAGGACGAGTTGCGCATGGACGCCGTCCGCCTGTTGATGTTGCGCCTGCAGACCGTGCGCTGATGGCCGAGCGCCCGGAGACCCTGCACAAGCGCCTGGCCGCCGGCGAGCTGCCGGCGGTGGCGCTGATCGCCGGCGAGGAGCCGCTGCTCCAGCGCGAGGCGGCCGACGCCCTGCGCACGGCCGCCCGCAGTGCCGGCTACAGTGAGCGCGAGGTGCTCGATGTCGAGGCCGGCTTTGCCTGGGGGCAGCTCACCGAAGCCGCCGGTAGCCTCTCGCTTTTCGGGGACCGGCGTCTGCTCGAGCTGCGGATGCCCGAGGGCAAGCCCGGCCGGGAGGGCAGTGACACCCTCAAGAACTACTGCGCCCGGCCGCCGGACGACACCCTGCTGCTGATCCTGTGTAATCGCCTCGACCGCGCCGCTCGCGAGTCCGCCTGGGTCCGTTCCGTGGCCGCGGCGGGCTGGTTCGTCTACTGCTGGCCGGTGGCGGCGCGGGAGATGCCGGGGTGGGTGGCGGAGCGGCTCAAGCGGGCCGGCCTCGCCGCCGACCGCGAGGCGGCGGCGCGCATCGCCGAGCAGGCGGAGGGCAATCTCCTCGCCGCCGATCAGGCCGTGGAGAAGCTTCGGCTGCTCTGCGGCGAGGGAGGGCAGGTGGACGCGGCCCTGGCCGACCAGGCGCTGAGCGACAGCGCCCGCTACGGTGTGGACGATCTTGCCGACGCGGCGCTGGCCGGCAACCTCGCCCGCGCCCTGCGCGTGCTGCGAACCCTGCGCGAGGAGGGTGTGCAGCCGCCGCTGATTCTCTGGGCCCTGGGGCGCGATATCCGCGTTGTCGCCCGGCTGGCGGCCGGTGCCGACGAGACGGTCCTGCAGCGCGAGCGGATCTGGAAGCGCCGGGCGGGCCTGGTTCGCGGTGCCGCCAAGCGCGGCTCCGTGGCCGCCTGGCGGCAGTTGCTGCGCCGCTGCCACCGCGTCGATCGTGCCATCAAGGGGCTGCCGCCGGGGGCGCCGGACGAGGAGCTGCGGGCGCTGGTCTCGCGGCTGGCCCGGACCGTGGCAAAATAGGAGTCAACAGCGACAAAGGGGAGGCCGCACGGCCGATGAGCACACAACCGAACGCCGAGATCACCGCCACCCTGCGCCGGATCGGGCAGCAGGCCCGGCAGGCCGGCCGCGCCCTGGCCCGTTCCGGCACCGGGGCGCGCAACCATGCGCTGGAGGCCATGGCCCGGCGCATCGAGGCCGAGGCCGAGCGGATCGCCGGCGCCAACGCGGACGACCTCCACGCCGCCCGCGAGGCCGGGCTCGACCCGGCGCTGATCGAGCGCATGGAGCTGACCCCGGCGCGCATCCAGGCGATGGCCGACGGTCTGCGCCAGATTGCAGCTTTGCCGGATCCGGTGGGCGCCGTGCGCGAACTTGCCAGCCGGCCCTCCGGGATCCAGGTCGGGCGCATGCGCATGCCCATCGGCGTGATCGGGATTATCTACGAGTCCCGCCCCAACGTCACCGCGGACGCCGCCGGTCTTTGCCTGAAGTCCGGTAACGCGGCGATCCTGCGCGGCGGCTCCGAGGCGATCCGCTCCAACCAGGCGATCGCCGCGTGCATCCGCGCCGGTCTCGAGGAGGCCGGCCTCCCCGCCGATGGGGTGCAGGTGATCGCCACGACCGATCGCGACGCCGTCGGCGCCCTGATCCAGATGCCGGAGTCGGTGGACGTCATCGTCCCCCGCGGCGGCAAGGGCCTGGTCGAGCGGATCAGCCGCGAGGCCCGGGTCCCGGTGATCAAGCACCTCGACGGTGTCTGCCACGTCTACATCGACGATCAGGCCGATTTCGACAAGGCAGTGAACATCGCGGTCAATGCCAAGACGCAGCGGCTCGGCACCTGCAACACCATGGAAACCCTCCTGGTGGCCGCCGGCGCGGCCGACACCATCCTCCCCGAGGCGGCGCGGCAGCTGCGCGCCGCCGGCATCGAGCTGCGCGGCTGCGAGCAGACGCGGGCCCGCGTTCCCGAGGCCGTCGCCGCCGACGAGACGGACTGGGCCGCGGAGTACCTGGGGCCGATCCTCGCCGTACGGGTGGTGGCGGATCTCGACGCCGCCATGGCGCACATCGAGCGTTACAGCTCCGGGCACACCGAGTCCATCGTCACCGAGAACTACCCCCGCGCCCAGCGCTTCCTGCGCGAGGTGGATTCCAGCTCGGTGATGGTCAACGCCTCCACCCGTTTCGCCGACGGCCAGGAGTACGGCCTCGGGGCGGAGATCGGGATCAGCACCGACAAGCTCCACGCCCGCGGGCCGGTGGGGCTGGAGGGGCTGACCACGGAGAAGTGGATCGTCCTCGGGGACGGCCACTGTCGGGGCTGAGCAGGAGGTGAGCGCGCGCGTGGGTGAAGCGCTGCGAACCATCGGCATCCTGGGCGGGACCTTCGATCCCATCCACTACGGCCACCTGCGCCCGGCCGAGGAGGTGCGCGAGGCCCTGGACCTGGCCGAGCTGCGCCTGATCCCCGCCCGGGTCCCGCCGCACCGCGCTCGCCCGCGGGTTGGCCCCGAGCAGCGCGCCGAGCTGGTCCGTCAGGCGGTGGCGGGCCACCCGGCGATGCGCGTCGATGAGCGCGAGCTTCATCGGGTCGGGCCTTCCTATACCGTCGATACCCTCGCCGAACTGCGCCGGGAGCTCGGTGCCGTCTCCCTGTGCCTGATCGTCGGCTACGACACCTTCCTCGGGCTGCCGGGTTGGTCGCGCTGGCGGGAGCTCCTGGCCGCCGCGCACATCATCGTCACTGAGCGCCCCGGTGTCCGGGCGCCGCTGCCCGAGGCGCTGGCCGCCGAGTACGCGGCGCGGCGCTGTGATGACCCGGCGGTTTTGCGCCGGGTGCCGGCGGGGCGGATTTATCGGCAGTCGGTGACGCCGGTGGCGCTGTCGGCCACCGGGATCCGGCAGGCCCTGGCCCAGGGCCGGTCGGTGCGGTATCTCATGCCCGAGCCGGTGCGCCGGGCCATAACCGAGCAGGGGCTTTACGGCTACCCGCAGCTTTAAGTCGAAGAGGTCGCAGGCATGGTGGTGGAAGAGCTCGAGCAACTGGTCCGTGATGCGCTCGATCAGATCAAGGCGCAGGAGACCGTGGTCATCGATGTCCGCGGCCGGACGCCGATGACCGATCTGGTCGTGGTGACCACGGGGACCTCCCAGCGCCACGTTCAGGCCGTGGCGCGCAACCTGGTCGATACGGCCAAGGAGCGCGGTGTCCGTCCCTTCGGCGTCGAGGGCGAGGAGCCCGGTTCCAACTGGGTGCTGATCGACCTCGGTGACGCGGTGGTCCACGTGATGACCGCCGAGAGCCGGGACTTCTACCGGCTGGAGCGCATCTGGGAGATGGAGGAGGCGTGCGCGTCCAGCTCCTCGCCGTAGGGCAGAAGCCGCCGCGCTGGGTGCAGCAGGGGTTCGATGAGTACGCACGACGGCTTGGCCGCGGCTGGCGGTTGACCCTCCAGGAGGTTCCCGCCGGGGGGCGCGGCAGCGACGACCCCCACGCCGCCGAGCGCGAGGCCGAGCGGCTGCGCCGGGCGCTGCCCGAGCGTGGGGTGCGGATCGCCCTGGATGAACGCGGTCAGGCCCACACCACGCGGCAGTGGGCGGAGCAACTGGAGCGCTGGAGCCATCAGGGCGGGGCGGCCACGCTGATCATCGGTGGCGCCGACGGCCTGACCGACGATCTGCGCCGGGAGGCCGACGCCTGCTGGTCGCTCTCGCCGCTGACCCTGCCGCACATGCTGGTCCGCGTACTCGTCGCCGAGCAGCTCTACCGCGCCTGGACGGTGATCCACGGCCATCCGTATCATCGGGATGGATAGACTGGCTCAATCAAACCCGCACCGATGCGGGCGCTGACAGAGGGCTGCCGCCATGGAACCGCACATCATCCTCGCCTCCCAATCCCCCCGTCGTCGGGAGTTGCTCGAGCGCATCGGCGTCCCGTACCGCAGCCATCCGGTCGATGTCGATGAGACGCCCCACGACGGGGAGGGTGCGGAGATGTTCGTCCTGCGCATGGCGCTGGAGAAAGCCCGCCGCGGCTACGCCGAAGCCGGGCGCCAGGTGCCGGCGCTCGGTGCCGATACCGCTGTGGTCCTGGACGGGGAGATCCTCGGCAAGCCGCGGGATGCCGAGCACGCCGACGCCATGCTCGAGCGCCTGGCCGGCCATACCCATCGGGTGGTGACGGGGGTGGCGCTCGTTGACGATCGCGAGGCGACGCGCCTGTCCGTCAGCCACGTCACGCTGCGTGCCATGAGCCCGCAGGAACGTCAGCGCTACTGGGCCAGCGGCGAGCCGGCGGACAAGGCCGGTGCCTACGCCATCCAGGGCCGTGGCGGTGTCTTCATCGAGCACCTCGACGGCAGCGACAGTGGCGTGATGGGCCTGCCGCTCTACGAGACGACCCTGCTGCTCGACGAGTTCGCGGTGCCGTGGCGCGAAGCCTGGTAGGAGGCGCGTGAGCCAGGAGATCCTCATCAATCTGACCCCGCGCGAGACGCGGGTGGCCCTGGTGGAGAACGGTGTCCTCCAGGAGGTGCATCTGGAGCGGGCGCGCCGGCGAGGGCTTGTCGGCAACATCTACCTCGGCGAGGTGCGCCGGGTGCTGCCCGGCATGCAGGCGGCTTTCATCGACGCCGGGCTCCAGCGCACCGCCTTCCTCCACGTCTCCGACCTCTACCGCGAACTCGGCGGGCCGGCGCCGCCAATCGACCAGCTCTTGCGCGAGCAGCAGTCGCTGCTCGTCCAGGTGATCAAGGACCCCATCGGCAACAAGGGGGCCCGGGTGACCACGCAGATCACCGTGCCGTCGCGCTACCTGGTCCTGACCCCCCACTCCGCCGGGGTCGGGGTCTCGGCGCGGATCGAGGACGAGCAGGAGCGGGCCCGGTTGCGCGCCGTCGCCCACGGCCTTGGCGGCGAGCACGGCGAGGCCGGGGTGATCTTCCGCACCGCTGCCGAGGGCGCCTCCGACGAGGCGCTGGCCGCCGACCGGACTTTCCTGCTGCGGCTCTGGGAGTCGATCCGCCAGCGCGCCGAGATCGCCCAGCCCGGCACGCTGGTCCACGAGGACCTGCCCCTGCTGCTGCGGGCCATGCGCGATCTGGCCACCCGGGACCTGGAGCGGGTCCGGGTCGACTCCCGGGAGGGCTACCAGCGCCTGCGCGCCTTCTGCGACGACCTGCTCCCCCACGTCAGCGAGCGCATCGAGCTCTACGGCGGGGAGCGGCCGATCTTCGACCTCTACGGGGTGGAGGAGGAGATCGAGCGCGCCCTGCAGCGGCGGGTGGAGCTCAAATCCGGCGGTCACCTGATCATCGATCCCACTGAGGCGATGACCACCATCGACGTGAACACCGGCGGCTTCGTCGGCAACCGCAACGTCGATGAGACGATCTTCAAGACCAACCTGGAGGCGGCGCAGGCCATCGCCCGGCAGCTGCGCCTGCGCAATCTCGGCGGGATCATCATTGTCGATTTCATCGACATGACCGACGCCGAGCACCGCCGGCAGGTCCTGCGGGCCCTGGAAAAGGCCCTGGAGCGGGATCACGCCAAGACGCAGATCGGCGCCGTCTCTTCGCTGGGTCTGGTGGAGATGACCCGCAAGCGTACGCGGGAAAGCCTCGAGCAGCTGACCTGCGAACCCTGCCCGACCTGCGGCGGGCGCGGCACCGTGAAGACGGCGGAGACGGTGGTCTACGAGATCTTCCGCGAGATCCTCCGCGAGGTCCGGCAGTTCGAGTCGCAGCGGATCATCGTCCTTGCCGCGCCGTCGGTGGTGGAGGTGCTCCTCGACGAAGAGTCGAGCAGCCTCGCACAGCTCGAGGAGTTCATCGAGCGGCCCATCGAACTGCAGGTGGAGTCGCTCTACGTCGCCGATCAGTACGACGTGATCCCGGTCTGAGGCGATGGCGCGCGTGCGATGGGCGACGCTCGGGCGGTTGCTGGGCTACCTGGTGGCAGGGGTGGTTCTCCTCGGCCTGGGGCTGCGAGCGGTCGTCTGGTGGGGGCCGGATCTCTCCGAGCCGGCCCAACGCTGGCTGGCTCCGTACCTGCCCGTGGCGGTCGAGGTCGAAACCCTGGTTCCGGTCTGGGATTCCCTCTGGCCGGGGCTGGAGGCCCGCGGCGTCGAGGTTGCCGACGGTTCCACGCGGCTGAGTGCGCAGAGCGTGCGGCTGCAGCCGGCCCCCGGCGCTTCGCTTCGGGCGCAGCGGCCGGTTCTGCAACGGGTGGCGATCCGTGAGGCGGATCTCCATCTGGATGCGGCGGGGCTGTTGCGACAGGCCAGGGCGGACGGCCCGCCCGGTGCCGAGCCGCTGCAGGTGCTCCCGCGCGGTCCGGCCATCGACTGGGTCGAGGGCCTGCCGCGGAACCTCAGCGTCGAGGGCCTCCGTCTCCATCTTCAGCCCCGGGAAGGGGCGGCCGAGCGCACGGCGGCCCTGCGGGTGATTGGCGAGCGCCGGGGCCGGACGGTCCGGCTCGCCGTGGGCGGTGCCGAGGATTCGCAGCGCCCGGGGGCCGGGTTCGCCGCCGACGCCGAGTGGTCCGCTGAACGGCCGGCGGCCCTGACCTGGCGCCTGGCGCTGGCCGATGAGCCCATCGCGCCGTGGAGCGCTCTGCTCCACGGCCGCCCCGCCACCGGCACCCTGGACGGCGGAGTCGCCGGACGGATCGAGCGGGGGCGGCTGCAGGCGTTGGAGGGCCGGCTGCATGGGCACGATCTGGGCACATCGGCCCGCCGCCCCTTCCCGGCGCTGGCGGGCTGGGAGGCGAGCGCGGCGTTCGCGGGACAGTCGGTGCGCCTGGAAGTTGGCGCGCAGGGGACGGCCATCGACCTCCCCTGGCTCTTTGGCGCGCCGCTGCCGCTGGAGCGGGCCGAGGCGCAGGCGGTCGGGCGCTGGAGCCCGGAGGGCCACTTCCAGCTGGCCACCGAGCGCCTGCGCGTGGCCAATGCCGATCTCACCGCGAGCGGGGATTTTCGCCTGCAGTACACCGGCGAGGCGCCGGAGCTCTTCCTCCGCGCCACGGCGGAGGGTGCGCGCGCCGAGCGGGTGCCTGACTACGTCCCCGCCGGGGTCACGCCGGTGGAGGTGCAGCAGTGGCTGCGCCGCGCCCTGGAGCGCGGCGCGATCCCGCGCGCCGACCTGCTTCTTGCCGGGGACCCGCGGGACTTTCCCTTCGACGGTGGCGAGGGCGTCTTCGATGTCCGCGCCGCGGTAACCGACGGGCGGCTGCAGTTCGATCCGGAGTGGCCGCGGATCACCGATATCGACGCCCAGCTGCGCTTCCACAACGCCCGTATGACCATTGAGGGCCGCGGTCGGACCAACGGCGCGCAGCTCCAGGACGTGCGGGTCGCCATCGCCGATCTGCGCGAGCCCGTCCTGGAGGTGAGCGGGCGGGCGGCGGCGGATGCCGGCCAGGGGCTGGCCTACCTGGCCGCGAGCCCGATGGGCCGCGAGTGGATCGGGGATCCGGTGGCTCTGCACGGCCGTGGGCCGATGACCGTGGATCTGGACTTCCACCTCCCCCTGGAGCATGCCCATGGGGAGACGCTGCTGCTCAACGGCCGGGTCGACCTTGCCGGTGTAACGGCCGGTATCGCCCCGTGGTTCGAGGCAGAGGACCTGCGCGGGGCGCTGCGCTTTGACGCCGCCGGCCTGGAGAGCGTCGGCCCCATCCATGGCCGCTGGGGAGGAGAGCCGGCGCGGATCCGGGTAGACCGTCAGGAGCGGGACGGGTGGCCGGAGTTGCGCCTGCGGGCTGAGGCCTTCGGCTCGCCCGGAACGCTGCTCGCGTTTCTCGACGACGATCCGGCGTGGATCCAGGGCGCCGCCCCGTGGCAGGTGGAGGCCCGATTGCCGGCGTTCCAGCCCCGGCCCCGGCCTCTGGCTGTCGATCTGAGCGTGCGTTCCAGCCTCGCCGGGCTCGGACTCGACATGCCGCAGCCCATAGGGTTGGCGGCGCCGGCGCAGCGACCGCTGCGGATCGATGTCGGCTTTACCGATCGCGGTCTGGAGTCGTACTGGCTGCGCTACGGCGACATCCTGCGTGCCGGGGCGGCGGCGGACGAACAGGGCCGGCCCGCGACGATGTCCGTGGTCCTCGGGGATGCAGCGCCGCGGCTGCCCGAGCGCGGCGTGCGGCTGCACGGGACGCTCGAGCGCCTGGATCTGAGTGCCTGGCAGCACTGGCTGCGCCGCCACCAGCCGTGGCAGCTGGGGAACGGGGCGACGGCCGGCGACTGGGCGTTGCCCCGGCCGCTGGCGGCCCACCTGCGCATTGCGGATCTGCACTGGGCGGGGCGCCGTTACGGGGCGCAGACCGCCGCCGCCGAGCTCCAGGAGGACGGAACCGGACGGATCGGTCTGCGCGGGGATCTCGTCGAAGGGACCGTGCGCCGGGGTGAGGCGGCAGGGCCGGTGACCGTCAGCCTCCGCCACCTGGACCTGCCGGCCGTGGTGGGACGCGAGCCGGAGCGCACGCCAGAGCCTATTGAGGCGCTGGCGGAGCGCCCGGCCCGGCCCGAGGCGTGGCCGGTGCTGCGGGCCCATGTGGGCCAGTTGCGCATTGACGCAAGGACCGTGGGGAGCGTGCGTATCGCCGGCGAGCCCCGGGACGGCGTCTACTACGTGGATCAGGCCCAGCTGCGCGGTACGGCCGTGGAGGCCTCGCTCAGCGGGGAGTGGGACAGCAGCGGAACGCGCATCGGCGGGCGGCTGCGCGCCGACGATGTGGCGGATCTGCAGAGCCTGCTCGGTGCCCCCCGGGCGGTGATCCTCGCCGATGTGGATCTGGTCGGCGATCTGAGCTGGTCGGGGCCGCCCTGGGCCTTTGCGCTGGAGCGGATGGAAGGCGGGCTGGCGCTGAACATGCGCGATGGCCGCATTACCACGGTGGAGCCCGGTGCCGGGCGGCTCGTCGGCCTGCTCGGCCTGCGCATGCTGCCGCGACGGATCCTGCTCGATTTCGGTGACTTCTTCGGCGAAGGGTTCGCCTTCGACACGCTGGAGGCGCGCATGGTTGCCGGCGATGGGCGGGCCCATGTGGAAACCTTCGCCATCGTCGGGCCGGCCGCCCGCGTTACCATTGAGGGGAGCATGGATCTCGCGGCGCGCATGTATGATAACCGCATCTCGGTGGAGCCGCGGGTCGGCGCCACCCTGCCATGGATTGGCGCCATCCTCGGCGGCGGCGTCGGCGCCGTCGGGGGAGCGCTGGCCGATCAGTTGCTCGGCGAGGGCTTCGATCGTGCAGCCGCGGTGCACTACCGACTACGGGGGGCTTGGACAGAGCCCGAGGTCTTCAGGCTGGGAGTCGAGGATGGAACAGAGCAGTAACGCCGGCGCGAGTGCCGGCAGCGCCAATACCGGGCGGTACCGGGTGGGGGCCGTGCAGATGGCCTCCGGGCCGCACGTGGAGGCGAATCTGGAGGAGGCCGGGCGGCTGATCGCCGAGGCGGCGGCGGCTGGGGCGCAGCTGGTGGTCCTGCCGGAGAACTTCGCGATCATGGGCTATCAGGACACGGACAAGCTGCGCCACGCGGAGCCGGATGGCGCCGGTCCGATCCAGTCGTTCCTTGCCGGGCAGGCGCGGGAGCACCGGGTGCTGCTCGTCGGTGGCACCGTCCCGCTGGAAGGGGAGAGCGCGGAGCGCGTCCGCCCGGCAACGCCGGTCTACGGCCCGGAGGGAGAGCGGCTCGGCTGCTACGACAAGATCCACCTCTTCGACGTCCAGGTGGGTCCGGATGAGGCGTACCGGGAGTCGGCCACCCAGCAGCCCGGGGCGCAGCCGCTGGTACTTGATACCCCGCTCGGCCGGCTCGGCGTGGCGGTCTGCTACGATCTACGCTTTCCCGAGCTCTTCCGGGCGATGGCCGAGCAGGGCATGGAGATTCTTGCCGTCCCCTCCGCCTTTACGGCGGTCACCGGGGAGGCGCACTGGAGCGTGCTGGTTCGCGCCCGCGCCATCGAGAACCTCTGCTACGTGGTGGCCCCGAACCAGGGGGGGTACCATGTCAACGGGCGCGAGACCCACGGCGAGAGCATGATCGTGGACCCGTGGGGGAGCGTGCTCAAGCGTCTGGAACGCGGCGCCGGGGTGATCGTCAGCGACGTCAACCTCGGCCGTCTTCACGAGATCCGGGGGCGTTTCCCGGCTCTCCGTCACCGCAGGCTGTGAGGTTTACCGACTATGCAGCGTGATACCGTCGCATCGCCGATCGACGAGACGCTCCGCCAGGCCGAGGCCGATCTTCTTGCCCCCGCCGGCCTGGACGAGCAGGGGCTCGACGCAGTCTTCTCCCGGCTCCTGCGCCCCGGCGTCGACTTTGCCGATCTCTACTTCCAGGCCTCCCGGCGCGAGGCGTGGGTCCTGGAGGACGGCATCGTCCGCGAGGGCAGCCGCAGCCGGGATCGCGGCGTCGGGGCCCGGGCGGTCAGCGGCGAGACCACGGGCTTCGCCTACTGCGACGAAATCGACTTGCCGGCGCTGCTGGACGCCTCCCGCGCCGCCGGGGTGGTTGCCCGCAGCGGCGGCGCTCGGGCGCTGAGCCCCTTCCGCAGCGGTTCCGGCCGCGCCCTCTACCGCGGCGACGACCCGCTGGCCAGCCTCGACGCGGACGCCAAGGTAGCGTTGCTCCACCGGGCGGAGAAGGCGGCGCGGGACGTGGACCCGCGCATCGAGCACGTGGTGGTCAGCCTCGCCGGCGCCCACGACACCATCCTTGTGGCCAGTTCCGAGGGCGATTGGGCGGCGGATATCCGGCCGCTGGTGCGGATCAATGTCTCCGTGCTCGCCGTCTCCGGCGATCGGCGGGAGAGCGGCGCCTCCGGCGGCGGCGGCCGCTACAGCTACAGCCGCTTCGTCGAGGCGGACCGGGTGGAGGCGTACGCCCGTGAGGCGGCCCGTCAGGCGCTGGTCAATCTCGAGGCCGAAGACGCCCCGGCGGGCCACCTGCCGGTGGTTCTCGGCCCGGGCTGGCCCGGCGTGCTGCTGCACGAGGCCGTGGGCCACGGCCTGGAGGGCGATTTCAACCGCAAGGGCACCTCGGCCTTCAGCGGGCGGATCGGTGAGCGGGTCGCCTCACCGCTGTGCACCGTGGTCGATGACGGCACCCTGGCGGAGCGCCGCGGCTCCCTGAATATCGACGATGAGGGCCATCCGACGCAGTGCAACACCCTGATCCAGGAGGGGGTGCTGACCGGCTACATGCAGGATCGGCTCAATGCCGGGCTGATGGGGCAGGAGCGCACCGGCAACGCCCGGCGCGAGTCCTACGCCCACCTGCCGATGCCGCGGATGACCAACACCTACATGCTGCCCGGCTCCGACGATCCGGCCTCGATCATCGGCTCCGTGGACCGTGGGCTCTACGCGGTCCACTTCGGCGGCGGCCAGGTGGATATCACCTCGGGCAAGTTCGTTTTCTCGGCCAGCGAGGCGTACTGGATCGAGAACGGCCGCATCCAGCACCCGGTCAAGGGCGCGACGCTCATCGGCAACGGGCCCGATGTCCTGACCCGGGTCAGCCGGGTCGGCAACGACCTGCAGCTCGACAGCGGGATCGGGGTCTGCGGTAAGGAGGGGCAGAGCCTGCCCGTCGGTGTCGGCCAGCCGACCCTGCTGGTCGACGGCATGACGGTGGGTGGAACGCAGGCCTGATTCAACGGTAATGCGAGGATTTATGTCTGAAGACCGCAATGAGCTTCCCGCCGCCGCCACGCTCGAGCAACGCATCGAGCAGGCCCTGGATGAGGCCCGCCGGCACGGGGCGGAGGCGGCCGAGGCGGCCTGCTCCGGGGACGTGGGGCTGTCGGTGAACGTCCGCAAAGGGGCGATCGATACGCTGGAGCACCACCGCAACCGGGATCTGGCGGTGAGTGTCTACTTCGGCGGGCGCAAGGGCAGCGCCAACTCGGGCGACCTCTCCGCGGAAGCCGTGCGGGAAGCCGTGCAGGCGGCCTGCGATATCGCGCGTTACACCTCGGAAGACCCGGCCAACGGTCTGGCTCCGGCCGAGCGCATGGCCGTCGATCCGCCGGATCTCGATCTGGACCACCCGTGGGGCATTACGCCGGAGGAGGCCGTTGAGCGCGCTCGCGCCTGTGAGGAGGCGGCGCTGGAGGCCGACCGCCGCATCGAGAATACCGAGGGCGCCGGCGTCAGCGTCCACCGCGGGCTCCACGCCTACGGCAATAGCCACGGCTTCCTGTCGGTCCTGCCCGAGACCCGCCATGGGGTCCACTGTGTCGCCGTGGCCGGGCACGGCGAGGACATGCAGCGCGACTACTGGTACACCGTGGCCCGGGATCCCAACGGCCTCGAGGGGGCTAGTGCCGTGGGGCGCCGCGCCGCCGAACGGGCGACGGCCCGTCTCGGCGCCGATAGCGTGAGTACCGAGCGCGTGCCGGTGCTCTTCGAGGCCGCCGTGGCCCGGGGGCTGATCGGCCACCTGGTGGGGGCGGTCAAGGGCAGCGCCCTCTACCGGCGGGCCTCCTTCCTCGTGGATCGCCTCGGTGAGCAGCTCTTCCCGGCCTGGATGCAGATGGTCGAGCGGCCGCACATCCCGCGCGCCCTGGGCAGCGCCGCCTTCGACGCCGAGGGCGTGGCCACGGCGGATTCCCCGCTCATCGCTGACGGCGTCCTGCGCCGCTACGTGCTGGATAGCTACTCCGCCCGGCGCATGGGGCTGGAGACCACCGCCAACGCCGGGGGCATCCATAACCTCGAGGTACAGTCCGGCCCCGACGATTTCGACAGCCTGGTCCGGCGCATGGGGCGCGGACTGATCGTCACCGAGCTCATGGGCCAGGGCGTGAACCTGGTTACCGGGGATTACTCCCGGGGGGCCGCCGGCTTCTGGGTGGAGAACGGGCAGGTCGATCGGCCCGTCCAGGAGGTCACCATCGCCGGGCACCTCGGAGATCTCTTCGCCGGCATCCAGGCGGTGGGCGCCGATGTCGATCGGCGGGGGAATGTGCTCACCGGCTCGATCCTGATCGATGAAATGACGGTGGCGGGGAAATAGGACAGACTGGCAATCAGGGTTCAGACGGAAACGGATGGGAACAGGGGAGAAAGGCGCACGATGGGCTTGAAAAACCTGGTGCAACAGTGGCAGCAGAATGCTGCGGAGAAGCGGACGCCGTACGAGTATGGGGTACGGCTGCCCCTGCACGATGCCGCGAAGATCAAGGCGCTTGCCGAGATGTACCCGGGACGCACCGAGGAGGAGCTGATTACCGACATCCTCTCCGCCGCCCTGGACGATATCGAAGCGTCCTTCCCCTACGTGCAGGGCAAGCAGGTGATCGCCGAAGACGACCAGGGCGACCCCATCTACGAGGATGCCGGCCTGACGCCGGAGTTCAAGGAGCGCACCCGCCGACACCTCAAGCAGCTGCGCGAGCAGCTGGAGGCTGCACCGTAAAGGCGGAGGGGGTAGGGCGATGCGCTGCGGGGGGTCCGCAGCGCGGTCAGGCTTCGACCCCCTCGCCGAAGCCGCTGGAGACGAGCTCCTCGAGGGCGTCGAGCAGGGCCTCGGCATCGTCCCCGTCGGCTTCCAGGGTGATCTGAGCCTTGTTGCCGGCGGCAAGCATCATCAGTCCCATGATGCTCTTCCCGTTGACCCGCTTGCCCCGGTACTCCACGTGGACCTCGGCCTCGTAGGCGCTGGCCACGGTCACGAAACGGGCTGCGGCCCGGGCGTGGAGCCCGAGACGATTATGGATGGTCGCTTCCCGGCGCACGGTGCTCATATCGCCCCCGGATCATCGACCTGGAGGATGCCGGCGCGGCCGGCGGTGACCGCCGACTCGGCCATAGCGTCCAGGGTGCGCTCCGGGTAGTTGAATACCCGCAGGAGCATCGGCAGGTTGATCCCCGTGACGATCCGGCAGTGCATGCCGGTGCCGGCGGCGACGGCGACATTCGCCGGGGTGGAGCCGTAGGCGTCGGTGAGCACCAGGGTCCCGGCGCCGTCGTCCACGGCGCTCATCCACTCCCGCGCCTGCGCGGCCAGTTGCTCCATCTCGTCCTCGTTCATGACCTCCAGCGAGCGGGTCTGCAGCGGGCAGATGCCGAGGGTCCGCGACGCGGTGGCGAGGATCTCGCTGCCGACCCGCCGGTGAGCGACGATGAGCAGCCCGACCCTCATGAGAGCTCCCGATGGCGCAGGGTGATCGGGTTCCCCGTGGCCTCGAGCGCGGCGGCGAGCCGCTCGGCCAGATAGACGGAGCGGTGCTGGCCGCCGGTGCAGCCGATGGCCACCGTCAGGTAGCTGCGGCTGGAGGCCAGGTGAGCGGGCAGCCAGTGGGTGACCAGGGTGTGGATCTGCTCGTAGAGCGTCTCGGTCGCATCATGGGCCTCGAGGAAGTCGCGGACGCAGGTGTCGCGGCCGGTGAAGGCGCGCAGCCGTGGCTCCCAGTGGGGGTTGGGTAGGCAGCGGGCGTCGAAGACGTAGTCGGCGTCGGTGGGGACCCCGTGCTTGTAGCCGAAGGACTGGACCAGGATCGACAGCCCGTGGCGGTGATCGGTGAGCCGCTCGGTGATCAGGCTGCGCAGGTCGTGGACCGTGGTCCGCGAGGTGTCGATGCACCAATCGGCGTTCTCGCGCAGCGGTTCAAGCAGCTGCTGCTCCGTGCGCAGGGCGTCGGCGAGGGGGCGGTCGCCTTCGGCCAGGGGATGGCGGCGACGGGTCTCCGAGTAGCGGCGGATCAGGATCCGCTCCTCGGCGTAGAGGAAGAGGACCTCCGTCTCGATGCCCTGTTCCTGGAGTGACGCCCGGGTCTGCGGCAGGCACTGCAGGTCCCGCGCCGGGTTGCGGGCGTCGATGCCGACGGCGAAGCGTTCGCCGGTAGGCGCCTCGCTGACCAGGGCGTACTGGGCCAGCGAGGCGATGAGGCTCACCGGCAGGTTGTCGATGCAGTAGTAGCCGGCGTCCTCCAGCGTGTGCAAGGCCACACTCTTGCCGGAGCCGGACAGCCCGCTGACGATGACCAGGCGGATGGTGTTCACGCTGCCGCCTCCCGGTTGCCGGTGATCTGCTGCAGCCGGTGCGTACTGCAAGGCTCGCTGACCACCGCCGCCTCGATCAACGCCGGCAGCGGGCGGCTGACGCCGCCGGTCAGGGTGACCCGCGGCAGCGCGACGCCACGCAGATAGCGCACGTCGCGCCGGCCGCGCAACAGGTGCTCCGGGCGGTCGTCCCCGGCGCGGGGCTGCAGGCGGATGCAGGCGGTGATCGGCGCCGCTGCGGCAACCGCCTCCGGGCCGTAGAGTTCGGTGGCGTCGATGACGCCGACGTCGCGCAGGTGAAGGAGCCCACGGGCCGGACCCGGGCAGCGGCCGCGGAGGGTCCCGCGGCGGCGTTCGAGCGCCACGGCGTCGTCGGCAACCAGGGTGTGGCCGCGCTCGAGCAGGCCGAGGGCGGCATCGCTCTTGCCGCTGCCGCTCGGCCCCTCGATCAGCACCCCGTGGCCGCCGCGCAGGGCGAGCAGCACGCCGGGGATGAGCGTCGGTTCCTCGCGAGTCACGTCGAAGGGTCGGACTGGGCTTGCCATTCGCGCAGCGCGGCGAACAGCTCAGCCTCTTCGCCGGCGTTGCGCAGTCGCTCACACAGGGCCGCGTCGCTGAACATCTCCGCAAGCGCGGCGAGGATCTGCAGGTGCTCGTCGGTGAAGTGCTCCGGCACCACCAGGGCGAAGAGCAGATCCACCGGCGCCTTGTCGAAGGCATCGAACTCGATCCCTTCATCGAGGCGGATCAGGGCGCCGATGGCGCGCTCGATGCCCTCGATCCGGGCGTGGGGCAGGGCGACCCCGTGCCCCAGCCCGGTGCTGCCGAGTCGTTCCCGGGCCAGTAATCGGCTGCTGACCTCGCCGGTGGCGAGGTTGGTATCGGCGGCCCCGATGAGCTCACCGATGTGCTGGAGCACTTGCTCCTTGTCATCGATCCCGCTGGCACAGTGTATGCGGTCCGGCGTTAAGAGTTGCTCGATGTCCATGAATTGTCCGATCGGCTGACCCGCTGATCGCGCCCGACGAGGCCCTTACAGGGCCTCTTTGAGGGACGCGCCCTGCCGCCTCTGATCGACGGCCTTTTCTTTACGCTTGAGGACCTGGCGATCGAGCTTGTCCACAAGGACATCAATCGCCGCGTAGAGATCCTCCTCCACTGCATCGGCAAAAATGCGCCCGCCGCCAGCCCCGAGCTGAAGATTCGCCTCGGCTTTCTGGCGTTTCTTCTCCACGGAGAGGATAACCTCCGTGTCGATGACGTGATCAAAGTGGCGCTGGAGCCGCTGCATCTTGTCGTGGACGTGGTCCCGGAGCGCCGGGGTGATCTCGACGTGGTGCCCTGCAAGCTTGATCTGCATGCCGCCTCCGTACTGCCTTGACGGTCCGCTTGGCGCTGGTCCCGGCTACCGCCGGGGGGCCTCCTTGCGCTCCGCGGACGATGCGATGGACAAGGACTCCCGGTACTTGGCGACGGTCCGTCGCGCCACCTGAAAGCCCTCCTCCTCAAGCATACGCGCAATCGCGCTGTCACTCAGCGGTTTGGCGCGATCCTCCTCAGCGATCAGTCGGCGGATCCGCGCGCGGATGGCCGTGGCTGAGGCCTCGCCGCCATCGCTGGTCTGCACATGGCTGGAGAAGAAGTACTTGAACTCGTACGTCCCCCGCGGCGTGTGCATGTACTTGTTGGTGGTGATCCGGGAGATGGTCGATTCATGCATCTCCACCGCCTCGGCGATCTCGCGCAGCACGAGCGGTTGCATGGCCTCCTCCCCGTGCTCGAGGAAGCCCTGCTGGCGTTCGACAATGGCGCTGGCTACCTTGAGCAAAGTCTCGTTCCTACTGCGCAGGCTCTTGAGCAGCCAGCGCGCCTCCTGGAGGTGGCTGCGCAGGCACTGGTTGTCGGCGCTGCGGTTCGCTCTCTGGATCAGGCTGGCGTAATAGTCGTTAATCCGCAACCGGGGTGCGGTCTCCCCGTTGAGTTCCACCTGCCAGTGCCCGTCGCGCCGGACCACGTAGATATCCGGGATGACGTAGTCCGGCGTCGTGTCGCTGATCTGCGAGCCCGGGCGCGGGTCCAGGGACTGGATCAGCCCGAAGACGGCGTCCACCTGCTCGGCGTCCAGGCCCAGAACGCGCTCCAAGTCGGTGAAGCGGCGCTCGGCGACCAGCTCCAGGTGCTGGCTCAGGGCGGTACGGGCGGCATCGCGCCAGGGGGTGTCGGGGGGGAGTTGATCGAGCTGGACGAGCAGCGCCTCCTGGGGGTTGCGGGCGGCAACGCCGACCGGGTCGAGGCGCTGCACCCAGGCGAGGACCGTCTCCAGTTCTTCGGGCTCGACCGCCGCCTCCGGCGGGCAGGCGCTGTGGAGCTCCTCCAGGGTCTGGATCAGGTAGCCGCCGTCGCCGACGCCATCGACGATGATCTCGGCGAGCATCCGCTCGCGGTCGCTGAGCGTCTCGAGCTGGATCTGCCAGAGCAGGTGCTGGCGCAGCCCCTCCGCCGGGGCGGCGTGGTTCTCCAGCGGGTCGCGGCCGGTGGCATCCTCGGCGGGGGCGCTCAGCGCGGTGGAGCCGTCGTAAATGTCGTCCCAGCTGGTGTCCAGCGGCAGATCTTCCGGGATCTCCTCGGCGGGGTCCGGCTCGTTGCTCTCCGCGGCCTCGGCCTCCTCGGAGAGCGCCTCCTCCTGGGTCGCCTCCTGCTCCTCGTCGAGCTCGAGCATCAGGTTCGACTCCAGTGCCTGCTGGATCTCTGTGCGCAACTCAAGACTGGAGAGCTGCAGCAGCCGGATTGCCTGCTGCAGCTGCGGCGTCATGGCCAGTTGCTGTCCGATGCGAAGCTGCAGCGACTGCTTCATGGTCGGGCCCGTACCGCTGGTGCTCGCAGGGTGGTGTCGGTCACAGGCGGAAATCCTCTCCTAAATAGACCTCGCGGACCCGGCGGTCGGCCAGGACCGTCTCGGCATCGCCGGCGGCGAGGACCTCGCCGTCGCTGAGGATGTAGGCGCGCTGGACGATGCCGAGTGTCTCGCGCACATTATGATCGGTGATCAGCACGCCGATCCCGCGCTCGGCCAGCTGGCGGACGATGCGCTGGATTTCGCCGACCGAGATCGGATCCACCCCGGCGAAGGGTTCGTCGAGCAGGATAAACCGGGGCGCTGCCGCCAGGGCGCGGGCGATCTCCACCCGCCGCCGCTCTCCGCCGGAGAGCGCAATCCCCGGGGAGTTGCGCACGTGAGTGACGCCGAACTCCTCGAGCAGCCGGTCGAGCTCCTGCTCGCGGCCGGCGCGATCCAGATCGTCGCGCAGCTGCAGGATCGCCCGTACATTATCGGCCACGCTGAGCTTACGAAAGACCGACGCCTCCTGGGGAAGGTAGCCGATGCCGAGGCGGGCCCGGGCGTGGATCGGCAGTGCGGTCAGGTCGCGGTCGTCGAGCAGGATGCGTCCCTCATCCGCCTGGACCAGGCCGACGACCATGTAGAAGCAGGTGGTCTTGCCGGCGCCGTTGGGGCCGAGCAGGCCGACGATCTCGCCGTCGCTGACCTCCAGGGCGGCGCCATTGACCACGGCTCGCCCGCGGTAGCGCTTGGTCAGTCCGTGTGCGCGCAGTGTGCTCACGAGCCGTTCTCCGCCTCCTCGCGCCGCGCCGGGTAGAGGATCGTCCGTGCCCGCTGGCCCTCGGCGCCCTGCGCACGCATGGCCCGGGTCTCCAGATTGACGTGGATGGTGGCGGCGCTGATCGTGTCATCCCCCTGCCACGCCCGGGCCTCTCCTTCAAAGTAGGCGCGCTCCGGGCCGGCGGCGTAATACTCCATGCGCTTCGCCTCGGCGTGCACCGGGCGCGGCTGCCCCTCGGGCTGGTCGCGGTAGGTTGCCGGGGTGCCGTCAACGTAGACGTGGCTCAGGCTCCCATCCTCGTGGGTGAAGACCTCCATGCGGTCGCCGGTGATGCGCATGGCGCCGCGGGTGAGTACCGCATCGCCCTCGTAGACGCTGACCCCGGCGGCGGCGTCCACGTCAACCCGGTCCGCTTCAAGCTCGACCGGCGGCTGGCGCTCCTCGGCCATTGCCGCCGGCCCCGCCGCAACGCCGGGCAGCAGGGCCAGCAGCAAGGCTACAGGAAAAATCCGGGCGGCCGGGCTAGCGGTTCGGGAATTCATAGGTGCCTCGGGCTTCGGCGTGCAGGCGCAGACGGTCGGCGCGGTAGTCCAGGGTCATGCCCACCCCGTGGACGACGCCGGCCGGATCGCGCGCTCGCACCGGGGCGTCGGTGCGGGCTTCGCCGGCTTCCAGATCGACGAGCAGGTCGCGGGTGAGGATCTCCAGCGGCGGCCGGGCGTTCTGGGGCGGGCGCTGGATGGCCACGCGCTCGTGGAGGAGGATCTCGCCGCGCCCCTGCCAGGCGGTGCCGCGGGGCGCCTGCCCTTCCCAGACCAGGCCGTCGCGGCTGCGCAGGGTCAGGTCCGGGTCCTGAATCCGCAACTCCTCCGGCCCCGGGTAGTGGTGAGCGGTCGTGCCCCGCAGGGTGCCCTCCGGCCGACCGTCGGCATCGTGGCTGACCGTCCGGAATCCCTCGAAGAAGAAATCGGGGCGTTCCTCCGGAGCGTCCACTTCCTCCACCGCGGGATCCGGGTCCCGGGTCAACAGCAGGCCGAGGACCACGGCGATGAGCGCGACGACGGCGGGGTAGAGGAGGCCGCGGCGGCGCATGGGTCAGCCCTCCGCCCCGTGAAGGATAGCGGCCAGTTCGCCGCGGGCGAGGAGGATCAACTCGCTGACCTCGCGCACGGCGCCGCGACCGCCGGGGCGCCGGGTCACCCAGTCGGCGTGGGCCTGGACGTGGGGGTGGGCGTCGGCGACGGCGATACCGAGCCCGGCGCGGCGCACTGCGGGCAGATCGATGAGATCGTCGCCGGTGTAAGCGCAGCCACTCAGGGGGACGGCGAGGCGCTCGCTCATCTCGGCGAGCGCCTCGCCCTTGTCGGCGCGCCCGCGCAGCACATGGGGGATGCCGAGTTCATCGGCGCGGCGCATCAGGGCGCTGCCCCCGCGGGCGGTGATCCAGCCCACCTGGACGCCGGCGTCCAGGAGCAGGCGCAGCCCCTTGCCGTCGTGGATATGGAAGACCTGGAGGGCATCGCCGCTGCCGCCGCAGTAGACGGTACCGTCGGTGAGCACCCCGTCCACGTCGAACAGGGCGGCGCGTATGCCGGCGGCCCGCTCGAGCACCGCAGCGGGCGGGTGGCCGCAGTAGGGGTGGAGGGCGGTGTCGGTCATACCACGCCGGCCCGCAGCAGATCGTGCATGTTCAAGGCGCCGACGAGCCGTTCGTCGGCGTCGGTGATCAGCAGCGCGTTGATGCGGTGGCGCTCCATGCGCTCGGCGGCTTCGGCGGCGAGCCAGTCGGGGGCGCCGGGTTGCGGACCCGGCGTCATGACCTCCTGGATCGGTGTGGTGTGGATATCCGCGCCGCGGTCCAGCGTGCGGCGCAGGTCGCCATCGGTGAAGATGCCGAGGACACGGTCGTCGCCATCGACCACGGCCGTCATCCCCAACCCCTTGCGGCTGATCTCCAGCAGCGCCTCGCGCAGGGGGGTCTGGGGAGCGACGCGGGGGATGCGCTCGCCGGTCTGCATGACGTCCTCGATGTGCAGCAGCAGGCGCCGGCCCAGTTTGCCGCCGGGGTGGGAGCGGGCGAAGTCCTCGGCCGTAAAGCCCCGGGCGTCGAGCAGCGCCACGGCCAGTGCATCCCCCATGGCCAGGGTGGCCGTGGTGCTCGCCGTCGGGGCGAGGCCGAGGGGGCAGGCCTCCTGGGCCACGCCGATGTCGAGATGGACATTCGCCGCGTGGGCGAGGGTGGATCCCGGCTTGCCGGTGAGCGCGATCAGCGGCACACCGAGGCGCTTGATCAGGGGCAGGATGGCGGTGATCTCGTCGGTCTCGCCGGAGTTGGACAGGGCGATGACCACATCGTCGACGGTGATCATGCCCAGGTCCCCGTGGCTGGCCTCCCCGGGGTGCACGAAGAAGGCCGGCGTCCCCGTGCTCGCCAGGGTGGCGGCCATCTTCGAGCCGATGTGGCCGGATTTGCCCATGCCGGTGACGATCACCCGCCCGCGGCAGGCGAGCATGTGGTGGCAGGCGGCGGCGAACTCGCCCCCGATGCGCTGCCCCAGCGCAGCGACGGCGTCCGCCTCCAGCTGCAGCACGGCGCGTCCGAGCGCCTGCAGGCGCTCGTCGCTGCCGGCGTCGGTGGTGGCCTGGTAGTGCTCGACGAGGGTACGCATGGCAGTCATACCCCCATTCTACGACATCTGTTGCAGTTCCCGAGGGGCGCCGTGTGGCCTGCGGTCAATTGACCGCTCGGTCGGCGCGATGGATACTGCCCGCAGCGTAAAGGGGGAGGCGATGGAGGCCGCAGAGAACCGCGACGAGATGCTCGCACGGGTGCGCGGACTGTGTGTCCGGCGCGGCGGGCGGTCGATCTTCGATGGGGTCGATCTCGATATCCGCCGCGGTCAGGTGACGGCCATCATGGGGCCGAGCGGTACCGGGAAGACCACCCTGCTGCGGGTGCTCGGCGGGCAATTGCGGCCTCAGGCCGGTGAGGTCCACGTCCTCGGTGAAGCGGTCCCGCAACTCAGCCGCGCGGAGCTCTACGCCCTGCGCCGGCGCATGGGGGTGCTCTTCCAGAGCGGGGCGCTCTTCACCCACCTCTCGGTCTTTGAGAACGTGGCCTTCCCCATCCGCGAGCACGCCCGCCTGCCCGAGCCGCTGGTGGAGACCCTGGTGCTGCTCAAGCTGGAAGCGGTCGGACTGCGCGGCGCCCGAGACCTCATGCCGGCGGAGCTCTCCGGCGGGATGGCCCGGCGCGTGGCCCTGGCCCGGGCCATCGCCCTCGATCCTGCCCTGATGATGTACGACGAGCCCTTCGCCGGGCAGGATCCGATCACCATGGGGGTGCTCATCGATCTGATCCGGCGGCTGAACGATGCCCTCGGGTTGACCTCGGTGGTCGTCTCCCACGATGTCCATGAGACCTTCGCCATCGCCGACTACGTCTACGTCCTCGCCGACGGCGCTGTCATCGCCGAGGGGACGCCGGCGCAGCTGAACGCCTCCGAGGCGGCTTCGGTGCGCCAGTTCGTGGATGCCCGGCCCGATGGACCGGTGCCGTTCCACTACCCCGCGCGAAGCCTGGCCGATGAGCTGACCGGAGGGCGCGGGTCGTGATCGGCGCGATTCAGGGACTCGGACGGCGGACCCTCGACGGCCTGCGCGGGCTCGGTGAGGCGGTGCTGCTGATGCTGCGCATCCTGCGCGCGGCCCCGGAGGTGGTGCGTCGGCCGCGGCTGCTTATCGAACAGCTCTACGTCGTCGGCGTCTTGTCGCTGGTGATCATTCTCGTCTCGGCGCTCTTCGTGGGGCTGGTGCTCGGTCTGCAGGGGTACTACACCCTGGTCGATTTCGGCGCCGAGGACGCCGTCGGCACCATGGTGGCGCTGACCCTGGTCCGGGAACTGGGGCCGGTGGTGACAGCGCTGCTGTTTGCCGGCCGGGCCGGGTCCTCGCTGACCGCCGAGGTCGGGCTGATGAAAGCCACCGAGCAGCTTTCCAGCATGGAGATGATGGCGGTGGACCCGGAGCGGCGCATCCTCGCCCCGCGCTTCTTCGCGGCGCTGCTGGCGGTGCCGTTGCTGGCGGCGATCTTCAGCGCCGTCGGCGTCTTCGGCGGCTATCTGGTCTCGGTGGGCATGATCGGAATCGATGCCGGCGCTTACTGGTCCAATATGCAGAACGCCGTCACCGTGCAGGATGATATCTTGAATGGGGCAATCAAGAGCGTGGTCTTCGGCTTCCTGGCCGGCTGGATCGCGCTGCATAAGGGGTACATGGCCACGCCGACCTCAAGCGGGGTGAGCCGGGCGACGACCATGGGCGTGGTGCACACCTCCTTGGCGGTGCTCGGGCTGGACTTCCTGCTCACGGCGCTGATGTTCGGCTGAACGGAGAGGCAACACGATGAGCCAACGGCTCGTGGAGATCTGGGTCGGATTGTTCGTGGCCCTGGGGCTGGCCGGGTTTCTGGTCCTGGCCCTGCAGGTCAGTGGCCTGGCGGAGATCCGCCAGCAGCCGGGCTATCAGGTGGCGGCCAGCTTCGACAACATTGGCGGGCTCCGGGAGCGCGCGCCGGTGAGCATGGCCGGCGTCCGCGTGGGCAAGGTCGAGCGCATCGAGCTCAACCCGGAGAGCCACCAGGCCGAGGTCATCCTCCGTATCGACCAGCGCTACGACCGGATCCCGGTGGATACCTCGGCGGCGATCTACACCTCCGGACTGCTCGGCGAGCAGTACGTCGGCCTGGAGGCCGGCTGGGAGGACGAGACGCTCGGCAGCGGGGATCGGATCACTCAGACCCAGTCGGCCGTGGTCCTGGAACGGTTGATCGGCCAATTCCTGACGCGGATGCAAGACTGAACAGCGAGGTCGCGGAATGCTTCAGGCAGTACGGGTAACCGGTGGGCGCAAAACGCTGGTAGGGCTTGTGGTTGGCGCTCTGGCGCTGTGGGGCGTGGCGCAGGCGAAGCCGGATCCGCGCGCGCTGGTCGAGCGCGTCACGCAGGAGGTGCTCGAAGTCTTTGAGGAGCGCGGCGAGGAGCTCGCCGGCGATCCGGTGGCGATCTACGAGGCCCTGGCGCCCATCGTCGAGCCGCACATCGACTACGACCGGATCGGGGCGCGCATCCTCGGGCCCCACTGGCGGGATGCCGACGACGCCACCCGGGAGCGCTTCGTGCAGGAGTTTCAGCGCAGCCTGCTGCGCACTTACGCCTCCAGCATGGAGGAGTACCAGGGGGTGGATGTCCGCATCCTCGGGAGCCGCCAGCGCGACGGCGGTGTCCAGGTGGGCATGGAGGTCGGCGCCGGGGATAGCCGGGCCCGGGTCCTCTACCGGCTCGAGGCGCAGGACGATGCCTGGAAGCTCGTGGACGTGACCGCCGAAGGCGTAAGCCTGATCCACAACTACCGCGAGGACTTCCGGGCGCGGCTGCGTGATCACACGCTCGAGGAGGTCATCGAGCAGATGGCCGAGCGCAACCGGGAGATCGGCTTCGAATGAACGCGGCGACCCTGGAGCCGAACGGCGCGCAGGGGCGTCGGCTGTGCGGCCGGCTGGACTTCGAGACCGCAGCGGCGATCTGGGCCGAGGGGCTGGCCTGGATCGACGCGGCCAACGGCGAGCGCGTCCTCGATCTGGCGGCGGTGGAGCGGACGGATAGCGCCGGCGTCGCGGTGCTCGTGGACTGGACGCGCCGGGCCCGGGGCCACGGGAGTACCCTGCGTCTGCGCCACATGCCCGAGCAGATGACGGCCATCGTCGAGGTCACCGGCGTGGCGCCCGTGCTCGATATCGCCGACGAACGGCCTTGAATCGGCTATAATCGCGCGCTTTACGGCAACAGGCTGCGAGCGAATCGCAGGGGGACAGGCAATGATGAAGCCCGAAGAGATCGAGCAACTCGTCCGCGGCGCACTCAGCGATGTGGAGGTCCAGGTCGGCGGCGACGGGCGCCACTTCCAGGCCGTGGTCGTCAGTCCCGACTTTGAGGGTGTGCCCCGGATCAAGCGCCATCGGATGGTCTACGATGCCCTGCGCGAGCACATCGACGGCGACGTGCTCCACGCCATCTCGATGCAGACGATGACGCCTGCGGAGCGCGAGCGGAAGGCGGGATAGCTCGATGGAGCGACTGCTCATCCGCGGCGGTGCGCCCCTGTACGGGTCGATCCGCATCTCCGGGGCGAAGAACGCCGCGCTGCCGGTCATGGCGGCGACGCTGCTCGCCGACGGGCCGATGACCGTCGCCAATATCCCTCATCTCCACGACGTGACCACCACCATGGAACTCCTCGGCCGCATGGGCGTGGAGCTCACGGTCCACGAGGGTATGGAGGTGGAGGTCAATACGGCCACCATCGAGGGGTTCCGCGCCCCGTACGAGCTGGTCAAGACCATGCGTGCCTCGATCCTGGTGCTCGGTCCGCTGCTCGCCCGCTTCGGGCAGGCGGAGGTCTCCCTGCCGGGCGGCTGCGCCATCGGCTCGCGGCCGGTCAACATCCACGTCGATGGCTTGCGCGCCATGGGTGCCGAGATCGAGGTTACCGACGGCTATATCAAAGGCCGTGCGGACCGGCTCCGCGGCGCGCATATCCGTATGGACGTCTCCACCGTCACCGGTACCGAGAACCTGATGATGGCCGCCGCCCTTGCCGAGGGCACCTCCGTCCTCGAGAACGCCGCCCGGGAGCCGGAGGTGGCCGACCTGGCGGAGTGCATCAACGCCATGGGCGGGCGGATTTCCGGGATCGGTACGTCGACGCTGACCATCGAGGGGGTGGAGCGGCTCCGCGGGATCCGCCACCAGGTCCTGCCGGATCGCATCGAGACCGGAACCTACCTCGTGGCTGCAGCGATGACCGGGGGCGATGTGCTGCTCAAGGACACGGCCCCTGAACCCGTGGCCACGGTCATCGACAAGCTGCGCGAGAGCGGGGCGGAGGTGACGGCCGGCGCGGACTGGATCCGCCTGGTCATGCACGACCGCCCGCGCGCTGTGGATGTGGAGACCGCCCCCTATCCCGGCTTTCCGACGGACATGCAGGCGCAGTTCTGCGCCCTTAATGCGATCTCCACCGGCGCCGGGGAGGTCACGGAGACGGTCTTCGAGAACCGCTTCATGCACTGCCTGGAGATGCAGCGCATGGGAGCGGATATCTTCGTGGAGGGCGCCACCGCCCGGATTCGCGGTGTCGAGCGGCTGACCGCCGCCCCGGTGATCGCCACCGACCTGCGGGCCTCGGCAAGCCTGGTGCTGGCCGGCCTCGTGGCTGAGGGTGAGACCCGGGTGGACCGCATCTACCACATCGATCGCGGTTACGAGTGTATCGAGGAGAAGCTTGCCCAGCTGGGGGCGGATATCCAGCGCGTGCCCGACTAGCGACGAGAGCCAGCCCAGACCCATGAGCCGAACCCTGACCCTCGCCCTGTCCAAGGGCCGCATCCTGGAAGACACCCTGCCGCTGCTCAGCGCCTGCGGCATCGAGCCGGCGGAGGACCCCGACGCCAGCCGCAAGCTGATCATCGGCACCAACCGCGATGACCTCCAGCTGCTGGTGGTGCGGGCCTCCGATGTGCCCACCTACGTCGAGCACGGCGGCGCCGATCTGGGTGTGGCCGGCCGCGACGTCCTGCTTGAGCACGGCGGCACCGGGCTCTACGACCCGGTGGATCTGGGCATCGCCCGCTGCCGGCTGATGGTCGCCGGGCCCAAGGGCGGGGCGCCGGCAGGGCGGCGCCCCCGGGTGGCGACCAAGTTCGTCCATCTCGCCCGGCAGTACTTTGCCCAGCAGGGGCGACAGGCGGAGATCATCAAGCTCTACGGCTCCATGGAGCTCGCCCCGCTGGTGGGCATGGCCGATCTGATTGTCGATCTGGTGGATACCGGGAACACGCTGCGCGCCAACGGGCTCGAGCCTCTGGAGGAGATCCTCCCGATCAGCGCTCGCCTGGTGGTCAACAAGGCCTCATTGAAGACCGAGCCGGACCGGGTCGGCGCCCTGACACGGGATCTGGCCGCCGCGGCCCGCGCCGCCCAGAGCACTTAGCAATAGCCGAAGGGAACAGCCATGGTCGAGATCAAGCGGCTGAGTACGACGCAACCCGATTTCTGGGACAGCCTCGACGCCCTGACCAGCTGGGGCAACCACCCCGGGGCCGCCATTGAGCAGCGGGTCGCCGAAGTGGTGGACGGGGTGCGCAGTGGCGGGGATGCCGCGCTGCTCGATTACGTCCGGCGTTTCGACGGCACCGAGGCGGGCAGCGTCGCCGAGCTGGAGATCCCCGCAGCCGATCGGGCGGCGGCCCTCGAGCAGATCGCCCCGGAGGCGCGCGAGGCCCTGGAGGCGGCCGCGGAGCGCATCCGCGCCTACGCCGAGCGGCAGCGCCTGGAGGAGTGGAGCTACGAGGACGCCGACGGCAACCGCCTCGGGCAGCAGGTGACGGCGCTCGACCGGGTCGGCGTCTACGTCCCCGGGGGCAAGGCGGCGTACCCCTCCACGGTGCTCATGAACGCGGTGCCGGCGCGGGTTGCCGGCGTCGAGGAGATCATCATGGTCGTGCCGGCCCCGGGTGGGGCGATCTCCCCGCTGGTGCTCGCTGCCGCCCATGTGGCCGGCGTCGATCGCATCTTCACCATCGGCGGCGCCCAGGCGGTGGCGGCGCTGGCCTACGGCACCGAGACCGTCCCGGCGGTGGACAAGATCGTGGGTCCGGGTAACGCCTACGTCGCCGAGGCGAAGCGGCGGGTCTTCGGCGTGGTCGGCATCGACATGATCGCCGGTCCCTCGGAGGTGCTGATCATCAGCGACGGCCAGGCGGATCCGGAGTGGATCGCCATGGATCTGTTCTCACAGGCTGAGCACGACGAGGAAGCGCAGGCCCTGCTGGTCTGCCCGGACTTCGTCTTCCTCGACCAGGTCCAGCAAGCGATGGAGCGGCTCCTGCCGGATCTGGAGCGCTCCGAGATCATTCGTGCCTCCCTCGCCGAGCGCGGCGCCCTGATCTGCGTCCGCGACCTGGAGGAGGCGCAGCAGGTAGCCAATTACGTGGCCCCGGAGCACCTGGAACTGTCCGTGGCGGAGCCGGACCGCCTGCTCGAGGGGATCCGCCACGCCGGGGCGATCTTCCTCGGCCATTACAGCGCCGAGGCGCTCGGCGACTACTGCGCCGGGCCCAACCACACGCTGCCGACGTCGCGCACGGCCCGCTTCGCCTCGCCGCTGGGGGTCTACGACTTCCAGAAACGTTCGACGACGCTCTACTGCTCGCCGCAGGGGGCGGCGGCGCTGAGCGGCTGCGCGGCCGCTCTCGCCCGCGGTGAGGGGCTGACGGCCCACGCCCGGTCGGCGGAGTACCGGGCCCGCGGCGAGGAGTCGGCCGGTGACTAGCGCAGCGGACCGGGCGGCGCGGTGGGTGCGCCCGGCCATCCAGGCGATGGACGGGTATGCGGTCGCCGATCCGGGCAGGGCCATCAAGCTTGACGCCATGGAGAGCCCCTGGGCCTGGCCCGGGGCGCTGGAGACGGCGTGGCTCGAGCGCATGCGCAAGGTGGCGGTCAACCGCTACCCCGATTCCCGCGGGCGTGAGCTCAAGGCCGCCCTGCGCAGCGGGCTCGGTATCCCGGAGGGCGCCGGGATCCTGCTCGGCAACGGTTCCGACGAGCTGATCCAGCTCATCAACCTCGCCGTGGCGGGTGCCGGGCGGAATGTCCTCGCGCCGGCGCCGAGCTTCGCCATGTACCGGGTCATTGCCGAGCTTACGGGCTCCGGCTACGCGGAGTTCGAGCTCGACGACGACTTCGGCCTCGACCCGGCTGCCGCCGCGGCGGCGCTCGCCGAGCATCAGCCGGCGGTGACCTACCTGGCGCATCCGAACAATCCCACCGGCAACGGGCTCGACCTGGATGCGGTCGCCGAGCTGGCTGCCGGCGCCGACGGTGTGGTCGTGGTTGACGAGGCGTACGCCGCCTACGCTGAGGCGAGCTTCCTGCCCCGGGTGCTGGAACTGCCCAACGTGCTCGTGCTGCGAACCCTCTCCAAGGTCGGACTCGCCGGGCTGCGGGTCGGCGTGCTCATCGGCGCGCCGGCCTGGATCAAGGAGCTGGACAAGTGCCGCCTGCCCTACAACGTGGGGAGCCTGGCCCAGGCCAGCGCCAGCTTCGCTATGGAGCATGCGGAGGCCCTGGAGCGCTCCGTCCAGGCGGTGCGCACGGAGCGCCACCGTCTGGCGGGGGAACTGGCCGCCGTGCCGGGGGTGGAGTGGGTCGGGCCGAGCCAGACCAACTTCCTGACCTTCCGCGTCACGGCCAGTCCGGCGCCGCAGCTCCACGCGGCGCTGCGCGAGCGGGGGGTGCTGATCAAGTGCCTGGATGGCAGCCACCCGCGGCTTGCCGGGTGCCTGCGGGTGACCGTGGGGCGGCCGGATGAGAATGACGCCTTTCTCAAGGCCCTGCGGGCGAGCCTGCCGTCGGGGTGACGGTCCCGGGCCTCCCCGCGGGCGGCGAACCGCGGGGCCCGGTGCGAGTGCGGGCGGCTGCGGCGGTCAGCGTTGCCCGGGGCGTTGCGGCTGCTGGACGGCCGGGCGTTCACCAAGGGTGACCCGCGTCGAGAAAGGCTCCTGGTCCCGGTAGCCGCTGACTTCCACCTCGGTGCCCGGCGCCGCCTGGCTGATCGCCTGGAGCAGGTCCTGGACGTCGCGCAGGGGGCGCTCCTCGACTTGCGTGAGAATATCGCCTGCCCGGAGACCGGCACGGTCCGCCGGGCCCTCGGGGAGGACGTGGGTGATGGCAACGCCTGCGGTCTCCGGGTCGAGGCCGAGGGACTCGGCCAGAGCCGGATTCAGCCGCTGCGCCTGCACGCCGATCCACCCGCGGACCACGCGGCCATGCTGGATCAGGTCCGAAACGACCGCCTGGGCGATCCCCGCCGGGATGGCGAAGCCGATGCCCTGCGAGCCCCCGGTTCCGCTGAAAATGGCGGTGTTGATGCCCACCAGGTGACCCTGGGCGTCCACCAGCGCGCCGCCGGAGTTGCCCGGGTTGATGGCCGCGTCCGTTTGCAGGAAGTTCTCGAACGTGGACAGGCCGAGCTGGTCGCGCCCGGTGGCGCTGATGATCCCCTGGGTCACCGTCTGGCCGACCCCGAAGGGGTTGCCGATGGCCAGGACCACATCGCCGACACGGACGCGATCGTCCCGGGCGAAGGTGATGACCGGCAGCTGGTCGGCGTCGATCCGTAAAACGGCCAGATCGGTCTCCGGGTCCCGGCCGACAACGCTGGCGGTCCGCTCGCGTCCGTCAGCGAGAAGGACCTGGATCTGCTCGGCGTCGTCGATGACGTGGTGGTTGGTGACCACGTAGCCGTTCTCCGAGAGGATGACCCCGGAGCCGAGGCTGGTCTGCGTCCGCTGGCGCTCCTGCGCCGGCGGGTCGCCGAAGAAGCGGCGGAAGAGCGGATCGTCGAAGCCGGGCGGGGTGAGCCGCTCCGTCACCTGCTTGACGGTGAAGATGTTGACCACCGCGGGGGCGGCCTCGTCAACGGCGGCGGCGTAGCTGGCCGGGCCGGATGCGTCGTATTGTCGCGGCGACTCCGCCTCGGTCTGAGTGACCTCGACACGCGGAGCAAAGGGGCCGAGCAGGTCCGGATTGATCCAGACGATCACCACTGCCAGGGCGATGCCCAGGGCCGTGTAGCCGACCACGAAGCGCAGCCACGCGCTCCCCTGCTCGGCCAATGGCCGCCAGCGTGCGGGTCCTGTTAGCCTCATGCGATTCCTGCTCTGCGAGTCTCAAGCCATGGTGCACCGAAACGAATTACAAGCATACCTGAATGAATGGCTTGCCCCCGGTGCGGTCAGTGACTACGCGCCCAATGGCCTGCAGGTGGAGGGGTGTGCCTCCATCGGGACGGTGGTCACCGGGGTCACCGCGAGCGCGGCCTTGATCGAGGCGGCCATCGACCTGGAAGCCGATGCGTTGATCGTCCACCACGGCTATTTCTGGAAAGGGGAGGACCCGTGCCTGGTGGGAATGAAGGGGCGCCGGATCCGGCAGCTGATCGCCGCTCAGATCAATCTCTTCGCCTACCACCTGCCCCTGGATATCCATCCGGAGATTGGCAATAACGCCGGCCTGGCCCGGTTGCTGGAACTCCGCCCCGAGGCGCAGCACGACGCCAAGGGAGTCCCTGGGCTGCTGTGGACGGGTACGCTCGCCGAGCCCCTTTCGGCGGAGGCGTTCGCTGCGCGCATCGACCGTGCGCTGGGGCGGCCGCCGACCCACGTTCCCGGCGGGCCCGAACGGATCCAGCGCCTGGGCTGGTGCAGCGGCGGCGCCGACGGGCTGATTGACCAGGCCGCCGACCTCGGGGTCGATGCCTACCTCTCCGGAGAACTTGGCGAGCCCATCCCCCACACCGCCCGCGAGCGCGGTCTGCACTACTTCGCCGCCGGCCACCACGCCACGGAGCGCTCCGGGGTGCAGGCCCTCGGCGCCCGGATCAACGAGGTCCTCGGCCTTGTCCATCACTACGTGGAGGTGGATAACCCGGCGTAGCGTGCGAAAGGAATGACGTATCAGTGGTGATGTAATAGTCTATGGCACCACCGGGCCAGGCTGGGCGAAAAGCGCCTTGACGCCTGGATACACGATGTACGAAGCTTACGCGCTGTTTGTACACCCTTGGGTACGACACGTAGGGAACCGTCATGAGTAACGAAGCCCCTGATCCTAGCCGGCGCCGCTTTCTGACCGGCGCCGCCACCGTGGTCGGCGGGGTCGGTGTAGTCTTTG
Organism: Ectothiorhodospiraceae bacterium; assembly: GCA_003552625.1. Lineage (GTDB taxonomy): Bacteria > Pseudomonadota > Gammaproteobacteria > Nitrococcales > Halorhodospiraceae > Halorhodospira. The sequence goes on from PUNM01000064.1 coordinate 46,140, forward strand.
CGGCTGTGCCTTTCCTCGGCTTTCTCCGACCGAACGTAGAGGCTCGCGCAATGGGTGAGCCCGTCGAGGTCGATGTTGGACGCATCGATCCCGGCCAACGGCTGACCTTCGAATGGAAGGGCAGCCCCATCTGGGTCATCGGTCGTAGCGACGAGCACATCGAGTCCCTCAAGAGCGACGAGCTTCGGGGGCGCCTGCGCGACCCGGACTCGGAACGGGACCAGCAGCCGGATTACGTCGATCCGCAGCTGCGCTCCGTCTCGCCCGAGGTCTTTGTCGTCATCCCGATCTGCACCCACCTCGGCTGCATCCCGATCTTCTATCCGGAGATGCGGGCGCAGAGCTTCGACGACGACTGGAGGGGCGGCCACTTCTGTGCCTGCCACGGGTCGATGTTCGACATGGCCGGCCGCGTCTACCGCGGTGTGCCGGCACCGACCAACCTGGAGATCCCCCCCCACCGGTTCGCGGAGGACGGTGCCAAACTCGTCATCGGCGAGGATCCTGACGACGCAGAGGAGGGCGCGGCGTGATGAATCGATTGAACGCCAGCGGTCTGCTGCAGTGGGTGGATGACCGCTTCCCGCTGACCAGCACTTGGCGCTACCACATGGGGGAGTATTACGTCGCCAAGAATACCAACTTCTGGTATTACTTCGGCTCCCTCTCCATCCTGGTACTGATCATCCAGATTGTCTCCGGCCTCTGGCTGACCATGTACTATCAGCCCTCCGCGGAGCGCGCGTTCTCGTCGATCGAGTTCATCATGCGCGACGTGGACTGGGGCTGGCTGATGCGCTACTTGCACACCACCGGCGCATCGGCGTTCTTCATCGTCGTCTATCTGCACATGTTCCGCGGATTGCTCTACGGCTCCTACAAGAAGCCGCGCGAACTGCTGTGGATCATCGGCGTGCTGATCTACCTGGTGATGATGACCGAGGCCTTCATGGGGTACGTGCTGCCGTGGGGCCAGATGTCCTACTGGGCGGCACAGGTGATCATCGCCTTGGCGGGCGTAGTGCCCGTGGTCGGTGAAGAACTCGTCATCTGGCTGCAGGGCGGATTCATCGTCAATGAGGCCACCCTCGGCCGGCTCTTTGCGCTGCATGTGGTGGCGCTGCCCCTGGTGCTGATCGCACTGGTCTTCGTCCACATCGTGGCGCTGCACCACGTCGGGTCCACCAATCCGGATGGCGTCGATATCAAGAAGAACAAGGACGCGGACGGCAAGCCGGTAGACGGCGTCCCGTTCCATCCGTACTTCACGGTCAAGGACCTGTTCGGCTACGGCGTCTTCCTGACCCTGTTCGTGGCGGTGATCTTCTTCGCGCCGGAGTTTGGCGGCTACTTCATTGAGCGGCCGAACTTCCAGCCGGCAGACCCGCTGCAGACGCCGGAGGCGATCCACCCGGTCTGGTACTTCACGGCCTGGTACGCCATGCTGCAGTCGATCCCGAACGAGGCGCTCGGCGTGATCGTCATGCTGGCCGGGACGGTGGTCCTGCTCTTCCTGCCCTGGCTGGATCGCACCGAGGTCAAGTCGATCCGCTACCGCGGGCTCGGGTTCAAGATCGGCCTTGCGGCCCTGGTGATCTCGTTCCTGATCCTGACCTGGGTCGGCATGCAGGATCCGGAGGGTCTGCCCATCATCCTGGGCCGGATCTTCACCGCGATCTACTTCGGGTTCTTCGTCTTCCTGTGGGTCTACACCTACTTCGGATTCGAGAAGACCAAGCCCGTACCGGAAAGGGTGACCTCCTGACATGAGCATGAAAAAGACAGGAATCGTTCTGAGCGCGCTCCTGACCTTCGCCTTCGCCGGCTCGGCGAAGGCGGAGGTGGGGATGATGGACCCGAACATCAGTCACCACGACCGGGACTCCATCCGCAAGGGTGCGGAGCTGTTCGCCGAGTACTGCGTCGGCTGCCACTCCGTGGAGTTCCTCCGCTACGAGCGGCTGATGGACGACGTGGGCGAGGATGAGGCGTGGATCGAAGATCGGATCATGCACGGTGACCACGACCTGCATGGCCACATCATCTCGCCCATGGATCCCGAGGATGGTGAGAACTGGTTCGGACTGGCTCCGCCGGATCTCAGCCTGACCGCCCGCGTTGAGGGTGAGGACTGGATCTACACCTACCTCAACACCTTCTACGTGGACGACGAGGCCGAGGTTGGCTACAACAACTGGGTCCAGGAGGGCACTTCCATGCCCCACATCCTGCAGGCCCTGCAGGGTGACCAGAAGGCCGTCAAGGACGACGATGGCAACATCGTTGACTTCGAGATGGTCGAAGGGGCCGAGGGCCGCCTCAGCCAAGAGGAGTACCGGGAGGTCACTGCACAGCTGACCGCCTTTCTCTCCTATGCCGCCGAGCCGATCCGGGCCGATCGGGAGCGGATGGGCATCTGGGTGGTGCTCTTCATGATTGTCTTCACTGGCGTCTTCTATCTCCTGTATAAGGAGTACTGGCGCGACGTGAAGAAGTAATAGGACCACGATGAGGACCCGCGGGGTGCCGTGTGGGGCCCCGCGGGTCGTCTCGTCTGGCCCCACCGGCCGGAGGGTTTTGTGATCCGTCTGTATACCGGTGCGCACTGCATCCACAGTCATCGGGTGCGGCTCGCCCTGGCCGAGAAAGGGGTCGAGGCCGAGCGGGTTCTGGTCGATCCGGACCAGCCCCCGGCGCAGCTTCTCGAGCACAACCCGTACGGGGATGTGCCCACGCTCGTCGATCGCGACATCGCGCTCTACGAGCCGTCGATTGTCATCGAATACCTGGACGAGCGCTATCCGCACCCGCCGCTGATGCCGGTGGACCCGATCAACCGGGCCAAGGCTCGGCTGGTCGCCTACCGCATGCAGCGCGACTGGTACGCGCTCTACGAGCAGATCGAGACCGGCGGGCGGAATCGGGCGCAGAGCGCACGCCGCGCTCTGCGGGAGAGCCTGACGGCCGCCGCAGAGCTCTTCGAAGGGCAGACCTACTTCCTGAGCGACGAGCTCACCGTCATGGACGTGATGGTGTTGCCGCTGCTCTGGCGTCTGCCCGCCGTCGGCGTCGAACTCCCGGAGGCCGCCGCCGCCATCCGCGATTACGCCGAACAGCAATTCGCAACCGATGCCTTTCAGGCCAGCCTGACCGCCGAGGAGCGGCTGCTGCGCGCCTGAAGGCGGGAGAGCAGCGATGACCCCGAGCCGACCCTACCTCATCCGTGCCGTCTACGAGTGGATCGCGGACAACGGCCTGACGCCGTATCTGCTGGTCGATGCGGAGCGCGAGGACCTCGACGCGCCCCTGGAGTTCGCCGAGAACGGCCAGTTGGTCCTGAATGTGGCGCCGCGTGCCGTGCAGGCGCTGAACATGGGCAATGAGACCATCGCCTTCCGGGCCCGCTTCGGCGGGGTGCCGCGCGGGGTCGAAGTCCCGGTGGGTGCGGTCATGGCGATTTACGCCCGTGAGAACGGGCAGGGTATGCTCTTCGGCGGTGAGGGCGAGATGGGTGGCAGCCCCGACGATGCGCAGCCGCAGGGCCCATCCGGGGGCAACGACGGCGGCGGCGGCGACGACGATCCACCGCAAGGTCCGGGCGGCGGCGGCCGGCCGAACCTGCGTGTGGTCAAGTAACGGGCCGCCTCAGCCGCCGCCGAACAACGTGCGGTCGATGAGATCGCACAGGCAGTGGATCGCCAGCAGGTGAACCTCCTGGATGCGGGCGGTGGTCTCGTGCGGGACGCGGATCTCGACGTCGTCGCTCCCCAGGCTCCCCCCCAGCGCGCCGCCGTCCCGCCCGGTCAGGGCCACGACCTGCATGCCTCGTTCGGCGGCCGCGTGGCGGGCGGCAAGGATATTCCCGGAGCCGCCGCTGGTCGAGATGGCGAGCAGGATGTCGCCGGACTGACCAAGGGCGCGGATCTGGCGTCTGAAGACCTCCTCGAAGGTGGCATCGTTGGCCACGGAGGTGAGCGTGGAGGTGTCCGTCGTAATGGCGATGGCCGGGAGGCCCGGGCGATCCATCTCGAAGCGGTTGAGCAGCTCTGACGAGAAGTGTTGGGCATCCGCGGCCGAGCCGCCGTTGCCGCAGGCAAGGATCTTGCGCTCCTCCCCGAGGGCGCGGGCCATGGCCCGCCCGGCGCGGACGATGTCCGGCGCGATCCGGTCCAGCGCGTCCTGCTTGGCGTGAATGCTCTCGTGGAAGAGGTGGGCAACGCGTTCGTGGGGGTCCATGGGCTCCTCGTGAACAGGCTTCAGGGTCGCGCATCCGCGCGGAAAGCGTCTTGCAGCCAGCGTAGCGCGCAGCCGTCGGTGGCCACCACATCGAAACGGGCGTAACCGGGGTGGCGTGCCAAGTAGTGCCTCGCGGCCTGGATAAGGCGCCGCCGTTTGCCGCGGTCCACCGAGCGCACCGCTGACTCCAGATCCCCCCGGCGGTGGCGCACCTCCACAAAGACGGTGGTTGTGCCGTCGCGCATGATCAGGTCGATCTCGCCGCGACGGGTGCGGTGGTTGCACGCGACGGTACGCAGGCCGTGCTGCTCCAGGTGGCGGCGCGCCGCCTCCTCGGCACTAGCGCCGGGGTCCGATGCCATGATCGGTTTCGTTGCGGCCCGCCGCCGGGCGATCGAAGACCGGCCGGCCGCCCTCGAAGCGCGCCATCACCAGCCCGCGCTGTACCCGCCGCTGTTCGTCGAGGCGCAGGCTGCCGGTCAGGCCATCGAGCTGCTCCTCCGGGTGCTCCTCGAGAAGCTCCAGGTACGGCAGTATCCGGTAAGCGTCGATGCCCAGTGCGACCAGCCGGGCGTGGCGCTCCATGACACCCCCCAGCTGATGCTCGAGACGCTCGCGCTCCAGGCCGTCGGGGACACCGAGCGCCGCATCGATGAGCCAGGGTCCGTCGAGAAAGCGCAGCCCGCCCAGATCGCGGTCTTCTTCCGGTTGCGCGGTGCCGGTGAACACGTGGGAGGTGGCCAGCACCGGCAGGTCTTGCGCGTGGTGGTATTCAAGCTGCGGGCGCAGGAGCCGTCCCACCTCCGGGAAGGCGGCCATGAAAATACCGTCCACATCCTGGCGCCGCCGGGGTTGGTACTCCAGCGACTGACCCAGCGTCCGGACCAGCTCCTGGTGGCGCCGGCCGCTGACGCGGAGGTTGAGGGTCTCGCGGATGGCGCTGGAGAAATCGGCCTCGCTCGGGTCGTAGGCGTCGCTTTGCAGCAGGATGCCGCCGCTTTCGGTAAAGGCCTCCTCGAAAGCGGTGAGCACCCGACTGCCCCAATCGGAGTCCGGGGCCAGGGCGATGGCGGTCTCCCAGCCCAGCTCACGGGCCTGGTGTGCTGCCTGGCGGGCCTCATCCTCGGGGCTGAGGGCGAATTGGTAGAGGCTATCGCGCCCGGCGTCCGCTACCCGGTTGAGGGTCAGAAGCGGCTCGGGGTTGTCGTCGTGGGCGTCGATGACGCTTTTCACCGCATCGCGGGTCACCGGACCGATCACCATCTCCGCCCCGTCAGCGATGGCACGTCGGTAAGCGCGGGCTGCCCGCTCGGCATCGCCGGCAGTATCGTAGACCTGTACCGTGGGCCGGTCGCTGGCGTCCGAGGCGTAGTGCGCCACCAGGGCGCCGTCCCGGATGGCCCGCCCGGCGGCAGCGAAGTCCCCGCTCAGCGGCACGAGCAGCGCGATCTGTGTCGGCCGGTGAATGCGCTCCCGGTAGCGGGTGATCAGTTCCGGTGCCTGGCGCTCCACGGCCGGATGGTCCGGGTGGTCGGCCTGCCAGGCCTCAACGGCATCCTCCAGCCGCTGCGGATCGAGCCGGTGGGTGCGCGCCAGCTGCGCAAGGCGAACCCAGCCGCCGAATTCGTTGTCCTCGGGCTCGGCTTCGCGCAATTCAGTGGCCGGGACCCGTCCCAGGTAATCCCACAGCGCGGTGCGATTGGCCTCGCGCTCGGGGGCGCGCTCCAGGAGTTCATCCAGTGCCACCCGGTGCTCGGCCGCGCGGAGGAAGGCCCCCACGCCGGCGGCGGCCTCGGCGCGAAGCCGCCAGTAGTCGGCCTCGCGGTCGCTCGGCGGATCGAACTCGGCGAGTGCGCGCTGGGCGCGCTCGTGCTGACCGCGAACGATCAGCAGTTCGGCGCGCAGCAGGTCGTACTCGGCGCGGTCCTCGTCGTCCAGCGCCTGGCGCTGCACGCGGGCGAGCGCGGTAATGGCCGCGTCCTCCTCGTCGGCCTCGAGCCATTGGCGCGCCGCTGCCACGCTGACCCGGCTGCGGTCGGCGGCTTCCTCATACGCCGCCGCTGCCGCATCATAGAGCACCGCCGCCTCCTGGGCCTGATCGCCGGCACGGGCGCTATCGGCCCGGGATTCGGTCTCCTCCGGGGTATCGGCGGGTTCAACCGGGGTCGTCGGTGCGCAGGCGTAGACCCCCGTCAGGAGGAGGATCACCACCAGCAGCTGGAGGGCGCGAATTGGGCCGGACATCACCACCAACAGCGAACGGGATGGATAAGCCTTCGGAGTATCCGGCGCCCCCTGCGGCCGTGTCAAACGACGCCGGCGTCCTCTGGGTGGTCGCCACCCCCATCGGCCATATGCAGGACCTTAGTCCGCGCGCCCGGGCGGTACTCGGGGCTGTTGACTGGGTCGCCGCCGAGGATACCCGCCGCACCGGTCGGCTGCTGGAGCAGATCGGTGCCCGGCCGCGGCGAATGAGTCTCCACGAGCACAACGAGGCCTCGCGCATCCCGCGCCTGCAGCAACTGCTGGCTGCCGGGCGGCACGTGGCCCTGGTCAGCGACGCGGGGACGCCGCTGCTCAGCGACCCCGGCGCGCGCCTGGTCGCTGCCGTGGCGGCCGCCGGCGTGGCCGTCAGCCCGGTTCCCGGGCCGTGCAGTGTGGCGGCCGCCCTCTCCGTGGCCGGCTTCGCCGCGGATCGCTTCCGCTTCGAAGGATTCCTGCCCGCGCGCAGCGAGAGCCGCCGCAGGCGGCTGGAGGCCCTGGCCCGGGAGCCGGTAACCAGCGTCTTCTTCGAGGCGCCCCACCGGATCGCCGCCTGCCTTCAGGAGCTGGCCGCGGTGGCCGGGCCGGACCGGCAGGTGGCGGTGGCCCGGGAATTGACCAAGGTCCACGAGACCGTGCTGCGCGGGTCGGTCGCCCGGGTGGCCAAGCAGGTTGCCGCCGACGCCGACCAGCAGCGCGGGGAACTCGTTGTCGTTCTTGAGCCGGCAGCGCAGAGGGCGGCGGGCGCCGAGGAGGCCGACGATGTGCTGCGCGCTCTGCTTGCGGAACTCCCCACCAAGCAGGCCGCCCGCCTGGCGGCACGGATCACCGGGGCAAAGCGCAACGAGCTCTATCAACGCGCCCTGGCGCTGGGCAGCGGGGGTGGTTCGGACGCCTGAGCCGGCGCGGGCGTGGTCTGCTGGGCGCAGGCGCGTTATGCTGGAGCTGGAGTCGGCCGGGTGGTCGCTGTGCCCCCGGGGCGCGGAGGAAAGTCCGGGCTCCACAGGGCAGGGTGCCAGGTAACGCCTGGGGGGCGTGAGCCCACGGAAAGTGCCACAGAAAACAGACCGCCGATGGCCGGCACGCCCGTGTCGGTACAGGTAAGGGTGAAAAGGTGCGGTAAGAGCGCACCGCGCGACCGGTAACGGCTCGCGGCACGGTAAACCCCACCCGGAGCAAGGCCAAATAGGGGAGCGATGGCGTGGCCCGCGCTGCTCCCGGGTAGGCCGCTAGAGGCATGCGGTGACGCATGTCCCAGAGGAATGACCACCCTCGACAGAACCCGGCTTACAGGCCGACTCCATTCCCTCTTCTTTGCATCTTCCCGGCTTGCGCTGGCGCGCCGCAACGGTGCCGCTGGCGATCCCGCGCCGAGTTCGGGTCGCGCCGCAGGGTGTAGCCGCTCCAGGTGTTCTTCTGACGCAAAGGCTTACGCGCCTTATCTCGGCATGAACTGAAGAGTGAGCAATAATCCGCCCACTGCCGCCGGATTCATTGCCTCAAGACCTCAAAAACCGCGTCTAAGTCCGGGTTTGACGGCCGGTTGTGCCCCCGGTGTTCGGTTGACGGGGTGGGGGGTGCCTCCTATAGTGGCGCGACGTGGGTTAAAGTGGGAAAAAAGGGCACAGGATGGAGTTCTGGGGGGCGCGGTGTTTCGGGGGGTCAATCAACTCAATCTCGATGCCAAAGGACGGCTCGCGTTCCCGTCCCGGCACCGCGATCGCCTGCACAAGCACTGTGACGGTGAAGTCGTAGCCACGATCGATTACCGGGATCGTTGCCTCGTCGTCTACCCGTTGCCGGAGTGGGAGGCCATCGAGCGCAAGCTCGTCGCCCTGCCGGACCTTCAGCCCAGTGCCAAGCGGCTCAAGCGGCTGCTGATCGGGCACGCCCAGGAGCTCCAGGTCGACGGCAACGGCCGAGCCTTGGTCCCCCCGCCTCTGCGTGAGTACGCCGGCCTGGAGAAGCGTGTGGTGCTGATCGGGCAGGGCAATAAGTTTGAGCTCTGGGACGAGGCCCTGTGGGAGTCCCGGCGTGCCGCCTGGCTGGAGGAGGCGGCCGAGACGGATGCCGGGCTGACCGAAGAACTAGAGAGCCTCGCCCTGTAGCGAGAGGGGGGCGTCGTGGGCGCAGCAAATCAGCGCGCAGAGGCAGGCCCGGAGAAGGCGCAGGCCCACCGGCCGGTGTTGCTCGAGTCGGTGCTCGAGGGGCTTCGGCCGCAGGCTGGCGGTGTCTATTGCGACGCCACCTACGGCCGGGGCGGCCACGCCGAGGCGCTCCTCCAGCGCATCGGTCCGGGCGGGCGGCTGATCGTCGCCGATCGCGACCCGGAGGCCGTGGCGGCGGCGCGGCAGCGCCACGGGTCGGATGAGCGCGTGACGGTCCTCCACTGCACGCTCGCCGAACTCCACCACGCGCTCGATGAGTTGCAGCTCCGCGGTCGGCTCGACGGGCTGCTCGCCGATCTGGGCGTTTCCTCCCCGCAGGTGGACGATCCGCAGCGCGGTTTTTCGTTTCAGCGCGATGGGCCTCTGGACATGCGCATGGACCCCGGGGCGGGCGAGTCCGCACGGGAGCTGTTGGCGCGCACCGGCGAGCGGGATCTGGCCCGGATTCTGCGCGATCACGCCGAGGAGCGTCAGGCACGCCGCATCGCCCGGGCCATCGTGCGCGCCCGTGATGCCGGATCGCTGCCGGAGACGACCGGGGCGCTGGCGGCGCTGGTCGAGTCCGTGGTGCCGCGCCGGGAGCCGGGGCGGCACCCGGCGACGCGAACGTTCCAGGCGCTGCGTATCGCCGTCAACGACGAGCTCGGCCAGATCGACGGGTTCCTCGAGCACGCCATCGACCTGTTGGCCCCCGGGGGTCGGCTGGCCGTGATCGCGTTCCACTCGCTGGAGGATCGCCGCGTGAAGCGCTTTATCCGCCGCGCCTCCAGCGTCGGGGACCTGCCGCCTTCGGTGCCGGTCGTGCCGGAGGAGGCGCAGCCGCGCTTGAAGCCGGTCGGCCGGGCGATTCAGGCGGACGACACGGAGCGCGATGCCAACCCGCGGGCGCGCAGCGCCGTGCTGCGTATCGCGGAGCGGGTGCGATGAACCGGGCGCAGTGTGCCGTGGTCGTGCTGGTGGTGTTGTCGCTGGCCAGCGCACTGGGCGTGGTCTGGGTGCACCACGAGCAGCGCAAGGTCTTCGCCGACTGGCAGTCGGAGCTGGATCGGCGCGACCGGTTGCGCGAGGAGTGGAGCATGCTGCAGCTGGAGGAGGGGGCCTGGGCCGGCCATAGCCGTCTGGAGCGGGTCGCCGGTGACGAACTGGAAATGGTGTTCCCGGAGCGGGACGAGATCGTGATCCTCAAGCGCCCGTAAGGTGAGAAGAGTGCCGCAGAGCCGACGCCGCAAACCGACGCTGCAGGGGCCACCGTTCTGGCGGCTGGTCAGCGTCGCCGTCGTGCTGGTCCTCAGCGCCGGCGCGGTGCTGCTGCGTGCCCTCGATCTCCAGGTGATCAACAGCGAGTTCCTGCGCAGTGAGGCGGATGCCCGGCATCTGCGCACTGTAAGCATGCCGGCGCCGCGTGGCGTGGTGCAGGACCGCCACGGCGAACCGCTGGCGGTGAGCTCCCCGGCACAGTCGGCCTGGGCGGAGCCCGCGGAGCTGCTGGCCGACCCGGACGCGTTGCGCGCGGTGGCCGAGGCGCTGGACCGCTCCCCGCAGGCGCTGGAGTCGTTCCTTGAGCAGCGCGCCGACCGGGAGTTTGTCTACCTGCGCCGCCACCTGCCGCCGCCGCTGGCCGCTGAGCTGGAAGGGCTGGAGGCTCCCGGGCTCCATATGCTGCAGGAGTCGCGCCGTTTCTACCCCGCCGGCGAGGTCGCCGCCCAGCTGGTCGGCATCACCGACATCGACGGGCAGGGGCTGGCCGGCGCTGAGCGCGCGTTCAACGACGCCCTCAGTGGCCAGAGCGGGGCGAAGCGCGTGGTCCGGGATCGTTTCGGGCGGACCATCGACAGCGTCGAGCTGCTCCGCGAGCCCCGCCCCGGTGAGGATATCCAGCTGACCATCGACCGGCGCATTCAGTATCTTGCCTACCGCGAGCTCAAGCGCGCCGTGCGTCGCCACGGTGCGAGCAGCGGCTCGGCGGTGGTCCTCGACGCGCGCAGCGGCGAGATCCTGGCGCTGGTCAATCAGCCCTCCTACAACCCCCATCGGCGCAGCGGTGTCGAGGATGAGCAGCGCCGCAACCGGGCGGCTGGCTATGCCATGGAGCCGGGCTCGGTGATCAAGCCGTTCACCGTGGCCGCCGCGCTGCAATCCGGAGCCGTGGGGCGGGAGCAGATCCTGGATACGGCGCCGGGGACGATGCAGGTCTCCGGCCACGAGGTGCGCGACTTGCTCGACTACGGGGATCTCGACGTGGCCGGGGTCCTGCAGAAGTCGAGCAATGTCGGCGCCGCCAAGGTGGCCCTGGAGACCGAGCCGCGGGCGCTGTGGAGCACCCTTGAGGACTTCGGCTTCGGCGAGCGCACGCGCTCCGGGCTGCGTGAGGAGCACGCCGGGCACTTCCTCGCCGCGCCCCCGCGCGGGGACGTGCAGCGGGCCACGCTGTCCTACGGCTACGGGATCACCGCCACGCCGCTGCAGCTGGCCCGGGCCTACGCCGCGCTCGCCAATGACGGCGTGCTGCTGCCGCTGAGCATCCGTCATGGCGGTGAGCCGCCACGGGGGCACCGGGTCCTGGACGCCGATCTGGCCGCCGATCTGCGCGGTATGCTCGAGAAGGTTACCGAGCCGGGCGGCACCGGGACGCGGGCGGACATCACCGGCTACCGAATCGCCGGCAAGACCGGAACGGTGCGCAAGAGTGGCGCCGAGGGCGGCTATGCCGAGGACGACTACATCGCCAACTTCATCGGTTTCGCCCCGGCATCGGACCCGCGCCTGGTGATCGCCGTCAGTGTCGATGAGCCCCAGGGCGAGCTCTTCTACGGTGGGCAGGTTGCCGCGCCGGTGTTCGCCAGCATTATGGCCGGTGCCCTGCGCATGCTGAACGTGCCGCCGGATGATGACGTGCCGGTGCCGGATCTGCCCGTGCTCGCTGAGCGGGAGGACTCGCCGTGACTGCGCCGCTCGCCGGGTCCGTATCCCTGCGCTGGCTGCTCGAGCCGTGGTCGGCGGAGCCGCTGCCGGATATCCAGGTCCACGGGCTGGCTTTGGACAGCCGGCGGCTGCGCCACGGGGAGGTCTTTGTAGCCCTGGCCGGGGAGCAGCAGCACGGGGCGGCTTTTATTCCCCAGGCCGCTGAACAGGGTGCGGCGGCGGTGGTCTGGGACCCGGAGGACGCCCCGGGGGCCACCGACCCGGCGGCGGCCGCCGCGGAGCGGGGGCTGCCTGCGGCCGCCGTACCGGGGCTGCGCCGCCACCTGGGGGCGGTGGCCGCCCGGCTCTATGGCGAGCCGTCGCGCAGCCTCGAGGTCATTGCGGTGACCGGGACCGACGGCAAAAGCTCGGTCAGCCACTTCGTGGCGCAACTGCTTGCTGAGCCGGACCGTCCCTGGGGCGTGATCGGCACGCTGGGACACGGCCTGCTCGGGGCACTGCAGGCCGGTGAGCTGACCACCCCGGATGCGGCCAGCGTGCAGCGCGCCCTGGCCGAGTGTCGCGCCGCCGGTGCTGCCGGCGTGGCGCTGGAGGCTTCCTCGCACGCTCTGGCTCAGGGGCGGCTGGCGAGTACCGCCGTGGACGTGGCCGTCCTGACCCATCTGGGGCGGGACCACATCGACTACCACGGCTCCCTGGAGGCGTACGCCGACGCCAAGGGGCGGCTGTTCGAGCTGCCGAGCGTGCGCGCCCAGGTCCTGAATATCGACGACGCCCTGGGGCAGCGCCTCTGGGACCGCGCCTCCGGGGCCGTCTTTACCTACAGCCCGGGTGGGCGCAGCGCCGATCTTGCGGTGCGGGCCGTTGTGCCGCAGGCCGACGGGTTGCGCCTGGAGTTGGTCTTTGGCGGAAGACACCGACCGCTGCACCTGCCCCTGATCGGCGCTTTCAACGCGGCCAACGCGCTGGCGGCTCTGGCGGCCTGCGTGGCGGCGGGCCGGCCGCTCGACGCGCTGCTGCCGCGCCTGGAGAAACTGCACCCCGTCCCCGGTCGCATGGAGCGCTTGCAGGCAGCGGGGGCACCGCTGGTCGTGGTGGATTACGCCCATACCCCCGGTGCGCTGGAACAGGCACTGGAGGCGGTGCGTGCCCATACGCGCGGCCGCCTGGCGGTGGTCTTCGGCTGTGGCGGAGACCGCGACCGCGGCAAGCGGGCGCTGATGGGGGAAGCAGCGGCACGCCTGGCGGACCGGGTGTGGATTACTGATGACAATCCGCGCAGCGAGGATCCCGCTGCGATCCGGGCCGAGGTGCGTGGCGGCACCGGCGGTGGGGCCCACGTGACTGAGCGCGCCGGGCGGGCGGAGGCCATCGCCGCGGCCATCGCCGAACTCGGCCCCGACGATGCACTGCTGGTGGCCGGCAAAGGGCACGAGAGCGCGCAGGAGATCGCTGGCCAGCGCCACCCCTTCTCCGACCGGGAGCAGGTGGCCCGTGCCCTGGGCCGCGAGGAGGGCGCATGGATCCGCTGAGCCTGGACGATCTCGCTGCAGTGACCGGCGCCCGCCGGATCGGGGGCGTCGGTGAGGCGGAGGTCGATCATGTGGTCTTCGACAGCCGGGATGCGCGCCCCGGCTCACTCTTCGTGGCCCTGCGCGGCAGCCGCGTGGACGGCCACGAATTCGCCGTGGACGCTGCCCGTCGCGGCGCCCTGGCGGTCCTCGGTGAGCGGGTTGTGGAGGGATTGCCGACGCTGGTCGTCCCGGACGCGGCCCGGGCACTGGCGGCACTGGGTGCCGACTGCCGGTCGCGCAGCCCGGCGCGGTTCGTGGCCATAACCGGAAGCAACGGCAAGACCACGGTCAAGGAACTGCTGGCGAGCATCCTCTCCGGGGCCGGCAGCACGCTGGCAACCGCCGGCAACCGGAACAATCTACTCGGCGTGCCGGAGACACTCTGCCGCCTGGAGGCCCGGCATCGCTACGCGGTCATCGAGATGGGGGCCAACCACGCCGGGGAGATCGCCGAGCTGACCCGCTGGGTGCGCCCCCACGTGGGCGTGGTGACCAACGCCGGCCCGGCTCACCTGGAGGGTTTCGGCTCCATCGACGGGGTTGCCCACGCCAAGGGGGAGCTCTTCGCCGGCCTGCCGGCCGACGGCGTTGCGGTCATCCACGCCGACGACCCGTATGCCGGGCTCTGGCGGGAACTGGCCGGTGCCCGCCGATGCCTGACCTTCGGTCGGGAGGCCGGGCAGATCCGCTACCGCGGCGCCGGCGCGGACCTGGCCATCGATCTCGGGGACGGCTTCCAGCCAATGCCCACGGTGCTGGCCGGCGAGCACAACGCCGCCAATGTGGCGGCTGCAGCCGCCTGTGCCGCGGCCCTTGGTGTCGGTGGTGCGGCGATCCGCGATGGGGTCGCTGCCGCGCGCCCCGCACCGGGCCGGCTCGAGCTGCGTGCCGGCCGGCATGGGGGCTGGGTGCTGGACGATAGCTACAACGCGAATCCGGCCAGCGTGGAGGCGGCGCTGCAGGTCCTCCGCGAGCTGGAGGGGCGGCCGTGGCTGATCCTCGGCGGCATGGCGGAACTCGGCGACGACGCCGACGACTGGCACGCCCACGTCGGTCGGCTGGCAGCGCAACACGGTCTTGAGGGGGTCTGGGCGCTGCACGCGGCCGCGCCGGCTGCCGCGGCGTTCGGGGCGGGCGGCCGGGTCTTCACCGACCACCAGGCGCTGCTTCGTGCCTGCGAGCAAGAGCTACCGGCCGGGGCGGCGGTACTGATCAAGGGTTCACGCTCGGCGGGGATGGAGGCGGTGGTTGCCGGCCTCGCCGCCGCCTCGAACAACATCGGAGAGGGGGTCTAGGTGCTTTACCACTTGGCCATGTGGCTGGAGACGTTCTACTCGGGGTTCAACGTCTTCCAGTACATTACGTTCCGGACCATTCTCGGGGTTTTGACCGCCCTGGGCATGGCGCTGCTGATCGGCCCGGCGCTCATCCAGCGCCTAGTGCTCTACCAGGTCGGCCAGCAGGTCCGGGACGACGGCCCGGAGACGCACCTGGACAAGGCCGGTACGCCGACCATGGGCGGCGCGCTGATCCTGGTCGCCATCGCGGTGGCGACCCTGTTCTGGGCGGACCTGACCAACCGCTACGTCTGGGTTGCCCTGCTGGTAACCCTCGCCTTCGGCGTCATCGGTGGGGTCGATGACGCGCTCAAGCTCATCCGTCAGGACAGCCAGGGGCTGCGGGCGCGGACCAAGTTCGGTCTGCAGATGCTCGCCGCGCTGCTGGCCAGTTCCTTTCTCTTCGCCAGTGCTGGCAATCCGATCGAGACCAGCCTGGTACTGCCGCTGGTCAAGGACTGGGTCTTCCCGCTGGGGATCGGCTTCGTGGCCCTGGCGACGCTGGTCATTGTCGGCAGCTCCAACGCGGTCAATCTCACCGACGGGCTCGACGGCCTGGCCGTGCTGCCCACCGTCCTCGTCGCCGGCGGGCTGGCGGTCTTTGCCTACGCCAGCGGCCACCAGGTCTTCGCCGACTATCTGGGCATCCCCTCGGTCCCGGGCGTAGGGGAGCTGGTGATCTTCTGCGGGGCGATCGTCGGCGCCGGGCTCGGTTTCCTCTGGTACAACACCTACCCGGCCCAGGTCTTCATGGGCGACGTCGGCGCGCTCGCCCTCGGGGCCGCGCTGGGGATCGTCGCCGTCTCCGTTCGCCAGGAGATCGTCCTGTTCATCATGGGCGGTGTCTTCGTGATGGAGACGGTCTCGGTGATGGTGCAGGTCCTCTCCTACAAGTTGACCGGGCGGCGCGTCTTCCGCATGGCGCCGCTGCACCACCACTACGAACTCAAGGGCTGGCCGGAGCCGCGGGTGATCGTCCGCTTTTGGATCGTCACCGTGATCCTGGTCCTCATCGGCCTGGCCATGCTGAAGGTGCGCTGATGGCAGTCGAGCCACGCCACAACGGCTACACCGCGGTCGCCGGACTCGGCGTCACCGGGGTGGCGTGTGTCCGCCACCTGCGTGCCCGCGGGGAGGCGGTGGTGGCGCTGGACAGTCGCGCCGAGCCGCCCGGGGCGGCGACCGTGGCCGCTGAGCACCCGGAAGTGGAGTTGATCACCGGGGGGTTCGACGCGGAGCGGCTCGCCGGCGCCGAGCGCGTGGTGGTCAGCCCGGGCCTCGATCTGCGCCGGGGACCGCTGAGCGATCTGCGGGCAGCCGGGCGTCCGGTCGTCGGTGAACTTTCGCTCTTCGCCGAGGCCGCGCAGGGGCCGGTCTGTGCGGTCACCGGCTCCAATGGCAAGTCCACGGTGGTGACGCTGCTTGGAGAGATGGCGGCGGCCGCCGGTCTCGACGTCGGTGTGGGCGGCAACCTCGGCACGCCGGCGCTGGCGCTGCTCGAGGCTGCGCCGGCGGACGGCTATCTGCTTGAGGTCTCCAGCTTCCAGCTCGAGACCTGCCTCGGGTTCCGGGCCGACTACGGCGCGGTGCTCAACGTCAGCCCCGATCACATGGACCGTTACGACAGCCTCGGCGACTACGCGGCCACCAAGGACCGGATCCTCGACGGCGTGACCGTCGCGGTCGTGGGCCATGATGACCCGTGGACCGCTGCGATGGGTCATGCGGCCCCGCGGCGCCTCTCCTTTGGGGTGGACGCGGAGGCCGACTACCGCATCGCCGATGTGCAGGGGGAGCGCTGGCTCCTCGCCGCAGATACGCCGCGGCTGCCGGTGCGGGCGTTGCCGGTGCCCGGGTCCGCCCATCAGCTCAACGCCCTGGCCAGCATGGCCCTGGCCGACGCCCTGGGCATCCCCGGGGATGCCCAGGCGGCGGTGCTGCGCGGCTTCGCCGGACTGCCGCACCGCCTGGAGCGGATCGGCACCTGGGACGGGGTAACCTGGATCAACGATTCCAAGGCCACCAATGTCGGTGCCGCTGTCGCCGCCCTCTCCGGGATGCCCGGTGCGGTGGTCCTGATCGCCGGCGGTCAGGGCAAGGGGGCCGACTTCACTGCGCTGGCCGAGGCGTGCCGGGAACGCGCTCGGGCCGTGGTGCTCATCGGCGAGGATGCCCCCGCCATCGAGGCGGCCCTGGCTGGCCGTGTGCCCAGCGTCTGTGCCCGGGATATGACCGAAGCGGTGGAGCAGGCTCGCCGTCGCGCGCAGCCCGGGGATACCGTGCTGCTCGCGCCGGCCTGCGCAAGCTTCGATCAGTACGCCGGCTTCGAGGCACGCGGCGTGGCCTTCCGGGAGGCTGTGGAGCGGGAGGTGGCCCATGGCTGACGCCGCCTTGATCCGCCCCGCAACGAGTGATCGCCTGCCCCTTTGGGCCGGGCTCGATCAGCGCCTGCTTTGGGTGATCGCGGCCACCGCGCTGCTCGGGCTGGTGATGCTGGCCTCGGCCTCCACCTCACTGGCCGAGCAGGCCACCGGCGATGCCTTCTACCACTTCAAGCGCCAGCTGCTCTTCGCCCTGCTCGGCGCCGGGCTCGCTTTCGCCCTGCTGCAGATCCCGCTGGCCACTTGGGAGCGGGTCGGGCCGATGCTTCTGCTCGTCGCGGTGGGGCTGTTGGTGCTGGTGCTCCTCCCCGGCGTGGGGCGTGAGGTCAACGGCGCCGTGCGCTGGATTCCCCTGGGGGTCTTCAACCTGCAGGTGGCCGAACCGGTTAAGGTGTTGATGGCACTCTACCTGGCCGGCTTCCTGGTCCGCCGTCAGCAGCAGTTGCAGACCACCATGGCGGCGTTCCTCGTTCCGGTGGTGGTGGCCGGCATCTGCGCCTTTCTGCTGCTGCTCCAGCCCGATTTCGGAACGGCGCTGATGCTCATGGCGCTGGCGGTGGCGCTGCTCTACCTGGCCGGGGCGCCGCTGTGGCGCTTTGCAGCGCTGGTCGCCGCGCTCGCGGCCGCCGCCGCTGCACTGGTGGTCTACTCCCCGTACCGTTGGCAGCGGGTCACGGCTTTCATGGATCCGTGGTCGGATCCGTTCAACACCGGCTTTCAGCTCACCCAGTCGCTGATCGCCATCGGCCGCGGTGACTGGTTCGGCGTCGGCCTTGGCGGCAGCGTTCAAAAACTCTTCTACCTGCCCGAGGCCCACACCGACTTCGTCTTTGCCGTGCTCGCCGAGGAACTGGGCTGGATCGGCGTGCTGGCGGTGGTCGCCCTGTTTACGTTCATCGTCGCCCGGGCCCTTTACCTGGGCTGGCAGTGCCACCGCCATCGGCTGCCCTTCGCCGGCTATCTGGCCTGGGCGGTGGGGCTGTCCATCGGGCTGCAGGTGTTTATCAACATGGGTGTGGCCACCGGCTTGCTCCCCACCAAGGGGCTGACGCTGCCCCTGTTCAGCTACGGCGGCAGCAGCGCCCTGGCCACGGGCGCGCTGATCGGACTGCTGCTGCGTGCCGGCTACGAGCTGGCCCAGGCTCGGGCCGAGGGGCGCCGCCCCGAGGAGGCAGCGCCGTGACGGGACGGACGGTCGCCATCGCCGCCGGCGGCACCGGCGGCCACGTCTACCCCGGACTGGCGGTGGCGGAGGCGCTTCGCGCCGAGGGCCACCGGGTGGTCTGGCTCGGGACCCGCAACGGGCTGGAAGGCCGGGTGGTGCCCGCTGCCGGGCTCGATGCCGAGTGGCTGGAGATCGGCGGGCTGCGTGGCAAAGGGGCGGCCACGCTCGTGGCCGGGCCGTGGCGGCTGGCCTGGGCCGTGGCCGCGGCTGCGCGGGCGTTGCGCCGCTGGCGTCCCGATGTCGTCCTCGGGCTGGGCGGTTACGTGGCCGGGCCGGTGGGCGTGGCGGCGCGCATGGCCCGCCTGCCGCTGGTGGTCCACGAGCAGAATGCCCGGGCGGGCCTGACCAACCGGGCGCTGGCGCGCCTGAGCCGGCGGGGACTCAACGGCTTCCCGGAGGCGTTGGGCAGAGGGGAGTGGGTCGGCAATCCGACCCGCGCCGCCTTGCACCGGCTGCCGTCCCCGGCGGAGCGCTTCGCCGCGCGGGACGATGCACCCCGCCTGCTGGTCCTCGGCGGGAGCCAGGGGGCGCAGGCGCTCAATCGCGCCGTACCGGCGGCCGTGGCCGCGTGCGAAAGGCCGGTGCAGGTCTGGCACCAGGCCGGGGAGGCGACGCGCGCCGAAGCCGAGGCCGGTTACCGGCAGGCGGGCCTGGACGCCGATGTGGTGCCGTTCATCGAGGATATGGCCGCCGCCTACGGCTGGGCCGATCTGGTAGTGGCCCGGGCCGGCGCGCTGACCGTCGCCGAGCTGGCGGCCGCCGGCGTGCCGGCGCTGCTGGTGCCGCTTCCCTGGGCCGTGGATGACCACCAGAGCGCCAACGCCGAACTCCTGCGCAGCGTTGGGGGCGCCCGCGTGGTTCCCCAGGATGCGGTGGCAAACGGCGCCCTGGCGGAGCAGCTGCCGGCGCTGCTGGCCGATCGCCCGGGCCTGGCCGAGATGGCCACGGCGGCGCGCAGTGTCGCGCGGCCCGATGCTGCTGAGCGGGTGGCGCGGATCTGTCTGGAGGTGATCGATGGCTGATGCCGTTGCAGCGCGCGAGCCCCGATTCCCGGCGAACACCGACGGCCGGGGCGCCTTCGGCCGGGTCCACCGGGTTCACTTCGTCGGGATCGGCGGCGCCGGCATGGGGGGGATCGCCGAGGTTCTGCACAACCTCGGGTTCACCGTCAGCGGCTCCGACGTGCGCAGCGGCGCGGTGGTGGAGCGGCTGCAGCGGCTCGGCGTGCGCGTGGCCATCGGCCACGATCCCGAGCATGTCCGGGGCGTCGATGCGGTCGTGGTCTCCACCGCGGTCACTGCGGAGAACCCGGAGGTGCAGGCGGCTCGGGCCCAGCGCATCCCGGTGGTGCCGCGGGCGGAGATGCTCGCCGAGCTGATGCGCTTTCGCCACGGCGTGGCGGTAGCGGGGACGCACGGCAAGACGACGACGACCTCCCTGCTCGCCAGCTGCCTGGCGGAAGGCGGGCTCGATCCGACCTTCGTCATCGGCGGCCGGCTGATCAGCGCCGGGGCCAATGCGCGGCTCGGCTCCGGGCCGTACCTGGTGGCCGAGGCGGACGAGAGCGATGCCTCGTTCCTCTACCTCAAGCCCGTGGTGGCGGCGGTGACCAATGTCGATGCCGACCACCTGGGCACCTACGGGGGCGATTTCGAGAATCTGCGCCGGACCTTCATCGACTTCCTCCACCACCTGCCGTTCTACGGGCTGGCGGTGCTCTGCATCGACGACCCGGAGGTGCGGCGGCTGCGCGACGAGATCGGCCGGCCGGTGCTCACCTACGGCTTCGCCGAGGACGCCGATTGCCGGGTCCTGGAGGCCGTCGCCGAAGGGCCGCGGAGCCGCTTCACCCTGCGCGAGCCCGACGGCGGCGAGCTGGAGCTGACGCTCAGCCTGCCCGGGCAGCACAACGTACTCAATGCAGCGGCTGCTGTGGCGGTGGCCCGGGAGCTGGGCGTGGAGGTGCAGGCGATCCAGCGCGCCCTGGCCGGTTTCCAGGGGATCGGGCGGCGCTTCCAGACCTATCCGGCGCTGGCCCTGCCCGACGGCGGACAGGCGGCGCTGGTGGACGATTACGCCCACCACCCCCGGGAGCTGGAGGCGACGCTGCAGGCCGCGCGCGACGCCTGGCCGGAGCGCCGCCTGGTGGTGGTCTTCCAGCCTCACCGTTTCTCCCGCACACGGGAGCTTTTCGACGACTTCGCCCGGGTCCTGGCAGGTATCGACACGCTGGTGCTCACCGAGGTCTACGCCGCCGGCGAGCCGCGCATGCCCGGTGCCGACGGGCGGGCCCTGGCCGCGGCGGTGCGTGCCCGCGGCGGCGGGCAGCCGATCTTCACCGAGACGCTGGAGGAGGTCCCGCCGTTGCTGGCCGGACTGCTGCAGCCCGGCGACGTGGTCCTGACCCTGGGGGCTGGGAGCATCGGCAGCCTGCCGGCACAACTCAACGCGGTCTTCGCCGACCGCGGGGAGGCGTCATGAGCGCGGCGCTGGCATCCGCCGGACGGCGGCTGCGGGCCGGCGAGTGCGGCAGCAACGAGCCGTTGGCCGGTTATACCACGTGGCGGGTGGGCGGTCCGGCGCGGCGGCTCATCGCCCCCGCGGACGGCGACACGCTCTGCGCCCATCTGGCTGCGCTGCCGCCGCAGGAGCCGGTCTGGTGGCTGGGGCTGGGCAGCAACGTCCTCGTCCGCGACGGCGGGCTGCCGGGGACGGTGATCTGGCTCGGTGCCGGACTCGACGCTCTGTGCATCGAAGGGCGGCGGATTCGTGCGGAGGCCGGGGTGGCCTGCGGACGTCTGGCGCGGGCGGCCAATCGGGCCGGCCTGGCCGGGCTCGGATTCCTCGCCGGGATCCCGGGTACCGTGGGCGGCGCCCTGGCACTGAACGCCGGCGCCTGGGGCGGGGAGACGTGGCAGCGTCTGGTCGCCGTGGAGACCGTCGATCGCTTCGGCGTGCGCCGTCAGCGCGGGCCTGAGGCGTTCCGGGTCGGCTACCGGCAGGTCGTGGGTCCGCCCGGGGAGTGGTTCCTGGCGGCCTCCTGGGAACTGCCCGCCGCCGATCCGCAGCAGCTTCAGGATGACACGCGGCAGTGGCTGCGCCAGCGCAATGCCACCCAGCCGGTGGGCCGTCCCACCGCCGGTTCCGTCTTTCGCAACCCGCCGGGCGGGTCGGCGGGAGAGTTGATCGAGCGCGCCGGGCTCAAGGGTGTGGCCTGCGGCGGGGCTTACGTTTCCAGCCGCCACGCCAACTTCATCATCAACGAGGGCGATCGGGCGGCGGATATCGAGAGGCTGATCGAGCACGTCCAGGCGCAGGTGCAGGCGGTCCACGGCGTCACGCTGGAGCGGGAGGTTCACATCCTCGGGGAGGCCTCGCAATGACGGGTTCGACGGCACAACGGGTTGGTCGCGTGGCGGTGCTCCAGGGCGGCACGTCAGCGGAGCGGCCGATCTCCCTGAAAAGCGGCGCGGCGGTCCTGGCCGCTTTGCAGCGCCAGGGCGTCTGTGCCGAGGCCTTCGACCCGGCCGAGCGCCGCCTCGAGGAGCTGGCCGCCTTTGACGCAGCCTTCATCGCCCTCCACGGGCGTGGCGGCGAGGACGGCACGGTGCAGGGCCTGCTCGAGCTGCTCGGGGTCCCTTACACCGGCAGCGGTGTGCTCGGTTCGGCGCTGGGCATGGACAAGTGGCGCTGTAAAAGGCTCTGGCAGGGTGTGGGGCTGCCGACGCCGGCCGGGCAGCTGCTCGATGCGGCGGCGCCGGCACCGCAGATCGGCTGGCCGCTGATCATCAAGCCGTCCCGGGAGGGGTCGAGCCTCGGCATGGCCCGGGTCGAGGGGCCGGAGGAGCTGGCCGCCGCCTACCGGGAGGCGGCTGTCTACGACACGGCGGTGCTCGCCGAGCAGTGGGTGGAAGGCACGGAGTACACGGTGGCGCTGCTCGGCGACCGCGCCCTGCCGTCGATCCGGCTGGAGACCTCCCACGCCTTCTTCGACTACGCCGCCAAGTACGAGGCCGCGGATACCGGTCACCACTGCCCGAGCGGTCTCGATGCCGCTGACGAAGCGCAGCTCGGCGAGCTCTGCCGCGCAGCCTTCCGTGCGGTGGGCGGGCACGGCTGGGGCCGGGTCGACGTCATGCGGGATACGGCCGGGCACTGGTGGCTGCTGGAGGTCAATACCATCCCGGGGATGACGGACCACTCCCTGGTTCCGATCGCTGCCGCCGAGGCCGGCATCGGCTTCGACGAGCTGGTGGTGCGCATTCTCGAGGAGGCGTTGCCATGAGCGGGGCGGACTGGACCGATCTGCTTGGCCGTAGGGGTACCCGGCGCGCCGAGGGAAAGCGCCGGGCCCTGGCCGTGCCCGCGCCGGGGGCCTGGCTCTGGGGCGCGGCGCTGGTGCTCGCCGGCGTCGCGGCGGCCGGGGGTGCCGGCGTTGCCGTACAGCAGGGGCACGTCCTGCCCCTGGAGCGGGTGGCGGTAACCGAGGGCGTGGACCGGGTGGCCGGGCAGGAATTGCGCGCCGCCTTGGCACCGCATTTGCATCGCAGCTTGCTCGGGGTGGACATCCGGGGCGCCCGGGCGGAACTGGAGGCGATCGAGTGGGTGGGCGAGGCGGAGTTGCGCCGCGCCTGGCCGGGGACGCTGGAGGTGCGGCTCGATGAGCGCGATCCCCTCGCGCGGTGGGGCGAGGCAGCGTTGCTCGAGGCCGATGGCACGCGCTTCGAGCCACCGCCGGCGACCCTGCCGGAGGGGCTGCCGCGATTGAGCGGGCCGGAAGGGAGCGAGCAGAAGGTTGTAGGGTTGTTCAAGAACATCCAACAACTATTTGACGAACAAGGCGTCAATTTGGCGGCGTTGAGCCTGTCGACGCGGGGGGCGTGGAGCGCGGAACTCGCCGGCGGGGTCGAAGTGGCCCTGGGGCGTCACGAGCCGCAGCAGCGTGCCGAGCGGTTCGCCGCGGCACTGCCGGCGCTCGAGGCGCGGGAAGAGGGCGAGATGGAGCGAGTCGATCTGCGCTACCCCAACGGCTTCGCCGTGGCCTGGGGCGAGGCGGAGCAAGCGGACTGAACGCGGAGCGGATCATGGTGCGAAAAAGCGAAGATAACCTGTTGGTGGGACTGGACATCGGCACGTCCAAAGTGGTCGCTATCGTCGGTGAAGTGAAGGACGAGGGCGAACTGGAGGTGATCGGGGTCGGCAGCCACCCTTCCCACGGCCTCAAGAAGGGGGTGGTGGTCAACATCGACTCCACGGTGCAGTCCATCCAGCGGGCTGTGGAGGAGGCCGAGCTGATGGCCGGCTGCGAGATCCACTCCGCCTACGTGGGGATCTCGGGCAGCCACATCCGCAGCCTGAACTCCCACGGCATGGTCGCGATCCGCGACAAGGAGGTGCGTCAGGCCGATCTGGAGCGGGTCCTCGACGGTGCCAAGGCGGTGGCGATTCCGGCCGATCAGCAGATCCTCCATGTCATCCCGCAGGAGTTCGTCATCGACAACCAGGAGGGCATCCGCGATCCGCTGGGCATGGCCGGCGTGCGTCTGGAGGCGCGGGTGCACATGGTCACCGGGGCGGTGTCGGCGGCGGACAACATCACCAAGTGCGTACGCCGCTGCTCGCTGGAGGTGGACGACATCGTTCTCCAGCAGCTGGCGGCTAGCAGCGCGGTGCTCAGCGAGGACGAGAAGGAGCTCGGCGTCTGCCTGGTCGATATCGGCGGCGGCACCACGGATATCGCCGTCTTCACCGGCGGTTCGATTCGCCATACGGCGGTGATCCCCATCGCTGGCCACCAGGTCACCAACGACATCGCCGTGGCCCTGCGCACGCCGACGCACCACGCCGAGGACATCAAGGTCCGCTACGCCTGCGCGCTGTCGCAGCTGGCGAACCCGGAGGAGAGTATCGAGGTGCCCTCGGTGGGCGATCGGGCGCCGCGCCGGCTCTCCCGCCAGTCCCTGGCCTCGGTGGTGGAGCCGCGCTACGAAGAGCTGCTTGCCCTGGTTCAGTCGGAGCTGCGCAAGAGTGGTTTCGAAGACCTGATTCCGGCGGGGATCGTGCTCACCGGGGGCAGCTCGAAGATGGAAGGGGTCACCGATCTGGCCGAGGAGGTCTTTCATCTGCCGGTGCGCATCGGGGTCCCGAAGTTCGTTACCGGCCTATCCGATGTGGTGCGCAACCCGATGTACTCCACCGGCGTCGGTCTTCTCGCCTTCGGCGCGCGCCACCACAGCAGCGGCCAGGCGCCGGCGCTCGGGCGTGAGGCCGGGTTCAATGCGTTGTGGGAACGGATGAAAAACTGGTTTAAAGGTAATTTGTAAGCTATTCATAATACTGGGTACTCCAGGATTCGGAGGGCGGAGCTATGTTTGAGCTGATGGACACCGCGAATCAGAATGCGGTCATCAAGGTCATCGGTGTCGGCGGCGGCGGCGGCAATGCC
>PUNM01000024.1 GCA_003552625.1 Ectothiorhodospiraceae bacterium
ACGGTGGCGGCGGTGACATCCACGTCACGCTTCCCTACACCATGGTCGAGCCCATTCGCGAGATCCTCGACGCGGGTGTCCAGTCGGACCGCAACGACGTGGACGACCGCTGGGCCCGGGCGCTGCGCGAGGAGATGAAGACTGCCCCGGTTACCATGCACAGCACGCTGGCGCGCTCACAGATCACCCTGCGGGACCTCATGCATTTGAAGGCCGGGGACGTGATTCCCATCGACATGCCCGAGCAGGTGGTCGTGGAGGTCGAGGATGTCCCCGTGTTCTACGGCACCTACGGTGTGTGCGACGGCAACGCCGCCCTGCGTATCGATAAGCGGGTCGAGGCGCCGGAGCGCGAAACCCTTCTGCCGGAGCGCGAGCAGGTCCGGCGCGAGGAGCGCGAGCGGGACGAGGAATCCGTCCAGCAGCGGATCAGCCGCATGACCGCCGAGCAGAAAGCGGGTGAAAGTCAGCAGGAGCAGGCGCTGGATGACGACTATCTCGAGTGGCGCCAGAGCAGCCAGGAGGTCAGTGACCGATGAGTGATGAGAAGGACGAAGAGCTTGGCGACGACTGGGCCGATGCGCTCGCCGAGCAGACCGGTCAGAGTGAATCCGGCGATGACGGCGTCGATGATGAGGCCCTGGCCGAACAGTGGGCGGCCGCCATGGAGGAAGGGGGCGAGGGCGAGAGTTCTGCAGGAACCGGGAATGCCAAAGGCAAGGCCTCCGCAAGCGGCGGACGCCAGCGCTCCGTGGAGCTCGATGAGTTTGATCCGGCGGACACCCAGACCAGCGGCGAGGAGGACGAGGGCAATATCGACGTCATCCTCGATATCCCGGTCACCCTCTCCATGGAGATCGGGCGGACCCAGATCAGCATCCGCCATCTTCTGCAGCTTAACCAGGGTTCGGTCGTGGAGCTTGATCGGCTGGCCGGCGAGCCGCTCGATGTGATGGTCAACGGCACGCTGATCGCCCACGGCGAGGTGGTGGTGGTCAACGAGCGCTTCGGCATCCGCTTGACGGATGTCATCAGCCCCGCGGAGCGGGTCAAGAAGCTGCGCTGATGGCCGTCGGGTCGTGCAACGATGCGACGGTTTCCCGTCGGTTCCGCGGTCTCGGTGCCGTGCTGGGCGTCAATCTTGTGGCGTGGCCGCCCCTGGCTGTGGCGGAGACGGTGCCCGGCGTCGAGGCCGAGGCCATCGCCCGTGTCATCGTCGCTCTTCTTGTGATTCTGGCGCTGATCGTCGCCCTGGCCTGGCTGTTGCGCCGTTTCGGCGGCGGACGGATCGCGGGCGGCGGCGAGATGCGCGTCCTGGCCTCCCTCCCCGTCGGTCAGCGGGAGCGGATTGTTCTCGTTCAGGTGGGTGAAACCCAGCTGCTGCTCGGTGTGGCGCCCGGGCGGGTACAGACCTTGCATGTCCTGGAAGCCCCAGTGACCGCCACCGGCGATGCCGCCGGCGGCGTGCAAGGCGGCCCGTTCGCGGCGCGGCTGCGTCGCATGATGCAGCAATCCGATCAGCAGTAGTCGATGCTCAAACCACTCAGTCGCCTGATTCTCCTGCTGGCACTGCTCTTCCTGCCGCTGGCCGCATTCGGCCAGCAAGGGCTGGAGGCGCTGACCATTCAGGAGACCGAGGACGGACAGACCTGGAGCCTCAGCGTCCAGGTTCTCGTCCTCATGACCCTGCTGACGCTGCTGCCGGCGATCGTTCTCATGATGACGGCGTTCACCCGGATCATCGTCGTGCTCGCCATCCTGCGGCAGGCCCTGGGGACCGCCTCAACGCCCTCGAACCAGGTGCTTATCGGCCTGGCGTTGTTCCTCACGCTCTTCGTGATGATGCCGGTCTTCGATGAGATCAACGAGACCGCGCTGCAGCCGTATCTGGCGGAGGAACTCGGCCCCGAGGAGGCTCTCGAGCAGGCCAGCGAGCCCATGCGCGAGTTCATGATTCAGCAGACCCGCGAGGACGACATCGCTCTCTTTCTCGGGATTGCGAACCACGGCGAGGTCGAGACGCCGGACGACGTCCCGATGACGGTGCTGATTCCGGCGTTCATGACCAGTGAGCTCAAGACCGCCTTCATCATCGGGTTCGTGCTCTATCTGCCGTTCCTGGTCATCGATTTGGTGGTGGCCAGTACGCTGATGTCCATGGGCATGCTCATGCTCTCGCCGATGATCATCTCGCTGCCGTTCAAGATCATGCTCTTCGTGCTCGTCGACGGTTGGTCGCTGATCATGGGCACCCTGGCATCGAGCTTTTTCATGTAGCGGGCGCGGTTCAGTCGAAGGCGGCAAAATCTTGCCGGTGCCGGCAAGAACGGGCAGGAGAGGTCGGCAAATGCCTGCCGGTTGAGGGCGGCTCAAACACCAATTAGCGGTCGCCGCTTGCCGATCTTTAATGGAGGTTAACGATGACGCCGGAGCTTGCGATTCAGCTGGGAAATCAGGCACTGACCGTGGCAGTCCTCCTGGCTGGCCCGATACTGCTGGCGGCGCTGATCATCGGTTTGATCGTGGGCATGTTCCAGGCCGCCACCCAGATCAACGAGCAGACGCTCTCGTTCGTCCCCAAGCTCGCCGGTCTGGCGGTGGTTTTGTTCCTGCTGACGCCGTGGATGACCAGCGTGCTTACCGACTTTACGGAGAGTCTGATCCGCGGCATACCGGGGATGCTGCGCTGAATGGAGGTGACCAGCGCCGAAGCCGCGGCGTGGGTGGGGATGTTCATGTACCCGCTCATGCGCATCGGTGCCGCACTGCTCGTCGCGCCGGTATTCGGCAACGAGATGTTGCCCCTGCAGGTCCGCATCTTCATCGGTCTGGCGTTGACGGTGGCGGTGCTGCCTGCCGTGGGCGAGGTTCCGCCGGTGGACCCGCTCTCCGGCGAAGGCCTGCTGATGGCGGCGCAGGAGATTCTCGTCGGCCTGACCATCGGCACCATCCTCGCGCTGGCTATCAATACCGCGGTCATTGCCGGAGAGAGCATTGCCCTGGCCATGGGGCTCGGCTTCGCCACCATGGCGGATCCGCAGACGGGCATGTCAGTGCCGGTGGTCTCGCAGTTGCTGCTGACCATCGTGACGCTGCTCTTTCTCGCCTTCGGGGGGCATCTGATGCTGATCCAACTGCTCGCCGACAGTTTCACGACGGTTCCCATCGGGGAGATTGCCCTGGATCGCGACGTCTTCTGGAGCGTTGCAGCATGGGGCACGCAGATGTACGCCGGCGCCGTGCTCATCGCCCTGCCGCTGGTGACGGTGCTTCTGGTGATCAACCTCTCGCTCGGCGTGATGACCCGCGCTGCGCCGCAGATGAACGTCTTCTCGGTGGGGCTGCCGCTGACCATCCTCGTCGGCGGCGTTCTTCTGCCGATTCTGGTTCTGCCGGCGCTGCCCGCGCGCATGGCAGGGATCTGGGCCGAGGCGTACAACACCATTGGTGAGCTGCTTGGCACACCCATGCTCGGAGGCTAGACCGTGGCCCAGGAGAGTGAAGACGGCCAGGAAAAAACCGAAGAACCGACCCCGAAACGCCGCGAAGACTCGCGCAAGAAGGGGCAGGTTCCGCGCTCGCGCGAGCTGACCACGATGCTGGTGTTGCTGGTGGCGGCCGGGGCGATGCTCGCCCTCGGCGGCTACATGGGGAACCAGCTGACGGGCTTGCTGGAGTGGTCTTTCAGCCTCGATCGCAGCCACATTTACGATCCGGGCATTGTCATCCAGCGTCTTCATGAGGCTATCGGCCGGGGGTTGCTTGCGGTAGCCCCCTTTATTGCCACCATGCTGGTGGCGGCGCTACTGGCGCCGGTGGCGCTCGGCGGATGGAGTTTCTCCTTCCATCCCATGGCGCCGAAGCCGGAAAAGCTCAGCCCGATCAAGGGGTTTGGCCGGATGTTCGGAACCCGGGCGCTGGTCGAGCTGGGTAAGGCGCTGGGCAAGGTCCTGGTTATCGGCGGGACGGCAGTGGGCCTTTTCGTCCTGTTCTGGGACAGCTTCTACGCCATGAGCCGGGCACCGCTGGAGACTGCCATGGCAGAGGGCATCCGGCTGTTCTACATCTTCTTCTTCCTGTTGGCGCTCTCGATGCTGGTCGTCGTGGCTATCGACATCCCCTACCAGATCTGGGACCACACGCAGAAGATCCGCATGACCCGCCAGGAAGTGAAGGAGGAGTTCAAGCAGACCGAGGGCAAACCGGAGGTCAAGCAGCGCCAGCGCGAGCAGCAGCGTGAAATGGCCAATCGGCGGATGATGGAGGAGGTCCCCAACGCCGACGTGGTGATTACCAACCCGGCTCACTACGCCGTAGCGCTGCAATATGATCAGTCGCGCATGCGGGCACCGAAGGTGGTGGCCAAGGGCACGGATCTTCTCGCCGCGCGGATCCGGCAGGTGGCCGAGGAGAACGACATTCTGATCTTCCAGGCGCCGCCGTTGGCACGGGCCTTGTATCATTCCGCCGAGCTGGAGCAGGAGATCCCGGCGGCGCTTTACTACGCCGTCGCTCAGGTGCTCGCCTACGTCTACCAGTTCCAGGCCGCGCAGCAACGCGGCTGGACGCCACCGCAGAAGCCGGACCCGGACGTGCCTGAGGGCTACGACGCCGGCGCCGAGCGGCCGCAGGACGGCCAGGAAGGGGATAACCGTTCATGAATTCGGCGATCGCCGATCAGATCCGCAGCATCGGCTCGCGGGGGCTCGGTACGCCCCTGCTGGTCATCGCGCTGCTGACCATGATGGTCATCCCGCTGCCGCCGTTGGCGCTGGACATGTTGTTCACCTTCAACATCGTCCTGTCGCTTTCGATCCTCCTTGTCACCGTCTACATCATGCGGCCGCTGGAGTTCGCGGTCTTCCCGACGATCCTGCTCGTCGCCACGCTGCTGCGCCTGGCGCTGAACATTGCCTCGACGCGGGTCATCCTGCTCGATGGCCACACCGGGACGGATGCGGCCGGCAATGTCATCCAGTCGTTCGGTGAGTTCGTGGTCGGCGCCAACTACGTTGTGGGCTTCGTGGTCTTCGCCATCCTGGTGATCATCAACTTCGTCGTGGTGACCAAGGGCGCCGGGCGGATCTCCGAGGTCTCCGCGCGCTTTACCCTGGATGCGTTGCCGGGCAAGCAGATGGCCATCGACGCCGACCTCAACGCCGGACTCGTCAGTCAGGAGGAGGCGCGCCGGCGACGCGAGGAGGTCTCCCAGGAGGCGGACTTCTACGGCTCCATGGACGGTGCCGCCAAGTTTGTCCGCGGCGACGCCATCGCCGGCATCCTCATCCTGCTGATCAATATCGTTGGCGGTCTGATCATCGGCATGACGCAGCACGGGATGCCCGTCGATGAGGCCGCGCGCAATTACACGCTGCTGACCATCGGTGATGGGCTGGTGGCGCAGATCCCGTCCCTGGTCCTCTCCAGCGCCACGGCGATCCTGGTCACGCGCCGCTCCGACACGCGGCGGATGACCGACGACATCATGGAGCAGCTGTTCAGTAACCCGCGGGTGCTCTGGGTGGTCGCGGTGATCATCGGCCTGCTCGGCCTTGCCCCGGGGATGCCCGCGCTGCCCTTTATCTTCTTCTCCGCGCTCTGCGCCGCCGGTGCCTGGTATGCAACCCGGCAGGAGCAGACGGCCGCGCTGGCTGCCCAGGAGCCGGCCGAGGCCGAGCAGAAGGAGCAGGAGCCGGAGGATCCGGAAAAGAAGGAACTTACCTGGGACGATGTGCCGCCTGTGGATCCGGTGGGGCTCGAGGTCGGGTACGGCCTGATCCCGCTGGTTGACCGCAAGCAGGGGGGGCAGTTGCTGACCCGGATCAAGGGGGTGCGCAAGAAGCTCTCCCAGGACCTGGGCTTCCTGGTCCAGCCGGTGCACATCCGGGACAACCTCGATCTTGGGCCGAACGTTTACCGGATCAGTATCCACGGGGTGCCGGTGGCTGAGGGGGAGGTGCAGCCGGGCCTGGAGATGGCGATCAATCCGGGTACAGTCCATGGTGAGCTTCCCGGCACGCCGACCAAGGATCCGGCCTTCGGGCTCGATGCCGTCTGGATCGAGCCGGCCCAGCACGACTACGCGCAGACACTCGGCTACACGGTGGTCGATGCCAGTACCGTGATCGCCACGCACCTCTCCCAGGAGGTGCAGCGCAATGCCCACCAGCTCTTCGGCCACGAGGAGGCGCAGAAGCTTCTCGACATGCTCGGCCAGAGCCAGCCGAAGCTCGTCGAGGAACTGGTGCCCAACACGCTGTCGCTGTCGGTGGTGGTAAAGGTGCTCCAGAACCTGCTCGAGGAGGGGGTGCCCATTCGCGACATGCGGAGCATCGTCGAAAGCCTCGCCGAGCACGGGCAGAAGACCAAGGACCCGGGGACGCTTACCCAGCATGTGCGTGAAGCACTCAGCCGCATGATCGTTCAGAGCATTGTCGGGATGCAGCGCGAGGTCCCGGTCATTACCCTGGAGCCACAGTTGGAACAACTCTTGCTAAACAGTGTTCAGGGTGCGGGCGATAGCGGGGGCGGCTTCGAGCCGGGCCTGGCGGAGCGTATGCAACGGTCGATCGCCGATGCCGTGCAGCGTCAAGAGTCCGCCGGTCAACCCGCCGTGTTGCTGACGTCGCCGCCGCTGCGCCACTGGTTGCGCCGGCTGACGCGCAACTCGGCACCGGGGCTCTACGTGCTCTCCTACAACGAGGTCCCCGACGATCGGCAGGTGCGTATCATCGCCACCGTCGGCCAGGGCCAGGAGGAATCAGGCAAGCAGGGGTAAGCCATGCGAATCAAACGAATCTTCGCCGCCAATACGCGGGAAGCGCTGCGCAAGGTCAAGGAGCAGCACGGTCCGGACGCCGTGGTGATCTCCTCGCGTAACGTGGACGGCGGGGTAGAGGTGATCTCGGCGGTGGATTACGACGAGCGGGCGGTTCAGGCCGCAGCCCGGGCCCAGGATCCCCGCGCCGGCGAGGTTCCTCCGCTGGATGCTGCTTCCCCCGGCCCCCGGCCCGGGGAGCCGGATGGGCCCATCGACCCGGCTCTAGCCGCAGCGCCTGCTGACGCTTCGGACGAGCCGGACCCGGGGGGTGAGGCCGCCGACGAGGCGGGTCGTGCCCGGGAGGCCGCCCTGGCTCGTCTGCGCAAGCTCCGGGCTGGGGGCGCCGTGGCCGATGACGCGCTGCCCAAGGGGGATGCTCGCGGCTCCCGTCCGGCCGGGCTGGCTGGTCCCGGAAGCGCGGCTGCGGAACGGGCGCGGGCCAACGCCGCGCGCCACCGCAGCGCGGCTGGCGGCCCCTCCGGCGCAGGCCGGCCGGATTCGGCGGCCGGCGCCGGCGCG
>PUNM01000031.1 GCA_003552625.1 Ectothiorhodospiraceae bacterium
AAAAATACACAATCACTGTCCGCCGCGCACCAACCGGACCCTGTAGTAGTAGCCCTTGAGGCTCCAGTCGTCGTTGCCATTGTAGAAGTAGACAGACCACGCGCGGTCCGAACCTCCGGCACAGGGCGAGGCCGACCAGAACCACCTGTCCGACTCAGGAAACACGGATTCTTTTATATATGGCGGCCCTTCATAAGTGAGAAGTGTCTTCAACTCATTTATACTCGGCACCCGCCAATCCCGATATCCAGCAAAACCTCCTTCTTGATCAAGCCTTTCTGCCGCCTCTAAAGCATCTTTCCACTTGTATTTTTTTGGCTTCCCACTACAGCCATCAACCCCCCATTTCATACCCAAAGGACAACGCATCCACTGCAATCCAGTATTCTCATCTATCACAGTACCGTCACCCAAGTCATGATAACGCTCATCATGGCCTATTAAGGGTGCTTGGTTCGGTATGCGTGGTGACTCAGGTGGTGGCTGAGCATATATCCTAGGCTTAGCAGCTGACTTAGGTTGCTTAACATTTAGTTTCTCTGAAAACTTACCCACACTCTGCAGACGCTGCTCAGATCTGACCGCCAGAGCTGCATCAATGCTCTCAAGCAGTAAGCGAGGATAAGAATTATCGGCTGTATTGACCGCAGGCACTAGCTCATCCTCAACAATACGCTCGCTCGCCTCCGGCGGCGTTTGCCCCGTCACACATCGATAAAGCGTTGCGCCCAATCCATAGAGATCCGTCCATGGCCCCTGCTTACCACGGCTCGAGTACTGCTCGATCGGCGCATAGCCAGCCGATACGACAGAGGTCATACTCCGGCTCCGTGCGCCGAAGGCTTGCCTTGCTGAGCCGAAATCCAGCAAAACCGGCGTGCCGTCCGTGCGCAAATAGATATTCCCTGGCTTGATGTCGCGGTGGATCACATCCTGAGCGTGGAGTTGTTCCAATGCATCGAGCAGCGGATTGATCAGCGCCTGGACTCGCGCTTCATCCAGTCTCCCCTCGCGCTCGAGGAGCCGATCCAGAGGCTCGCCCTCGCAGTACTCGGTGACCAGATAAGCAGTCTCATTCTCCTGTAAAAACCGATAGACTTGGATGATGCTCGGATGGCGGAAACGAGCCAGAACTCGGGCCTCATCAATGAACCGCTCCAGGCCCCACTCAAAAAACTCCTGATGGCCTGAGCTCAGTGCCCGTACCTTGGAGTCATTGTCACGGTACGCCGTCTCGGCCGGGAGAAACTCCTTGATCGCCACCGGCGTTTGCAGGTTCACGTCCTGCGCAAGATACGTGATCCCAAAACCGCCGTGGCCCAGAACACGCTCAATCCGGTATTCACCGAGGTGGGTGCCTGTCGGCAGCGCCTGAGAATGATATTCCGACACCCTGCGCTACCTCCGTGCTCGCTCGTCCTCACGCACCGGCAAAATCGGCAACTCCCATCCCGGTTCGTGCCAATAGCCTTGGCCGTCCTCAAAGCTGACCACCCAATAGGTTTCCTCCGGCCCCCATTCACTAGCGGTCCAATAATAGGTCGGCGGGCTCTTCAAAAACGCCTCCTCGTGCCGCAGGCCTCGGTCCTCGGCAACGAGCGTCAGCATCTCCTCAATGCTCGGTGTACGCCAGTCGTCATACCCGGCGTAGCCCCCCTCGCTGTTGATCAGGCGCATGACTTCATTGACCGTATAGGCATCCTCACCGTCACCGCGCGACCAGGCATAGCTGTCAAACATGCCCTCGCAGCCCTCGTCTGCCCAGCGCATACCCAAGGGGCAACGCCGCCACATCAGCCCGGTGCGCGTATCGGTCACCGTGCCCTCGGCATTGACGAGAAACGGTCCGATGCGCTCCTCCTCCTTGTAATCCTCCTGCTCGATGGCCTCCTGTTCGAGCAGTTCATCCGCATCGTCTCTGGCCCCGTCAATGCGGTCTACCACCTGTTGCGCGTCATCCGCCTGCTGCTCGATGCGCGCCAGATCCTTCTCCAGCGCCTCGCGCTCGGCGAGCAATTGCTGCCGGTCATACCACCACCCGCCGGCAGCAACGGCCACCAAAGCCACCCCAATGAAGCCGACCACCGCCGCAATGCGCCATTGCCGGCGCCGCTGATCGGCTTTCTCGGCTTCTCGTGCCCGCTGCTCCGCGGCACGTTTTTCTTCGATGCTCTGGCGCAGCTGCTCGAAGGTGACCTCCTGCTCGCCGCAGATCACCGACTGCCCCGGCTCCAGGCGCACCGATCCGTCCGCTCCCTTCGATGCGCCGCGCGCCGGCTCCGTGCCATTGACACTGCCCAGGTCGCGAACAATGATCCAACCGGTCTGCTCCATCCAGCGTGCTTCGGCATGCACCCGGCTGACATCATCGGCATGATCGGGAAACTGAACGTCACAGCCCTGACCGCGACCGATCACTACGCGGCTTGAGTCATCCGTACTCATTCAACTCGATTCCCCTTTTACGCCCGCAGGCCGGGCAAACCCTAAAGACACCCCCGAATCACTCGGTGCCTTCCTCGCCGTCCTGCCAGTCAAAATCAGGGCCGCACAATGGGACAAACATCAGCTCCGTAACGCCCATGGTGATCCGCTCGCCGCCTTGGAGCTGGTTGGGTTGAAGAACAGGCTGACCATTGAGGTAAGTCAGATTCCGTGCGTTACCGTGCTGAATGTAAAACAGCCGACCCCGCGGATCGTAGGTGACGATGGCGTGCTGATGACGGGAAATCTCCTCATCGCCGAACGGCAGGGGAATCCGCGCATCCTCACCGCGGCCGATATCGTTCATCCCGTAACCGAGCTCCAGTGCCCGGCCTTTGCCTGGACCATCGACCAAGACCAACCAGCCAACCACCGGGTTCTCCACCGCCGCGCCCGGCTCGGCCGCCGCGCTCTGCGCCTCCTGTCGCGCTGCGCGCTCTTTACGCCAGCGGCTACTCGGGGCAAACACCCGAGTGGCATCCGAGCTGCTGGACGCCGCACGTGCATCAGCCGCCTCCGGGCCACCGGATGACTTCGGCTCCGCCGGCTCATCCCGGGGCACTTCAACATGCGAGTCGACACGCTGCGTGGGATCCGGCGTGGCCGGGGGCTTCTCGTCACTGGATGGCTCTTTTTGGTTGCGCTGAATCACCCGGGTCTTCTGGTCACTCATCGGTCTGCTCCTCGCTCTCTATCCATGCTCATACACGCACCACCGACCGAAACCGGGTTAACCGGCTGACAGCCGGCGCACAAGCGCCATCGAGGCATTGTCGGCCTTCTCTCCGCCGCGTTGGGTAGCCCGCTCCAGGCAGTCCTGGATCGCTGCATGGAGGTCATCGGCGGCGAGGGCTTCGGCGATTTCATCGTCGCCCAAATGCTCCCAGACCCCATCGGAGCCCAGAAAAAGCCCATCCCCCGGCTCAAGCGCTGCCCCGGATAGCGCCCGCTTGGGCGGATCCTCACCCCCAATGCTTGTCAGCAGCTGGCTCCTGTCAGGGTGAACCTTGGCCTCCTGCTCACTGATCTGCCCGCCCGCCACGAGCGCCTCCACCAGCGAGTGATCCCGCGTATACTCCACGATCGTGCCGTTCTTGATCCGGTAAAGGCGGCTATCGCCTGCGTGGACCCACGTGGCCGTCATCCCTCGCACCACGGCGGCCACCATCGTGCTCCGCGCGTCCACCCCTTCTTGTTCACGCAGTTCGTTGACGCCGGAATGCGCCCGGTCCACAAGTTCATCGAGGAACTGCTCCGTATCACCTGGCGCACCATCGAGGTCTGTCCATGCCGACTGACAGGTGTCGATCACCCGCTGCGCGGCGAGCGCCCCACCCCTGTGTCCGCCCATGCCATCGGCGAGCACGACCAGGCACCCTTGACCATCCGAGGACTCGAACACCTCCACACGGTCCTGTTGTTCGTCACGCCCACCCGGGTGTAGAGCCCTGGCGGTTTCCAGGACCACCTCACCGTTTCCGGATCGCGCCCCCGTGATCCACCCCCGAAGCCTTCTTCCATACTGCGCTGCCTTTTCCCTTAGGTCCATGCGGATGCCCTTTATCAGTCGATCCCTACGCCACGCTGTCAACCAGCGTGGCCCCTATCGCGCCTCTCGCACCAGGCGCACGTAGCCGCGCTGCCCCTTATCGCTCCAGAAGGCCCGACCCGAGTCGAAACTGACGAGCCAGCCGTGGCCGGAAAAGGCCTCATAGCGACTCCCGGACCAGTAGTGCCCGTCCGGCGCGTCCGTAAAGGCCTCCGAATCGAGCGTTGGTGAAGGCGGATTCGGCGCAAGATCACTGCAACGTTCGTCCTGCTCCGGGGACGCAGCGGCCGTATCGCCGCAGTAGACAATGCTCAGCAACTCCTCGACCTCAGGAACCCGCCAGTCGCCCCCTTCCGACGATCGCGCTGCGTTATGAGCAACAGCCTGTGCCCGCTCAAAACTCACCTCTTCGGCTTCGCCCTCACAGCGCTCGTCCTGGGGATTCCACGCCTGACCCACCGCGCAGCGCTGCCACTCGAGTCCGGTATCTGGATCCACGACCGTCCCCTCCCCCTGCGGGCGCAGGCCGGTCGCCTCCGTGGCGCGCAGCTTGGCGATGGCCTGCTGCGCCTCGCGCTCATGCGCACACGTCGTGCACTGCGCAAGATATTTCTCATAGGCGGATACGCTCTCCGCGGCCTGCGCCTCGTCCCACAACCGCTGCTCCTCCATCTCGGCCAACCGCACTTGCGCTTGCTCCTCGTGCTCGCAAAGCTCGCATTCGCTCAGATAAGCGGCGTAGCCATGCCGATCATCTTCCTCTTGGGCGCGCTGCCAGAGTTCGGCATCCTTGATCTCGGCGATCGCCTGCTCGGCCTCTTCTTCCTTCTCACAGGTCGGACACCCTTCGAGGTAACGTGCATAGGCCTCGGCCGTATGTTCGTCCTTCGCTTGCTCCCAAAGCTTTTCATCGACCTCTTGCGCGCGCTGTCCATCGAGCCGGTCAAAGGCGCGGTCCCGGGCTGCCTCAAGGCTGATCTCCGGGGCCTGGATGTCCTGCTGGCGCTCGCGCAACTCCTCCATCTCCTGCTGATCGGCGGAAAGGCGCACATGCCCGATATACGCCCCGTCGCGCCCGCGCTCATAGACCACCTCCTCGACCTGCAACGGGATATCGAGGATCCCGCCCACGCCGATTTGCTGATCGAAACTCGAAGTCGCCTGAATCTCACTGCCCTCGTCTGCTCCGCCGCCCTCGCGAATCCGATCCGCCTGGATCGCCTCGCCTCGAAGTTGGGCACCGGTATAGCCAGCAACGTGGCGAACCGCATCCTCAATGGCTTCGTAGCGCGCCTCCCGTCGTTGCTCACGGGCCGGACCCTCCCCCACAAAGACCACCCGCTCGCCATCCGCGTGATCCTGAGGTTGAAAATCGCCCACCCAATGCGGAAGATCGGCCGGATCCAGGGCACGCGGGTCGTCATGCGCATCCGGCGAGGCGCAGCCGGTTAGCAATAGGAGTAAAGATAGTGCCACTCCACATACAGCACTTCGTATCAAGGGGCGGCTTATAAGATCTTTGGAGCCTGTAATATATGTAGGCAAGTCTTTGTCCCCCCAAATAGGCTGCCGGCTAAGAAGAATCATCTAGCTGTAAACGTCAATATATTTCTTCTACTTATAGCCCAGAAATAGTGGTTCTGGAAGTTTTTTCAACCTAAATCAAAAAACAAAATCACTGTCCGCCGCGCACCAACCGGACCCTGAAGTTGTTGCTCTTGCGGTACCAGCTGTCGAGGCCATTGCGGAAGAAGACACCCCGCGCGTAGTCCGAATGCCCGGCATAGGGCGAGGCCGAGCAGAAAAGGGACGCAGGTGTATTGGGAAATGCAATTTCGTCAATTGTCGGGCTATCATAATCACCCTCACACCTCTCTCGGTCCTCCCAGTCGGCATCAAGGCGATGGCTCAGATCCCTATAGCTAGGCTCACCCGAGGAACAGTAGACCAATCCTTTCAACTCCTCGATCTCAGGTAGGCGCCAATCATCGTAACCCGCAAAACGATGACCCTCTTGATCCTTGGCCTCATTCCAGTCGAAACGATCTGCATCTTCCTCACAGGTTCCTTCTCGCCATGTCTGTCCCAAGGAGCAACGCATCCACATCAACCCCGTTTCTCTATCGGTAACCGTGCCGTCACCGTTGTCCCGATAACGATAGCCGTGGCCAATAAATGAATCGAGTTCTTCCTGCGCCGCTGATTCATGCTCACAAATCAACCGGTCCTCGCAATCTGCAAGGTACTCCTCATAAGCCTCGATGCTGTCCGCTTCTTGGGCCTCGGACCATAGGCGCTCATCTTCGGCTGCCGCTAGCTCCTCTTCCTCCTCTGCAATAGCCGCCTGGGCATCTGACTCATACTGGCAGATCTGTCGATCATCACAGCCTGCTAGGTATTCTTCGTAGCCCTCGATGCTTTCCTCATCCTGCGCCTCGGACCATAGACGTTCATCCTCCTCTCGAGCCTCTTCCCGCTCCTGCAAGCGCGCCAGTGCCTGTTCCGCATCCGCCTCGTGCTCGCAGGCCAACCGCTCCGGGCATCCGGCAAGGTAGTCTTCGTAGGCCTCTTGGGTGCCCGCCTCCTGCGCGTTTGTCCACAAGCGCTCATCTTCTTGTTCGGCCGCCGCTAGTTCTTCTTCCTGCTCCTCGACAGCCTCTCGGGCATCCGTCTCATAATCGCAGATCCA
>PUNM01000059.1 GCA_003552625.1 Ectothiorhodospiraceae bacterium
GGTGGGCTCTTGAACATCATCGCGCCCGGCGAGGGTGACTACGCCACCCGCGAAGAGCGGCACCAGAAGGAGATGGAGGAATGGAAGTCCATTTGGAAGGCCGCCCGTCCCGATGAATCCATGCCGGAGCAAAAGCAGTTTGCCCCGATTGACCGGTCCACGATCTCGGAGTACGA
Source organism: Ectothiorhodospiraceae bacterium (assembly GCA_003552625.1). Taxonomy (GTDB): domain Bacteria; phylum Pseudomonadota; class Gammaproteobacteria; order Nitrococcales; family Halorhodospiraceae; genus Halorhodospira. The sequence goes on from PUNM01000059.1 coordinate 177, forward strand.
GGACGCTTTAGGCCAGAAGCGGATCAAGGGCTTCACCGTGGACGGGGAGCCGTTTGATAAGTTTGCCAGCCAGTTGACCAGCTTCCACGAGGACATGCCGGAAGACCAGGGCCTATCGGTGCCTGCTGGTACGGGGGTAGATCCCCGCGTGATTCAGGAGGAGCTGGGTTTCTGGGAGCAGGTCAGTGGCCGAATCGGTGCCTCGATGGGGATCGAAGACCCTCTGAACCACGTCACGGAGCGGTGGAGCCTGTTCATCGAGGAGCTGATGGATGACTTGCGTGGGTTCTGGGACGCCATAACGGACCTGGAGTCGCTGCAGCAAGCCCTGACGCGGATTATGAGTGACGCCGCCAGCGCGGTGTGGAGCTTCGCCCGGATGGTCATGGACGCGGGCCATGCGATGTTCCAGATGGCGCTGGAAGCCGAGCCCGCACGGAACGCGATGGAGGGCCTGTACGGCGAGGTTGACCGCCTGGTGATCCACCTGAGCCGGATGATCGCCGGGGTCGTGGACGACATTACGGAAGCCATCCGTCCGCTGATCGGGCACCGCGGGTACGACCCGAGTGAAATTGACGCGGAGCTTGGGCAGATCCTGGATGGGTTCCGTCACCCGCTGTATGACGGGGACATGCCGGACCACGCCATTGAAGACCTGGTGCAGGGGATGCACGGGGTTCTGGAGGATGTGGGGGCGCAAGACCTGTCCACAGCGGACATTGGCGAGGCCCTGCGAGACGAAGGTATCCGGGACGCTATCGACGAGGGCCCGGATGCCATGAAGAGCGTCATGCGGGCGACCGTGGACGAACTTCAGCCCGGGGACGCTTCGTCGGAGCCCACCGGGCTTCACGCGGTTCTGGACTCGCTGACCCCGCTGTTCGACCAGTTGTCGAGTATTGTGGAACGGCACCTGGTGCCGATCTTCGAGGAGTTGGGCTCGCTCATGTCGGAGCTGGATCCGATCCTGAGTCGGGTCGTGGGCGTGGCGTCGCTCATCATCACGTACCTGGAGTGGGTGGCCAGCTCCATCGGTGTCCTGGGTACGGTGATCGAGGGTGTCGCCAACCTGATCGAAGATTACGTGCTGCCGTATCTGGACTATTGGGTTGCGGCCCTGGGTGCCCTGGCGGCGTCCGCGATGGGGCTGGACATGTTCGGGATGGCAGCAGGCGCGGGTCTCGCCTACACCGGCTGGAAGGGCCTGGGAATCCTGGGAGCGGCCACGGGTGGTCGTGTCGAAGGCACCACGCTGGTCGGTGAGCGAGGCCCCGAGATTGTGGAGATGCCCAAGGGGGCGTGGGTCCACACTGCCGAGGAAACCGCCCAGATGGCCCGCAAGGGGGAGATCGACTCGTTCGCGTTCGGCGGCCGGACGCAGGGTCCGTCCCGGGGGTCGAACATTGGGGATAGCTTCGAGGGCTTGAACCGGGCCGCGGGGACCCAGGCCGCGGACCTGCTCGGCACGAACCTGTGGGGGACCATGCTGGGTGGTGGTCTGGGGACGCTGCTTGCCTCCGTGGTCGCCAGCGAGGACGAGGACGAGATCGACGAGCGCCAGATGCGGGCCATGATCGGTGGTGGTCTCGGCGCGGGCGTCGGACACTTCCTCCCGGGCAACTGGATGGCCCCGATGGTCACCAGCCTGTTGGGCGGCTACCTCGGGATGCAATCGTTTGCAACGGGCGGCAAAACCCCGGGCGGCATGGCGCTGGTCGGTGAGCGGGGCCCTGAGTTGGTGGACCTCCCCGATGGGTCCTGGGTGAAGACCCACGAAGAGTCCCGGCAGTTGCTCGCCAAGTACCCGGATCTGGAGAACGAGATCCGCGGGTTCGCCACCGGAGGCCGCGTTAGTGCCGGTGCCCCCGCCGGGGCCAGTGGGGCGCAGGGCAACTCCAGTCTGTTTGTGGGCGGGGGCGGCACGCCTGAAGCCCAAGAGGGCGACGGCAGCGACATGTCGGGGATCGGCGAGGCCCTGATGATGACCATGGTCAGCCCGCTGATGGACCTGCTGGGGATGCTCTGGAGCGGCGCCAAGATGGCGTACCAGGGCCTGTCGTGGTTCACCGGTAAGCTGTGGGACTTCACGCCGAACGCCCTGACGGACCCGATGGAGGCCGCAGCCGGTGGCGCCTGGGACTGGACCAAGGGCAAGGCCGGAGATACCTGGGATGCCATCAAGGGTATGGCCAGCGATGCCTGGGATGCCATCAAGGGTATGGCCAGCAATGCCTGGGACAGCATCCAGGGGTCGGCAACCGATTCCTGGGAGTCGATCCGTGACGCCGGGGCGCGCGCCTGGGACGCGATTGCCGGTTACGCGGGCAGTGCCTGGGACACGGTCGCAGGGGCCGGGTCAAGCGTCTGGGGCGCTATGCAGAGCGCGGGCGTCGCAAGCTGGGACGCGGCCCGCAGCATGGCCGGCAGAACCTGGGGTGCCATCGAGGGCATCGCGGGCAGCGCCTGGGACGCCATCGCCGCCACAGGCGAGACCGTCATCGGCATGTTGGGAAGCGCGGCCACGGCCCTGAAGCAAGCGGCAGCGGCCCTGACCACTGGAGGCGGCGGTGGCGGCATGTCCGACATGATGGGCGGCTCCGGTGCCCTGGGCGGAGGCGGCATGTTCGGTGGTGAGTCCGGGGGCGGCTTCTGGTCGAGCGCCGGAAATTGGGCTATGGGCGTCGGCGGCGGTTACGCAGCCGGTGAAGCGACCTCCGGGGACGAGGCTTCTGGGTACGGCGGCGCGGTTGGTGGTTTGGCGGGTACGGCCATGTTCGGCCCGATCGGCGGTATCATCGGGGGCGGCATCGGTGGCTACCTCGACGAGAAGTTCAGTTCCGGGGACTGGAACTTCCGCCCAAGCAGTGGTTGGGATCGTTTGTCGAGCAACCTGTCGAGTGGCTGGGATAGCGTCAGGGACTGGTTCGCCACTGGTGGCCGTACCCCGGGCAACACCGTCATGGTCGGTGAGCGCGGGCCGGAGCTGGTCAGCCTCCCGAAGGGCTCCTGGGTACATACCGCCGAAGAGACGGCCCAGATGCAGCGCAAGGATGGCGTGCAAATGTTTGCATCCGGAGGCCGGGTAGACGCCATGGAAGGTCTGAGTCTCGCGGTGTCGGAGCACAGCCGCCAGTTCGGGGAAATGAATCGGTCGATGCAGGACATGGGTTGGGAGGTCCGGGACGGCTTCCGCGACATGTCCGGGGAAGTGAGCGCGGTTGCACAGTTTGCCAACAATGGGTTCTCCGAGGTCGGGGACACGTTCGGGGAACTGTACGACCACCTTGAAGAGGCGTTCGAGGATGTCTGGGACGGCATCGACGACGCTGCTGGTTCCGCTGGTGCTTGGTTTGCCAAGGGTGGTCGCACCCCGGGCGGCAGCGTGATTGTCGGCGAGCGCGGCCCCGAGATGGTCGATCTACCGGGTGGCTCCTGGGTCCACACGGCCGATGAGACGGCCCAGATGCTCCGTCCCCATGGCGAGGAGGGGGGCCCGACGTCCCTGTTCCCACACGAGGCGGTGAACGACCTGAATGCAGAGGTGGACGTTGGACCCCGCACCCCGGACAACGACCGGGAGAGCGAGATGGTGGCCTACCTGAAGGAGAACAACGAGAACCTGAAGGCCCAGAACGTCCGCCTGGAGAAGATGCTCCGCGGCATGATCGCCAAGGGCGAAGAGGATTCCCGGGGCTTCTGCGAGGTCCGGGACGAGATCCGTAAGGACCGGAAGCGTAAGCGGCGGTAGGGTTCACCGGACACAGAGAGGTTGGGATGGCGGTTCTGCTGGTCGAGTTCGAGGCAGCCAACGAGGACGGGGAGGTCGAAACCTGGCGGGTAGCGACCCAGGGTTACAACCACCCGTCTGCGCCGGGGTACTACCCGGAGGCGATCAAAGAGACGGTGGGCATCCGGCGGGAGATCCGCGGGGCTGAGTCCCGGCGTAGGGCGGTGGGTACTGAGTTCGATGACCTGGTGCTCATCAATGCGGATGGCCGGTTCGACAAGCTGGTTGAGTACGGCATGGATGGCCGTTCGATCCGCGGGTATCTGCTGGATGGCATCGACACGCCGTATGAAGACCGGCACCACCTGTTCACGGCGACGATGGGCCCCGCGTCGTTCAGCCTGGAGTCGATCACCGTGCCGATCCAAGACCGCCTGGCGGAGCTGGAGAAGCCTTACAGCGAAGACTCCTACGATGGTGAGGGTGATCTAGGCGGGACGGACCACACCCAGGGCCGCCCGGTGCCCAAGCCCGAAGGCGAGGTGTACAACATCGAGCTGTCCCTCGTGAACAACTCGAAGCATATCTACCAGTTCAGCGCAGGGACGGATGCAGACGTTGCAGACGTTTTCATCGGGGGCGTGGGCCTGTACCGGGACAGCGATTACAGCGACGAGTCGGACCTGCTGGATGACAGCCAAGCGCCCGAGGGTATTTATTACCGGTGCCTGCCGCGCAAGGATGGGTCCGGCGGGTATGTCCGGTTAGCGGAGGAGCCGGCCAGCGCCGTTACCGCGAACGTGGTGACCGACGAGGACAACCGGATCGGTTCCGTGTTGAAGAGGTTGGCCCTCCGCGCCCTGGAAGAAGACGATATTCATCAGGAGGACGTGGACGCCCTGAACGAGGAGTTCGAGGGGGCGGTTGGCGTTCACGAGGACTCGGAGCGGGAGCTGTACCGCTCGATGGAACGGGTCTGTCAGGGGGCCAGTCTGTGGTTCGGGTTCGACCGGTTCGGTAAGCTGCGCTTCGGCAGGTGGGAGGTGCCCGTGTCCGGAGGGCCGCGGTTCCTGCAGGCGGATCCGATCCGACAGCCGGTTCGGGACGGGGACTACGACATTGAGGAGTTCGAGTCCGAGGACACCCAGGAAGACGATCTGCCGGTGTACTCGGTGGCGCTGATGTTCGGGCGTAACTACACGGTGCAGAGCCACTTGGATAGGGGGATCATGGAGGAGTACGGGGTCGAGGACGTGGAGTCGCGCCTGGACTTCCTCACGAAGGAGTGGCGCGAGCACCGGGAGAAGGACGTCTCGGTGAAGGACCAGCACAAGAACGCGAAGGAGATGGAGGTCGAGTCGGCCTGGGCCACGCGAGACTCCGCGAAGGAGGTTGCGGAGCGGATCCTGGAGAGGGAGAAGCGGCGTGCGCTCCGGGCCGTAGTCAGTACGTGGCTGACCCCGGAGCTGGTGAATAAGATCGAGTTGGCGGACTCGGTGACGATCCAGTTGCCGCGGTACGGAATGGACGAGGGCCGCCCGTTCCGAGTGCGGTGGATTGATCTGGATCCGGTGGAGAGCCGGATCGAGTACGGACTTTGGGGGTGAGCATGGTACAGAACCCGAACATGAAGATCGGCTTCCGGGACTTCACCCAGGAGGTCGAGTGGAGTGGGGGTTCGTGGCGCGAGGAGTACCCGATAACCAACGTGGGGGTGATTGAGCAGGCCCGGGTGGCGCGTTCGACGGACCTGAGCGTGGAGTCCTGCACGGTGCGGGCGACGCTGCCCCGGGAGAGGCCGATCCAACTTATCGGGATCGTGTTGCCGAATTGCTCGATCACCGCGGAGTTCCGCCTGACGCGCAGGGATTACTATGGGGAGGCGTTCGACGACACTGGTTGGCTGAAGGTGTATCCCGAGGTGTACCGCCAGGGCGACCTGAACTGGCAGGACCAGCGGTTTTGGACGCGCAGCTACACGACCGACGAGATTGCCGGGTTCAAGTTCACCCGCCCGTACGACACCGACGACATTCGGATGTCCATGTCCGTTGAGATCCAGTTCAACGACCCGGCGAACGAAGACGGATTCCTGGACGTGAGCTATATCAGCCTGGCCGAGTCGTGGCAGTTGCTCACCAATATGTCGTGGGGTTCGAGCCACGGGTTCGAGAGCCGGTCCAAGGTGGTGCAGGCCCGGGGCGGGGCCAAATCGTTCGACCGGCTGCCCAAGCCCCGGCGTCTGACGGCGCAGTTGGACGACATTGAACACGAAGAGGCGATGAGTCGGGTGTACGAGCTGCAGCGGCAGGCCGACATTACCGACGCGGTTCTGGTTCACCCGTACCCGGATGAGCCCGGGCAGTGGCTGCGCACGACTTTCGTTGCGCGTCAGCGCCAGCTCAGTCCGATTGAGCGGGCGGTGTACGGGTTCGACAGCACACAGCTTGAGTTTGATGAGGTTATGTAATGGCCGAGGATCCGGTTTTCTACGACGCGGAAGGCGACAGCGCCAAGTTCCGCCCTGGTGACTTCGCAGGCGGGGGCCACAACGAGATCATCAACGTGTTCGGGCAGAACATGGAGCGGTTCTCGAACTCGCAGTACGCGATGCTCGTTCACGGGGCCAACCTTTTCCGGGGCTATGCGGAAAAGGAGATTGACCTGGCCGAACTGACTTTGGGCACCGAGGTCCATTTCGAGGCGACCCCGAAGCGCCCCTGGATCAAGGGTGGGTGGCTGCGCGCCCAGGCCAAGGA
>PUNM01000076.1 GCA_003552625.1 Ectothiorhodospiraceae bacterium
GAAACGTGGAGGATACCGTTCACATCCAGCGAGAACGTCGTAATGATGACGTTCCCAGCCGGCACGTCGCTCAGCCCTTCGATCCGGAACGACCCGATGAGGGTGTTGTTCAGCGCATCGGGATCCTCGCCCTGATAGACGCGGACGTCGATCGCCTCCTGGCCGTCGTAGGAGGTGAAGAAGGCCTCGCTGCGGGTTACCGGGATGGGGGTGTTCTTGCGGATAATCGGGATGAAGCAGTAGGGGTAGCGCTCGCCGTCGAGCTCTGCGATGGCGCTGGTTCCGAAGGTGTAAGGGGTGACGTCGACGAGCATCCCGGCGATTCGCTCGCCGTTGATCACCCCGCCCTGGATGGCGGCGCCCATAGCGACGCAGAGGTCCGGATCCAGCTCGCTGCGCGGCTGCAGACCGAGCATTGCCTCGAGTTGTGCCTGAATGCGCGGTGTGCGCGTGGTGCCGCCGACCAGGACAATCTCGTCCAGGTCCGCGACCTGAAGTTCGGCGCCCTCGAGGGCGATGCGCACGGCTTCGAGTGTCTCTTCGATGAACGGCTCAATCATCGACTCGTAGTCGGCGCGCGTGAGCTCCAGGTCGAGGTTAATGGGGCCTTCCCGGCCCTCGAGTAGGTAGGCCTCCTCGATTCGCGCGAAAGGCGCGTGGGAAAGGTCGATTTTTGCCGCTTCCGCGGCGCGACGGAGCCGCGCCATGGCGCGGGGATCATCGACCGGGTCGATGTCGTGTTGGTCGCGGATATGGGCGCGCAGGTGATCGAGGATCAACGCGTCGAAATCGTCGCCGCCAAGATGGTTGTTGCCATGGCTCGCCAGGACTTCGACGACTTCCTGTTCCATGCGGACGATGGAGACGTCGAATGTTCCCCCGCCAAGGTCATAGACCAGGATGTGCTGCCGCTGCCCGGGGTCGCTCTCGTAGGCAAGGGCAGCCGCTGTCGGCTCGTTGATGATGCGGGCGACTTCCAGTCCTGCCAGGGTGCCGGCATCACGGGTCGCTTGGCGCTGGGCATCGGAGAAATAGGCCGGAACGGTGATGACTGCGCGCCGGACGGGCTCACCCAGGTGATCTTCAGCGGCCTGCTTGAGCCGCGTCAGGATAACGGCGGAGAGTTCCTGCGGAGTGTAGGACCGATTGCCCAACGGAATACGGACATCCTCGCCCATCCGCCGTTTAATCGAACGCACGGTGCGCTCCGGGTGGAGGGCGTGCTGATTGCGGGCGGCGTGGCCGACGAGCAGAGCATCGTCTTCGCCGAGACCGACCACCGACGGAAGGAGAAGGTCGCCATCGATCTCGATCATTTCGACGCGGCCCTGGTGGACCACGGCGACCTCGGAGTTGGTGGTGCCCAGGTCGATGCCGATGATGGTGTCGTTCACGATCTGCCGTCCCTCTTGTTGACGATGACCTCGGCGGTACGCAGTAGGCGGCCATTACACAGGAAGCCGCGGCGGATCTCCTGGGTAACGACGCCATCGGGCTGCGCCGGCTCGAAGGTGGTGTCCACCGCGTGCATGCGCTGCGGATCGAATGGCTGCGCCTGACTCGTGATCGCCTCCACACCATTGCGGGTGAGGATCTCGTCCAGGTGGCGGAGGTTGATCTCCATGCCCTGGGCCAGGCGGCGGATCGCCCGCTTGGCCCCACCCAGCCGGGCAACCAGCCCCGGCTGGAAGGCGACCGCCTGGCGGTAGCCAGCCTCGAGCCGATCGCGCAGGTCGAGGAGTTCGCAGAGCAGGCCGTGGCTCGGGACTGCGCTACGCTCCCGCTCGCGCGCTAGATCCGTTTCCAGGCGCTCGTTGTGTCGGCGCAGCTGCTCCTGGTTGCCCTGAAGCTGCTCAAGGACCTCGCGGAACTGCCGCCTTTCATGGCGGACGTCGCTCTTGAGCGCGCTCAGCTCGCTGAGCAGGGTGAACAGATCCGGCGCTTCCGCCGGGGGCTCGGAACCCGGAGGGTGTGTGGCCGCACGCTCAAGGTAGGCCCGGAACTCGGCGACCAGGGCCTCGCGCTGCTCGGCGTCCATCCTACTCCTCACCCCGCAGAAGCGCCCGGAAAAGGGCTGTGTCGGGACGTCGCGGCGAACCGGAAGGCGCGCCCTGCTCTAGCACGTCCCGTGGGCGTGGCGGGGTTGCGTCGAAGAGGTCGTGAGCGATGCGACGGCGCCGTTCGCGAATGGTCTCGTAAGCCTGACGCAGGGCCTCGAAGCCGGCCGGGTCGCGTTCCGGCGGGCACGCCTTGATCGCCTCCAGGTAGCGAGCATGGACGGTCTCGTCCCCGGCGTCCCGGTCGACGCCAAGGATCAGATAAGGGTCACGCATTTCGGGACCATAGCCTGTCATGGGGTCACGGTCTTATCGATTGCCAAGCTGCGGGTCAAGGGCCCATCCGTTCTGAAAGGCTGCAACGGGACCATTGGCCTCAGGGGGACGTGCCAGCCGGACCCGCAGTCGGCGTCTTCGTGGACACCTGATGCCTTCCCGCCTGCCTAGTCCGACCGGTTCACGCGCCGGTGGAGCGCTTCCAGGCGGTGGATGGTGCGCGGGTCACCCTCGTCCCGCGCCTTTCTGATGGCTCGTCGAAGGCGGTCACGTTCACGCCCGGTAACCGGCCGCGTAGAGGACTGCAGCCGTGCCTCCAGCTGCTGAAAGGTAAAATACGGATCCTCGAGTCGGTGACGGAGTGCCGCCTCGGCGCAGGCCTCCCGAAGCGGTGCGTGGCCGAGGGCTCGCAGGGCCTCGCAGCAGCGGACGTAGGCGCTCCGTGGCAGGTCGCCTTGACGGAACGTGCGCCGGAGAGTGCGTTCGAATGGGGCCAGCAGGGCAGTCACATCCCGCTCGCCGGGCGTTAGGCTCTCCAGTTCCGTACAGAAAGTCTCCAGCTCTTCCGCGCTCCAACGGCCACTGCCGTGCAAACGGGCGGCCCTGAGCAGATCGCTGGGGTCGAGATCGAGCTGGCACGCCTCCATGGCTAAGGCAAGAGCGGCCGATGGGGTAGCACGAGGTGCAGCGTAGGCCCGGAGTGCCCGCTGACCGCGGCGCCCCTGCTGCCGGTATCGGAGGAGAGCCTCCAGCCGGTCGATCCGTTCGCTCTGTGCTGTGCTTTGAGCGGACTCCCGTGCGCGAATCAGGGCGGCTTCCGCCGATGTCGAATCGCCGTGCGTAAGGCAGCGGCGAGCGTGGGCCAGCAAGGCATCGAAGCGGGCAGTCTGTGCTCGGCGGTTGAGTGGGTCCTGCTCCAGGATCGCCGCGGCCAGCTGCGCGGCGCGCTCGTAAGCGGCGGCATCCTGCGCCGTGGTGAGTGCCTCGTGGAGCAGGTCGGCCGCCTCCGGCCAGCGGTTGAGCGCGTGATCCAGGACATCCATGGCAGCCGCCGTCTGCCCCGCCTGGCGGTAGGCTTGGGCCAGCGCTAGGTGTCCGGGCCGGTAGTCTGGGTCCAACCTGAGACTTTCTGCCAGCCCGTTGAGCACTTCCTCCGCCCACTCGGTCTCCAGTAGCCGCAGCTCGGTGGCCAGGTAGCGTTGTATGGCAGCGATCCGCAAGGCTGTTTCGCTCTCGGGTTTCGGCTTTGCCTCACCACTGAGTGCGCGGATGACCCGATGCCACCCCTCGAGGATGGCGGAAGGGTCATCGGGTTGTTGCCACTCCGTTTTCCACGCTCCGAGCAGGGCCTCCTCCACGGGCCCCAGGACCGAGTGCAGGCGAGTGTCAGTCTCCGCCGGGAGTTGCGCGAAAATCAGCCGCAATGCCTGGTGTCGGACCCACTGCGTGCCCAGGCTGGTTCGATACGCGTGGATGACAGCGAGCAGCTGATGAATGGAAGGGCTGGTGCCATCGGCGTAGAGGTCTTCCCACAGCGCTATTCGCTCCGGCGGCCACCCGCGGAGCGTGGTGGCGAAGCGCCGGGTGAGCGGGTCGGCGTCGACCAGCGCTTCAATGAATACCGGCTCCGGTTCCAGCGCCAGCGCCGTGGCTGTGGCGATGGGCTGAAAAGGACTTTCCGGCGGGACCCGGTCGATGAGGGCGCGGCTTGCCTGTGGGTCACTCGGGTGGTTGAGCAGGGCCCTGAGGATTGTCGCCCAGTCGCGGAAGGGCGAACGGTATGGAATGCTTCGCAGCTGGGTTTCGGCGTCTCCATCCGCTCCGGCGCAGTACGCTTCTAAGGCCTCCAGGGCGGTGTGTGCGTCCTCTCGCAAGGGGTCATCGGTATCGAGCTGTTCCAGCAGTTCAGCGTCGATGAGGCAGCGGGGGGCGAGCAGGTATGCAGCTTCGGCTCGTTCCGCGTCCTCCGCTAGAGTCGCGTAGGCGGTGATGGCGGCTTGCGCTTGATTGAGAGCAAGTGCCAGCCGGATCTCTTCGAGATCCCCGGGCGCCCCGGGGTGCGCGAGGCGCCGGTTCTCCCAGATCGCTGCGGCCTCTCGGAGCATGCCCTTGGCCGTTAATTCCAGAGCGCGCCCACGGTAGGCCTCGGCCAGACCGGGCTGCCAGATCGCCTCGGGCTCACTGGCGGCGAGCTGCCGGTAATAGCGGATGGCTTCACGGAAGTGTCCGTGGGCAAGGGCACTGCGGGCGTAGGCGTCCACCGTCATAGGCGGAATCGTAATACAAGCGGCCCGTGGCGCGCATCGGCGCGCTTGCCAGCGCGCCCTGCGCGTGGCTTTGGTACGCTGGCCACGGCGGGAAGGGACCGCGCTCGCTGAGTGCGTCTCCCTTGCCAGCCGAAGCTGAGCACCGACCAACCGAGCGATCGCTATCGGGAGATGCCATGGTGGAGTTGACCGCCGCCGAGCTTGCCGAACATGTAGGCGCCGAGATTCGCGGGTCCACGGAGCAGGTGCTCCGGGGCGCCGGGACGCTGGCAGGTGCCGGGCCGGACCGTTTGGCCTTCTGCAACAGTGAACGCTATCTGCGCGATCTTCGGCAAACGCAGGCGGGTGCGGTCGTTCTGGCTGCCGAGAATGCGGAGGCCTGTCCGACCACAGCCCTTGTTGTGGACAATCCTTACTACGCCTTTGCCGTCTTGGCGAGCCTCCTCCATCCGCCTGCCGCGCCGGAGCCCGGGATTGCGCCCAGTGCGGTCGTCGCTGCTGATGCGCAGCTAGGGGACGGCGTCGCCATCGAGCCTCATGTGGTCATCCGCTCCGGCGCCCGTCTGGGGGACGGGGTTGTCGTGGAGGCTGGCAGCGTCATTGGCCGGGGTGCGGTTCTCGGAGAACGGACGCGGGTGGCACCGCGGGTAGTGATCGGGGATCACTGCCAGGTGGGTGCTCGTTGCCTGATTCATGCAGGTGTGGTGATCGGGGCCGACGGCTTTGGCTTCGCTCCGGCTCCGGGCGGGGGTTGGCAGAAGGTGCCGCAGATCGGCGCGGTTCGGATTGGCAATGATGTGGAGATCGGCGCGAACGCCACGCTTGACCGCGGTGCACTCATCGACACGGTGGTCGAAGACGGTGTCAAGCTCGACGATCAGGTTCATGTCGCGCACAACTGCCGCGTGGGGGAGGCGACGGTGATTGCCGGCGGCACCGCACTGGCCGGCAGTGTGACGCTTGGCCGTGGGTGCATGATCGGTGGCCAGTGTGCGATCGCCGACCACACGGAGCTTGCCGATGGCGTGGTTGTCTTGGGAATGAGCGGTGTGATGGGTCCCATACGTGAAGCCGGGACGTATGGTGCCGCACCGCCTTTGCAGCCCCTACGTCAGTGGCGCCGGAATGCGGCCCGCATGGGTCAGCTCGACAGCCTCTTCCAGCGGGTTCGTCAACTGGAGCGCGGCGAAGAGGGCGATTCGTAGCGCAGCCGCGCCCGCTGGCGTTGCCCCCGGGAGTGGACGGTCCTGCCAGGGGCCGCGTCTGGCAGGACGGGGCAGCCTGCACGGTCAATCCAGCAGAGCGAGGATCTCCTCCTCCACAACCTCTGTCTCTAGCGGGCCGATCTGTTTGTAGGCGATAGTGCCGTCCTCATCCAGGACGTAGGTCTCCGGGGTGGCGTAGACTCCCCACTCCATGCCGGCCTCGCCTTCCGGGTCGTGGGCGATCCGGTCGTAGGGGTTGCCGCGCATCTCGAGCCACTGCAGCGCCTGGGGGCGCTCATCACGGTAATTGAAGGAGAAGACCTTGACCCCCTCCTCGGCTAGGGTGCGCAGGTGGGGGAAGTCCTCGTGACAGACCGGGCACGTCGAGCCCCAAACGTGGACCACGGCAACATCGCCGGTGAAGTCCTCTTCCGTGATCGTCTGCCCAGGGTTTTCGAGGTCTTGCAGTTCGAATGCCGGCGCCTGTTCACCGACCAAGGGCGAGGGCAGCTCGTCGGTATCCATCCAGAGTCCGACATAGAGCAGCCCGAGCACGGGGACCGCGATGGCGAGCGGGATCAGGATTCGCTTCCACATAAGAAAACACCTGAGGTTTAAGGTCTAACGTCCGGGATCATCATTGGGGTTCTGTATGCGAGCCACGCCTATGCAGGGTGTCGGCTTACCGGCAATGGACCGCACAGTTCGCGCTGCGGTTCCGGTTAGCGCGCCAAATGGTTGCGCAGTCGCTCAATTTCGGCCTCTTCCCAGCCACGAGGTTCAGCTAGTGCCACCCAGGCGTCGAGGTAGTCCTCCACGGCATAGGTGTGGCCGTAGCCCGGCGGTGCACCGCCAGCAGCCATGTCCGCAGCGAGCTGGAGCATGGTGACAACCGGGTACCAGCGCAGTTCATCGGCGACATCCGGTCCGCGGGGCGTCTGCATCCAGGCCGGTTCCCGGAAGGCGGACTCCGGCTCGAAAAAGGTGATGGGATCGCTGGCGTACTGCAGGAAACCGATGCGAAACGGCCCCCACTCAGTGTCCAGATCGTCGAATCCTGTGTGCTGGTTCGCAAAGCGCACGACCTCGCCGTCCCGGAAGACGGGGAGCCAAGCCGGGCTTCTCGCGTCGCGGCGGGCGGTCACCGTCTGCCACGTTTCACTGCGAAAGGGCGGACCGCTCCAGAGAGCTCCGTCGAACGGATCCTGGATGATGTCGTAGACATCGAAGGAGCGATCCGAGTTGAGAGCGCCGAGGCTCAGGCCGTGCAGGTAGAGTTCGGGGCGTTCCGCCTCGGGCAGACGACTCCAGTAGCCGTAAACTTTCTCGAACAGCGCGCGCGCCGTCTCAGTCCCGTAATGCCCCTCGACCATCAATGCCAGCGGGCTGGGTAGATAGGAGTACTGTGCGGTGACGATGGCCGTATCGCCGCCGTAGAGGTACTCGATGGGATCGGCAGCGGCTGGATCGATCCAGCCCGTGCCGGTGGGCGTTGCCAGGACAAGCACCGAGCGATCGAAGGCTTCGGTGCGGTGGAGTTCTTCCAGGGCCAGCCGGGCCCGGTCTTCGGGATCGTCGGCTGCATTGAGTCCGATGTAAATCCGGATCGGTGTCGGTACCGGCTCGCCGAAGAAATCCTCAAGGTCGTCGGCGGTGGGCCCGGAGGAGATGAAGTTACGGCCCTGCCGCCCGAGATCGCGCCACTCCACCGACGACCCGGGGCTGCCGGTGCGCTCGGTAGCCTGTGGCTGGTCGTGGTCGTCCTCGATCAGCGCATCCACCTGCTGGTAGGAACGATCTGCCGCGTGCAGGGCAAAGGTGAAGATGACACCGTCGATGAGCGTCCAGAAAAGCGCGATAGCCAGCGTGATCCCGACCAAGTGAGACACACGACGCGGAATATAGCGCTGCATTCGCTCGGAGAGGAAGCGGAAAGTGGCCCGGAACAAGCGCACGATGGCCAGCGCAGCGAGGAAGACAGCGGCCGCTACTGCGGCGATACCGGCGACGGTAAGTGGCTGGGTGGCGAGCTCTGCCTCGAGCTCCATCAGCTCGCGGACCCGGTTCTGCCATTCGGCGGCTCGCCACATGAAGCCAATTGCCACCACGGCGCAGAGGGCGCCCGCGATACCGCGCAGGATCTGGGCCGGACGGCGGCGGAGTTCGGGTAGCTCGAGGTAGTGCCAGAGCCATGCCAGCCCCGTGCCGATGGCATAGCCCGCGGCGAACGAGAGACCGGCTACCGTCCCCTGAAAAGCGAATGGACGCGGGACCAGGCTCGGCGAGAGCGAGAAAGCGAAGAAGAGGGTGCCGAGCAGAAGGCCGATGGTCGACAGCGGGGTGAGCCGGATTCGTCGCATGAGTCTCGAGCAAAGGTTGCTGTAATGGGGGCGGTGCTGCGTTCGCCCGCCACGGGTAGCCGCAGTCTACCCGAGATGGTTCGAGGTACGCAGTCAGTCATCGTCGCGATGGGCTGTGACAGTCGGTTCTTCGGCGCCATTCCAGGCGACGCGGATCTCGATGGGGGCGCAGCACACCGGGCAGTCCTCCACATAGGCGCTATCCTGCCCATCAGTGTCGATCCGCGAGGCGAACGATTCTCCGCAGTAGGGGCACTCCAGTACGATCTCGGGTAGCGGGCTCAGGGGCATGGGTCTTGGGGCGCTGCGATGCACGGGACTTCGGTTCCACAGTCAGGTTGACAGAGAGTGAATCGATGATCGAGGTGCATCTGGCTTGGCTACTGCTCGGGCTCGCTTTTCTGGCCCTGGCCCCCTTCGTGGGCGGCCAGCTGTTTCTGGTCGATCTGGCTGTGGCGGCCTTTATTGTGGCCTTCGTAACCTCGATCCAGCCGGATTTGGCGCTGCTGCACCAGTGGCTTCTTTTTATGGCAGCGACGCTCGCGTTCCTGCCGACGATCTATGGCCTGGTGTTCCGGCTGACCCGACACCGGCGTGACCCCGGCGTGGCCCCGGCAAGTGAATACCGGGGGCGAGAAGCCGTCGTGGTCCGCCGCGGCGCGGGGCTCGGCGTGCGGATCGACGGGGAAGTCCTGCCGCTGCGCACGGAGGGGGAACCGCCAAGCCCGGGAGAAGTGGTTACCATTGAGCGGGTGGAGGGGATCACCGCCCGCATACGCCGGCGGGACGAGCGCAGTGTCCCCCTGGAGGCGGACCGGGACTGACCGCCCCTTTGCAGTCATCAAACTGTAACTTGACTGTCACGAAGGGGGGCGGCAGTTTACGCGCGGTTCCGCCGGCGCACGGTTGCGGCGGAAGATTCGGGACATACGGGACGACCCTCTATGACCGAGACACATTCGTCCTCCGCTGCCCGGCCTGCCGCGTCCGTTTCGCGCTGGCGGCGGGCGGCTCCGGCCGAGGTGCCCGCCTGGCTTCGTGGTGTCTACGCCGGGCTCTGCCTCTACCTTTTCCTCGCGGCCCTGAACATCATGGGCGCGGGTCTCGGCACGTTCGGGGAGGAGAGCGACTTTCTGATCCGGGCGTTCGCCTACGGCGAGAACCCGTTCATCGCCCTGCTCGGGGCGGTCTTAGTTACCGCCATCGTCCAGAGCTCATCCTTTACCTCGGCGTTGATCGTCACCCTGGTGGCGACCGGGGAGATGACCCTGGGTACAGCCGTTTTCGCCATTATGGGCGCGAACATCGGGACGTCGGTGACAGCCCTGATCGTCGCCCTGGCGAACCTGCGCATCCGGCGTACGTTCCGCCGCTCTTTCACCGCCGCGCTGCTCCACGACTTCTTCAATATTCTCACCGTCTTGGTGCTCTTCCCGCTGGAGTGGCTGACCGCGGCAGTGGCCGAAAGTGGTCGCGGGGTGATTACGCAGGCTGCCGCCTGGCTGGCGAACCTGCTCGGTTTGCCCGAGGTGGCCCGCCCGGATAGTCCGGTCCAGGTGCTGACCTCGCCGGTGGTCTCGCTCTTCGAGGGAGGTGGCGCCTTGGTCGCGCCGACGGCCACCGCCCAGGGATTGATCGTTGCCGCGGGCGGGCTCGTGCTCATGCTGGTCGCGCTCGTGCTCATGGTGCGCAATCTGCGTGGGGCGCTGCTCCGGCACATGGACAGCCTCTTTCGCAGCTACTTCTTCCGCACGGATCCGCGCGCCTACGGCATTGGGGCCATCTCCACGCTGATGGTCCAGTCCAGTACCATTACTACCAGCCTGATGGTGCCGCTCGCTGGCGCCGGGGTGGTGCCCATGCGTCGGGTCATGCCGTTCATGATGGGCTCCAATCTGGGGACGACGGCGACCAGCGTCCTGGCCGCCACCGCCAATCCGGTCTCTGCAGCGCTGACAGTCGCCTTTGTTCACGTGCTCTTCAACCTGATCGGTACGGCGATCTGGTACCCGCTGCGCGTGATTCCTGTTCGCCTGGCGAGCTGGTACGGGCGACTGGCTGGTCGAAGCCTGCTCTACGCCTTCGGCTTCCTCTTGCTGATATTCTTGGTACTGCCCGTGACTGGCTTGATTGTCACGGAGTTGTTCATCATCCACGGCTGAGCGCCGGACCCGGGAGTCAAGCATGCTGCGCGAGATCTTCAGCGCCTTCGCACGTGAAACCGCCATCGATCGGGCCTTCGGGGAGCTCGATGAAATGCTGCGCGAGGGGGCGTGGATGTTCGAGCGTGCCAACGAGGTCCTCCATGCCCGTGTCGCGGCAGAGGACGCCGAGACGGCGATCTACGAGCGCGACCGGCGGATCAATGAGCTGGAGCGTTCCATTCGCCGCAAGGTACTGCGTCACCTGACCGTCAACCCGGGTTACGACGTTCCGGTGAGCCTGGCGCTGATGAGTGTGGCCCGGGATGCCGAGCGGATCGGCGACTATTGCAAGAATGTCTTCGAGATCGGCCGCTTTTACACGCGGGGCTTCCATGTGGCCCGCTATCACGATCCTCTTGAGGGGATTTACGCCGAATTGACCGAGATTTTTGCGGAGCTGGCGGCAGCCTGCCGAGACCCGGAGCGTCAGGAGGATGCCCGTGCCTGCCACACACGCACGCGGGAGATCCAACGCCGTTGCGACCGGCTGATCGAGGAGCTGTTCCAGGACGAGCAAGAGATCGAGTTCCATGAGGCCGTGGCGTACTCGCTGCTTGCCCGCCACTACAAGCGGGTCGCTGCACATTTGACCAACATCGCCAGTGCGGTCCTCGGCGAACTGGCGGATCTCGACTTCCAGCCGCAGGAGTGACGGGTCCGGGATGAGCGACACGGTGCTCACCGTCCTGCTGGTGATTTTTCTGGCGCACCTGGGGGCTTTCGCCGTTGTGGGGCTGCGCCGGCGGGAGTGGTACTACGCGCTGGTTACGGGTCTCTTCACCCTGCTGAGTGCCGGGTTGGCGATGCGGCTGTTGGCGCCGGAGGTGGCCATCGGCGGGTGGTTGCTCCATGAGGTCCTTCGTTACACCGCTTGGCCGGTGGCCGCTGTCTCCCTGCTCTGGACCATCGCCCGGATTCGGGCCCGGCGCCGGCAGAGCCGGCAGCACGTCTCGCAGTCCTCAGGGGTCGGGCGTTAACGCCTCGGCAGGGTGTTAAGCACCCCCAGCGGGCTGCAGGATGTCTTTCAATAGGCGTTCGCACGTCGTGGTCTCCTCCTGCACGCGTTGCTCGTCCCAGCCCAAGTGACTTCGGCCCACAGCGGCCGCCGCGTGCAGTGCGTCCAATCCTGCTTCCGGACCGAGTGCAATGAGGGTGCGTCGTAAGAGTGCATCGGCAAGGGTTTGCGCGCCCTCGGCTTCGAAGGCGTGGAGGATCTCGGCGGCTATGGCCCCCGTCGCCGGGCTGATTGGGGCAGCGAGGGTGCGGTCGTTCTGGGCGCGCTCGATCAGCGCTGCCGCTCGGCTGCCGTAAACCTGCAGGAGCCGTTCCACCGTGGCAGCGGGGAGGCCCGCGCTGGCGCCGGCCTCCCGGAGAGATGCCTGCTCCCGGCCCCCGTCGTCACCCCAGGCTCCGGGCAGCGGCCGCCGGTGCGTGCTGCATGCCGGGAGTTTCCATCCCTGCTCCTGGGCCATCCGATCGATAGCCTGCTCAGCCAGGTGGCGATAAGTGGTTAACTTGCCGCCGATTACTGACCAAAGCCCGGTTGCCTCCGGGGCGTGGGAGACGATCAGGTGGCGCCGCGTAATGGCCCCGGGTGCGTCCGCCGCGGTATGCGGCAACGGGCGCACGCCAGCGTAGCTGAAGCAGACATCGCTGGGGCGAAGGTTTGCTGCCGGGATCAGGCGGTTGGTTGCCGCAAGCAGGTAGTCGATGTCCTCCGGTTCGGCTCGGGCCTCGGCCGGGTTGCCGGCAAACCGGGTGTCGGTCGTGCCGATCAGGTAGCCGCCGTTCCAGGGCAGGGTGAAATAGGGCCGACCATCCTGGGGGGCCTCCGCGTAGACGCCGCGACGAGGGGCGCCGGGGAAGGGGCGGACGAAGACGTGGACCCCCTTCGTACCGCCGATGCGGCGTTTGGGTTGGCTGAGGGAACGCCCAAGAAGGCGATCCACCCAGGGTCCGGTGACATTGATGACCGCTGGCGCGTAGGCGTTGCTCCGGGCGCCGCCGAGGCGATCACTCAGAGCGACGCCGCAGGCGGAACCGGTGTCCGTGTCGCGCAGGATGCGGTCGGCCCGGGTGTGGGTCAGGACACAGGCGCCGTGTTCCTGAGCCTCCAGCAGATTGTCAAGGACGAGACGCTCCGGGTAAGCCACCTGGGCATCGTAGTAGAGGGCGGCCCCGCGCAGCCCTTCCCCGGCGAGTCCGGGCTCCGCTGCCCGCGTCTGCGAGAGATTGTAGATCCGGTGGTTGGGCAGGCTCTTATCGTAGGAGAGCAGATCGTAAGCCGCCATCCCCATGCGGATGAGCCCGAGGCCCCGGCGGCTGTGGCGGTAAACCGGTACCATCAGGGCGAGGGGAGCAACACGGTGGGGGGCTGTGCGCAAAAGGATCTCCCGCTCACGCAGTGATTCGCGGACGAGCCCGATCTCCCCGTGCTCAAGGTAACGGAGGCCGCCGTGGATCAGGCGGCTGTTCCAGGCTGACGTCGCGGCGCCGATATCCTCCTGCTCAACGACGAGCACCTGAAGGCCCCGCAGGGCTGCATCCCGCGCGATTCCGGCGCCGTTGAGACCGGCGCCGACGACGATCAGATCGAAGGTGTGGTCCTGAAGAGTGCGGGCGAGGCGATGCTGGGCCATGATTGGGCTCCCGGTTTCCGTACACAGAGCGGGTGTAACTTGCGGCAGTGACCAGAGCCAGCGTGCAGCCTAGCGCGCTGCGTTCACCCCCGCCAACGCGAGAATCCCGGGCAGTGCCGAGCCACCGGGTTGGCAAGCGGGCTGTCGAGGGTGATGATCGGGGCGGAAACGAGCACGCCAGGCAGGCGCAGCGGAGGGATCATGAGCAGAACGTACATCCTCGCTCTGGACCAGGGGACCACCAGTTGCCGTGCCATTCTCTTTGATGGCGAGGCGGCGATCGTCGGTATCGCGCAAAAGGAGATTACCCAGTACTACCCGCGTCCGGGTTGGGTTGAGCACGACCCGATGGAGATCTGGGGGGCGCAGATGGGGGTCCTGCGCGAGGTGCTGGAGGTCTACGGTGTGCGTCCGAGCGAAGTGGCCGCGCTGGGCATTACCAATCAGCGGGAGACCACAGTGATCTGGGACCGGGAGACCGGGCGCCCGGTGCATAACGCGATTGTCTGGCAGGACCGGCGCACGGCCGATCTCTGCGAGCAGCTCAAGGCGCAGGGGCATGAGCCGCTGCTGCGCGAGCGTACAGGGCTGGTTGCTGACGCCTACTTTGCAGGCACGAAAATCCGCTGGCTGCTCGATCATGTGGACGGACTCCGTGAACGGGCCGAGCGCGGCGAGGTACTCTTCGGCACCATGGACAGCTGGTTGATCTGGAATCTGACCCGAGGCCAGCGCCACATCACCGACTACAGCAACGCTTCGCGAACGCTGCTTTTCGATATCCACCGCTGCCGCTGGGACGAGGAGCTGCTGGAGGTGCTCGGCGTTCCGGGGGCGATTCTGCCGGAGCCCGTCCCATCCAGCGGTGCCCTTGCGAGCACCCACGCCGATATGCTTGGCGGCGCGCAGATCCCGATCACCGGGGTTGCCGGGGATCAGCAAGCGGCTCTTTTCGGTCAGGCGTGTTTCGAGCCCGGCCAGGCCAAGAACACCTACGGCACCGGCTGTTTTCTGCTGATGAATACCGGCACTGCACCGACGCCTTCGCGGTCGGGGCTGTTGACTACTGTTGCCTGGGGGATCGAAGACCGGGTGGAGTACGCGCTGGAGGGGTCGATCTTCATCGCGGGTGCCGCGATCCAGTGGCTGCGGGACGAGCTGCACCTGATCGATGCTGCGGAGGACTCCGAGTACTTCGCCAGCAAAGTACCCGATGCCGAGGGTGTCTACGTGGTACCGGCTTTTGCCGGCCTTGGGGCGCCGTACTGGGATATGTACGCGCGCGGAGCCATCCTGGGGCTGACCCGGGGCAGCGGCAAGGGGCACATTACGCGGGCGACGCTCGATGCGCTGGCTTACCAGACCCGGGATGTGATCGATGCCATGGGCGCCGATTCCGGGCTGCGGCTCCCCGCGCTGCGGGTGGATGGCGGTGCCGTGGCCAACAATGTCCTGATGCAGTTCCAGGCAGACATCCTCGGAGTTCCGGTTGAGCGTCCGCAGGTGACGGAGACCACGGCGCGGGGGGCTGCCTGCCTGGCTGGGGTCGCGGTTGGGCAGTGGACGCCGGCGGAACTGGCTGAGCGTGCCGCGCTGGAGCGAGTCTTCGAGCCGCGCATGGAGGCGACTGAGCGGGATCGCCGCTACCGCGGGTGGCAGGAGGCGGTTCGCCGGACCATGGGGTGGGCCCGGGACTTGGATGCGTGACCGGTTTGTTTTCCCGCCGAGTTGACCCGGGAACGGCCGGCAACGGGAGCACTCCAGCAGGCCGGTTGCCCCCGGGGGTTGTATGGTCGTTACGGAATCGGCTTAACTGCTGGGGTTTCCTGGTGGTAACCGCAGTATTGTGGCCCGGGCGGCAATCTTAAAACGATAAAAACGTCGAGGAGGAGACCCTGTCATGGTTCTGAGCCTGACCCGCGCCTCGGTGCGCCTTGTTGAGCGGTATTTGCCCGATCCCTTCGTCCTCGTGCTGCTTCTGACCTTGGTGGTTTTTGCTGCCGGGATCGGCGTCGAGCAGCAGACGCCAGCGGCGATGGTCCAGCACTGGGGCAATGGCTTCTGGGACCTGCTTGAGTTCGGGATGCAGATGGTGCTGGTGCTGGTTACCGGCTTCGTCCTGGCCAGCACACCATTTTTTAAGCGCATCCTGCAGGCGCTGGCGCAATTGGCCAAGACGCCGGGTCAGGCCATTGTGCTCGTGACGGTGATCTCGATCATCGCCGCCTGGATCAACTGGGGGTTTGGCCTGGTCATCGGTGCGCTGTTCGCGCGGCAGCTGGCCCAGGTGGTGCCGCGGGTCGACTACCGGTTGCTTATTGCCAGCGCCTACAGCGGCTTCATCGTCTGGCACGGGGGGCTGGCGAGTTCGATTGGCCTGTTGATCGCGACGGAGGGACACTTCGCGCAGGATCAGATCGGCATCATCAGCACCAGCGAGACCATTTTTGCGGCATTCAACCTTTTGATTGTGCTGGCACTTCTAATCATCGTGCCGATCGTCAACCGCCTGATGCTCGGCCGGCCCGAGAATGCCGTCACCGTGGATCCGCAAAAGCTGCGCGAGGAGGAGCAGAAGCCGGAGCTGAGCTGGGAGACCCCGGCCGACCGGCTTGAGAACAGTGTGCTCCTTTCCCAGGCCATCGGCATCATGGGCCTGGTCTTTCTTGGCTACTACTTCCTGGCGGAGTCGGGCGGGCTCGACCTGAACATCGTCAACTTCATCTTCCTGATGCTCGGGATCATGCTCCACGGCCGGCCGAGCCAGTTCCTCAACAGCCTCTACGAAGCCGTGAAAGGGGCGGGCGGGATCATCATCCAGTTCCCGTTCTACGCCGGCATTATGGGTATGATGATCGACTCCGGCCTGGCGGCGACGCTCTCGCAGGGGTTCGTGGCGATCTCCAACGAGCTGACCTTCCCGCTCTTCGCTTTCCTGGCCGCCGGGTTTGTCAACATCTTTGTTCCTTCCGGAGGCGGGCAGTGGGCTGTGCAGGCGGATATCATGATCCAGGCGGCCAAGACCCTGGATGCCGACATCGCGCGCACGGCGATGGCCGTGGCCTGGGGGGATGCCTGGACCAACATGATTCAGCCCTTCTGGGCACTGCCGGCCCTGGCCATTGCAGGGCTGCGTGCCAAGGACATCATGGGCTACTGCCTGGTCGTCCTCCTGGTCAGCGGGATCGTAATCGGTCTCGGGCTGACTTTCCTGCCGTAGAGCGCGACGAGAACGGAACCGTGGGAGTTCAAACATGACCGAGACCCCCCTCTGGCACCCCGGGGAGCGGGAACTGCGCGAGAGCAACCTCGCGCAGTTCATGGCGTGGCTGGAAGAGAACGACTACGGCGTCTTCCGGGACTGGGGCAGTCTCTACGACTGGTCTGTCCGCGACGTGGATGCGTTCTGGGAGGCGGTGGCCCGGTTCGCTCAGCTACAGGTACGCCAACCGTGGACAGCCATCCGCGATGGTACGGAGATGCCGGGGGTCCGCTGGCTTCCGGGAGCGCAGCTCAACTTTGCGGAGAACCTACTGCGTGCCGCCGATCGTGGGCAGCATACGGGCGAGGCCCTGGTTGCCTATGCGGAGCAAAGGTCGGTCCAGCGCCTGAGTTATGCCGAGCTCTACCGGCAGGTAGGAGCGTTCGAGGCGTGGCTGCGTGAGCAAGGGGTCGGCCCCGGTGATCGGGTGGCCGGTTTCGTTTGCAATGGTCCGGAGGCAGTGGTGGCGATGCTGGCGACTGCCAGCCTCGGTGCAGTCTGGAGCTCGGCTTCGCCGGATTTCGGGGTCCAGGCCACCGAGGACCGCTTCGGGCAGATCGAGCCGCGTGTGCTCGTGGCCGTCAACGGTTACGGCTACGGGGGGAAACGCTTCGAGCGCGCTGCGGTCGTCGCGGACTTGGCCGAGCGGTTGCCGAGTGTGCAGAGCGTGGCGGTGATCCCGCACCTGGAGGATGCACCGCTGCCTCCGGGGGAGCGTTTCGTGGCCTGGGAGCAGGCCCTGGCCGAGCACGATGGTGCGCAGCCGACGTTTGCGCCGATGCCGCCCGACCATCCGGTCTACATCCTCTACTCCTCCGGTACTACGGGAAAACCAAAGTGCATCGTCCACGGCGCCGCCGGGATCCTGCTCAACCACGCCAGCGAATTGTTGCTCCACGCCGACGTTCGGCCGGGGGATCGGTTCCATTACTTCACCACCTGTGGCTGGATGATGTGGAACTGGCAGGTCTCGGCACTTCTCGGTGGTGCGACGCTCGTGCTTTACGACGGGTCACCGGGTTCCCCGGACTTCGGCATGCTCTGGCGTTTGGCGGAGCAAGAGCGGCTTACGCATTTCGGCACCAGCGCTCGATTCCTGGCCGCATGCCGGCGTGTTCGGCTGGCCCCCGGTGGGCAGCAGAACCTGCAGGATCTGCGGATGGTTCTCTCGACGGGGTCGCCGTTGCTGCCGGAGGACTACGACTGGTTCTACAGCAAGGTCTCGCGCGAGGTCTTGCTCGGTTCCATTGCCGGGGGTACCGATATCTGCGGCTGCTTTCTCGGCAGCAACCCGATCCTGCCGGTCCACCGCGGCGAGATTCAGGCGCCGATGCTGGGCAAGGACGTCGTCGCTTTCGATAACGCCGGTGAACCCATGCCGCCGGGGGAACGGGGAGAACTGGTCTGCCGTCAAGCGGTGCCGTCGATGCCGATCGGGTTCTGGAACGACCCGGACGGAAGCCGTTACCGAAGCGCCTATTTCGATACCTTCCCGGGTGTATGGGCGCACGGCGACTTCATCGGTTTCACCGAGCGTGGTGGTGCCGTGATCTACGGACGCTCGGATACCGTGCTCAATCCCGGGGGTGTGCGCATCGGAACGGCGGAGATTTATCGACAGGTCGAAACCTTGCCGACCATCGCCGACTCTCTGGTGGTGGGGCGGCCGGTAACCGGGGATGTCGAGGTGGTTCTGCTCGTCGTGCCGGCGGATGGTGTCACCGTGGATCGGGACCTGCAGAATGAGCTGCGCCGCAAGATCCGGGAAGGAGCCAGTCCGCGGCACGTGCCTAAGCACGTGATCACAGTGCCGGATATCCCGTACTCCCGGAGCGGGAAGAAGGTGGAACTGGCAGTAACCCGGATGCTGCGCGGGGAAGCCCATGAGGAGAATCGCGGTGCCCTGGGCAACCCGGAGGCCCTGGATCAGGTGTACGCGGCTCTGGAGGAGGCGCGGTTGTTGCCGGGGTGAGCTGGCTATACCGAGCGGGCAGGCTCAGGGGGCGCCGTCAGTGTCCGATGAAGTGCACCCGGCAGGTGCTGATGTAGTCGATGGACTCCGCGGCGGCTACAAGTGCTTGCACTTCCTCGGGGCGGGTTCCGGTCTCGTCTGCCGCGTTCCAGGGTAAGTGTACCTCGACCTCGAGGGTGCCCTCCATGTAGTGGAGATCCACGCGCTCGACCCGGGCGCCGGCGACCAGTGGTGACCACTTTTGGCGGAGGTCGTGCTCCACGCGCCGGCGCAGCGGCAGGCGCCGGGTTTCGTCGTGCCAGTACGGGTCCTCGTGCTCGACGTGGACCATGACTTCGGCAACGTCATCGATCTCGCGGGTCAGGTAATCGCGCACGGCCTCGGCGATGCGATGACCCTCCGAGACACTCAGACGCGGATCGACCACGATATGGACGTCGACCAGGGCGTCTTCGGCCATCCGGCGGCTGCGCAGGCCGTGGACACTGCGAACCCCGTCGATCCGGTTGATCAGCCGCTCGATCTCGGCGATTTCATCCGGGGTCAGCGCCGTATCGACGAGTTCCCGCAGGGCTTTCCACATGAACTGCCCGCCCATGTAGCCGAGCATCAGGGCGACGATGATCGCGCCTACGGCGTCGAGCCACGGGAAGCCGAGCAGAACACCGACAATGCCGACGACCACCACCACGGAGGAGAGGGCGTCGGAGCGGTGGTGCCAGGCGTTTGCCTCGATCATGTTGGACCGTACGCGGCGTGCTACCAGCCGCGTGTACTGGTAGAGACCCTCCTTGGCAGCAATGGAGATCAGCGCGACGATCAGCGCGATCCATCCCGGTACGAGGAGGGCTTCCGGAGCGAAGAAGAGCCGCACGACGACGTCGTAGATGAAGCCCGCGGCGACGACGACAAGGACAGCGCCGATGAAAGCGGTGGCAACCGTCTCGATTCGGCCGTGGCCATACGGATGGTCGCGGTCAGCTCCCTTGCCGCCATAGGTGGCCGCGAGCAGAACGACCCCATCGGAGAAGAGGTCGCTGAGCGAATGAACGCCGTCGGCGATCAGGGCTTGGGACTGCCCGATCATCCCCATGGCGATCTTGCCGATCCCCAGTAGCAGGTTTACCAGAGCGCCAATAAGAGTGACTCGACGCTTGGCCTGGGTATCGGGGCAGCCCCGGTGGCTTGGGGTGGTGACTGTGGTCAACGGCGCGCTCCGTCGGCTGGGGCCCAAATCCTAGGCGCTTATGGTCCCAGCGCCAAGTCGTCCCCCATTACAGCACTGGGTTGTTGAAGCAGGACGTGCGGTCTAGCTTTCCCAGAGGGTGGCCAAACGGTCGGCCCCTTCAACCAATAACCGGAAGGACCGATCATGTCCGTGCTGGATCCTACGAGTCAGGATTCCCCCGCTGTATTCGACGCCCTGGTCTCCTCGGCCGGTTGCTCGGCCAAGTTTCGTGATCCGGAGCGCACAGCCGACGGACAGCCCCGAGCCCATGTCGACTGGATTCGCCTTGAGACCTTGTGGTTCTGCACGGGGACGCTTTGCAATCTCGCTTGTCGTAACTGCTATATCGAGTCGTCGCCGCGCAATGATCGCCTGGCCTACATCACCGTCGCCGAGGTCGCCACCTACCTCGACGAGATCGAGCGCGAGCGCCTCGGCACCGCGACCATCGCCTTCACCGGTGGCGAGCCTTTTATGAACCCGCAGATGGTTGCAATCCTCGAAGAGGTCCTGCGGCGCGGCTTTCGGGCTTTCGTTCTGACCAATGCCATGCGGCCGATGATGAAGTGCCGGCCCGGCCTGTTGGACTTGCTTGAGCGCTACGGCGAATCGCTGAGTCTGCGGGTTTCCGCCGACCACTTCTTGCCCGAAGTGCACGAGGCCGAGCGCGGGCCGCGCAGTTGGAAGCCGATGTTGCAAGGGCTTGCCTGGCTCACCGGGTGTGGGTTTGAGGTGGCGGTGGCGGGGCGCAGGGCGTTCGGTGCCTCGGAGACGGAAACGCGCGCCGGTTTCCAGGCCCTCTTCGCGGCGCAAGGGATCCCGCTCGATGCACACGACCCGTCGCGGCTCGTTCTTTTTCCGGAGATGGATCCCCAGCGGGACGTGCCGGAGATCTCCGAGTCATGCTGGTCCAAGCTGGGTCGGCAGCCGTCTGAGATGATGTGCGCGACCTCCCGGATGGTGATCAAGCGCAAGGGGGATGCGGAGCCCGTCGTGGTTCCTTGCACGCTGCTGCCGTACCAACCCGAGATGGAGCTTGGCCGCACCTTGGTCAGCAGTTTCCGGAGAGTCTCATTGAACCACCCGCACTGTGCGCAGTTTTGCGTGCTCGGGGGGGCGAGCTGCAGCGGATGATCGGTTACGGCGGCCGCTTCCGGGGCGAGCGGTATGCGCCGCGGACCAGCCGCACCGCCGTGCGGTAGTGATCCCAGGTCGTGGCCAGCCAGCCGGCCTGCGCGTAGCGGCGGGCGCTGGTCCACACGGTGTACCCGGCCGCTTGAGGGGACGCACCGCAGCGCCGGGCGCGCACGATGAAGTCGAGGTCCTCCCCTCGGGAGAGGTCTTCGCGGAAACCACCGAGGCTGGTGAGTAGGGACCGGTGGATCAATAACCCCTGATCGCCATAAGGCAGAGCGAGCAGGCGGGAGCGGAGATTGGCTCCGAGGGCGTTCAGGCGGGTGGCTGGCGGTCCGTCCCGGCGGAAACGGAGCCAACCATAGCCGATCCGCATGGCATCGCCTCGCGGTGGCGGATGCCGGATGAATTGCTCGGCGTGATGGAGCGCCTCCGGCCCCACAATGGTGTCCGCGTGGAGGAGCCACAGCCACTCGGCCTGGGTGGCGCCGATGCCCGCATTCAGCTGTTTCCCCCGGCCGGATTGGCCGACCAGCGTACGGAATCCGACGGGAGGTGAGTACGGGGCGGGTGCGGCCAGAGAGAGGACGGCCTCCAGACTCCTGCGCTCAGGCTGCAGGGCTGCAAGCAGTTGCGGATGGGGGATGTCCCCGGGGGCTACCGGGATGATCACGGCCAGATCGGGGAACGGCTCGAGCGCGCTCAACTTGGCTCCATGCGGTGGATAATCAACTCGAGCGTGCGCACAAGCCGCCGTTGAGCCGGGGTCTCAGGACAGCGGTATGCCTGTTCCTGATAGACCTGGCGCAAATCCTCCGACCGGTCCAGATCCGTCAGCCAGTCGAGTTCGTGCCAGCCGCCGAGATCCGCGAGTGCCGCTTTCAGCCGGCTGCGGGTCTTGGTGCTGCTGTAGGGGGTACGCGACCAGCGCTCGGTCGGGATGGGGCGGTTGGCGCCGAAGAGCCAGAAACCGCCATCACGTGCCGGGCCCAGAACGATGCGCGGGCCGCCTCCTGTCAGCTCACGGTGCGCTTGCTGAAGATCCTCCGGTCGAATCTGGGGAGTGTCCGCGCCGAGCAGTAGACCCTTCCCGTGGCGAGCGACCAGGGTCGCATGGACGTGCGCCATCCGGGCACCCAAACCACCGCTGCCCTGCTCAAGGCGGTCCAATCCACTCCAGACAGGGTCGTGGAGCGCTGCCTTTTCGGCCACGGCCCAATATACCGGTCCGATTCCCGCTGCCTCGGCGGACTCGGCCACCGCCGCTGCAGCACGCCGGTAGAGCAGAGTTGCCGCGCGCTTCCCGACGCCTGCGGCGAGCCGGGTCTTAACCGGCGAGCGCCCGGGGGTTTTGACGAGGATTGCGATAGCGGTCAAAGAGAGGGTGTTCTCCGCGTTTTCAACGTCGAGCACACTGGAGTGGCGAATGGGCATCTACACTGTAACAACGACCGGTGGCTCACGTGCCGCTTACTCGTGTCGATGCAGGAGGAGCCATGAGTGATACTTTTGCAGCTCTCACCACCCGTCCCCTGAGCCGTGGTGCGCTCATCCACCAGACCCCGGACGCAGAGATCGCACGGGTTGGGCTCGAGGACGCAGCCTCCCATGTAATGACTGACCTGCGCCGGGTACCGGCGGTGACTGCGCCGCGGGAGACCCTTGTCGATGAGGCCCTCCAGAAGATGATCCATGCCAAGGTGCGGCTTCTGCTGGTCGTCGACGATCGTTGCGGGGTGCACGGGGTGGTAACGGCCCGGGATCTGGTTGGCGAGGCACCGGTAAAAGTTGCCCGCCAGGAGGGGCTCTCCCGGGACGGAGTGGCCGTCCGGCAGGTGATGACACCCCTTGAGGAGGTGGATGTTCTGACCATGGATCAGGTCGATCAGGCCCGGGTTGGCGATATCGTGGAGACGCTGCGCAAGGCGGCTCGGCAACACCTGCTGGTGGTCGATTGCGATGAGTACACCTGCGACCACATCCGCGGGATCTTCTCGGCGACCCAAATCGGCCGTCATCTCGGGGTGGAGATCTCGCCGGAGGGGCCGGCCCAGTCCTTTGCGGAGCTGGAGCGGCTCTTGCAACGTCACTAGGGCATTCGGCTGCAGGCTCCCGCTCCGGTGCTCGGTGTGATTAACCAGTCAGGTGTTAGCATACGAGTAACACTTGGGGCTTACCTGGTCGGGAGATAGGGGTGACAGAAGGACATGTGAGCGGCCGCTTCGCGGCCCCTGGTGGTCGGCAGCTGCTCGGGGTGGTGGCCGCGCTCGCCGCGGGCGCCGGTCTCGTGGTGGGCGCAGCGGAGCATCTCGGGGGGTTGCAGCCGTGCTCATTGTGCTGGACCCAGCGTGGCATCCTGGCTCTGCTGATGGGTGTGGCACTCGTCGGCACGCTGGCCTGGCCGCGGGGGCGAGTGGGGCGTGGCCTTCTGGGTGGGGCGTTGGCGCTTGTTACTGCAGGCGGACTGGCCGCCGCGGGTCGCCATTTGTACGTCATGGCTAACCCGGAGGTTGTCGATTGTGGGATGAGTCCGGAAGTCATGCTGCAGATGCTCCCCTGGCATGCGTTCCTGATCGAACTCGTTACCGGCAATACGGATTGCGCTAACGTCGCTTCACTATTCGGGATCCCGCTGCCGGTTGCCAGCTTTGTCGGTTTTACGGTCCTTGGGGCCCTCTCCGCGTTGGCGCTTACCCGGCATCGGGACGCGGCGTAACCAGGGGTACGGCGAAGCGCAGCAGGAAGACAGCGAAGCCGGCGCCCCACAGCCAGGCGGCACCCCCGATCAGGAGGGGGTCGGGCCAGAAAAGGGAAGCTAGCCGAGCGGCTGCCCCGATCCCAACGAGCAAGAAGGCGATCAGAACCGCATTGTCCGATTCGATGGGCCTGCCCGTGTGGCCGAGCGTCACCCGGGCCATCATACCGATTCCGAGCAAACCGAGTGCACCGGTGGTCAGCAGGTGCAGGTCAAATGTGGCGGGCAGAGCCAGGCCGGCCTGCGCCAGCCCCGCGGCCAGATAGGCGAGGGCGAGCAGCAGGTGGCCAGCGTGGAGGACCGCGAGCATGGGTTCTCCGGCGGCGCGAAGCGGTGCCCATTCGCTCTGCCGGAGCAGGAGCGCGGCAGCAAGGGCAAGAAGCAACACCGCATTGGCCCAGGCGGGTGCGAAGGCCAACAGCAGTGGCGGCAGCCACGCCAGAAGCGCGATCCCGCGCCCCAGGCGAGGCCGGGGGGTGAGCGTTTTACCCAGCTTAAGCGCTGTGAAAAATGGCACGATCCGCCCCGTTACGATGACCAGGAGCGTCCCGAGGAGCCACGCTCCGCTGCCCGCCGCTGCCAGGGCGAGCCCCGCTTGATCCGTGAGCAGGAAGGCGTGGTAGGCCATGTGCACGCCCGCCCAGAGGAGCACCAGAGCCGGTGCAAAGAGGTTTCGCCAGCTTCGGGTCTGAACGATCGGTGCCGCGATGGTGATCGCCAGAAGGGGCAGGAAGGCGCCATCGATGATCGCGGCC
>PUNM01000050.1 GCA_003552625.1 Ectothiorhodospiraceae bacterium
CCTTGCGCTCGTCGAGCTCCCGCAGGTAGGTCAGCCGTTCCTCGAGCGAGCGCAGCTGGCTGTCGTCGAGGCCGCCGGTGACCTCCTTGCGGTAGCGGGCAATGAAGGGGACGGTGGCGCCGGTATCGAGCAGCTCGACGGCAGCCTCCACCTGCGGCGTACGTACGCCGAGCGCCTCGGCGATGCGTTGCGGGATCGACTCGGTGGCCATGTTGCGCGGGACCTCGGTTCTTGATTCGCGCGACATGATACGGGGGGTACCGGTAGTTGCGCCATCAGTGGGCGCGTCATGTTGCTGCAGAGGGAGTCCAGGGCGGTGCGCGGCGGGATGCCGGCGGCGGATGCCGATTGACAGTGCCCGGGCCGCTGGCAGGATGCGGGAGCATGTCCGTTGACCGGCCTGGCGGCCGGTCGGCTCCTGCGTTCAGGGAGGAACGCTTATGGATCGAGACGGCCCCGATTGGCGTCGGATACGATTCACGATCCGCACTCATGACGGCCATCCCTGGCTGGCCCGGCCCGAGGCGGTGCAGCGCCTGCGCACGGCGTTTCGCCGCGTTGCCCGGCAGCGTCCCTGGGTTTGGGGGGCGGCGGTGGTGCTCCCGGATGCGGTGCACGGGCTCTGGAAACTGCCGCCGGACGACCCGGACCCGCGCCCCCGCTGGCAGGCGGTCAAGGCGCACTGCACACGTCACCTCCGTCATTGGCCCGGGCTGCCGGACGGCCGGCTCTGGGCGCGGGGAACGCAGTGGTGGGTGATCGGGCCGGAGGCCTGGGAGGAGGCCATCGCTGCTATCCACTGGGAGCCGGTCCGCCGCGGTCTCGTAGGGGCGCCGGAGGCGTGGCGCTACAGCTCCTGCCGGGGGTTCTCTCGGCGCCTGCGCTACGTCGGGGGGGCGTCTCCGGCCTCGGAGGCGGGGTCATGACCGTCGCTGCGAAAGCGCTCGTACGGCTCCGCACCGGCCAGGTTCTCGAGGATCCGCCGCAGGTAGAGTGGATTGGCCAGCTTGATACCGATGCGCTCGGCAAACTTGCGCATCCCTTCGTCTGCCGAGACCAGCGTGGCGTCGAGTTCGTAGGCGAGCAGCACCACGTCGATATCCTCGCGGGAATCCAGAATCCCTCGCCGCATGGCCTCTCGGTAACGCTCGCGCAGCTGGGTGATCAGCTCCGGCTGGAGCGAGTCGGCCTGCCCGGCCTGGCGGGCGTGTTCCTCGGCGATGCGCAGGCCGCGCTGAATTCGGGTACGCACCTCCTCAATGAATTCGTAGAGGACTTCACTGGGGATGGTCATGGCGAATCGCCGGGGCGAACGGATATGGACCTCGGTCTCGAACTCTGCGCCGATGAG
Organism: Ectothiorhodospiraceae bacterium; assembly: GCA_003552625.1. GTDB lineage: Bacteria > Pseudomonadota > Gammaproteobacteria > Nitrococcales > Halorhodospiraceae > Halorhodospira. The sequence continues at coordinate 1,352 of PUNM01000050.1, forward strand.
GTCCATGGAGCGCAGGTTGCAGAGTTCTTGATAGACCGGCCCGGGCATGAAGAACTCGGCGTCAGCCTTCCGCGCCAGGCCGAGGAAGACCGAGATGGCCCGCATCGGATCGTCGTCGAAGCGCAGGTAGACGTCCGGGTTGGTGAAGACGCTGGTATCGAGCACGAATCGGCGCATGGCCTGGAGTCCTCGCTGGATCGGGCCGCCCCTGCAAGGTACAGGGTGGCGGCGCCGGAGACCAACCGCAAGGCCAAGCGGTCGGCACGGGCACCACCGGCTGCTGCTGCCGCACGTAGACCGTTTTTCCCGCAACCGGCTTCACAGGGAGGTGAGCCATGCTGATCCTGAAACCGGGGCGCCGCCGCTGCGCCGCGTTCACCCTGATCGAACTGATGATCGTGGTGGCCATTATCGCCATGCTGGCTACCCTGGCCGTACCGCAGTATCAGAATTACGTTGCCCGGACTCAGTTTGCCGAGGCCATGACCCTCTTCGCCGGGCTGCGTTCCGGGATCGAGGCGCAGCTGCAGATTCATGGCGGCGACGTGCACGAACCCGACCATCTGATCGAGGGGCATCGGCAGACGGGGCGCTACGTGGAGACGACGGAGATCGCGCACCAGGGGGATGGCCTTGCGCTGACCCTGCGTTTCGGGGGCGACGACATTCGTCCGGAACTCGATGGCGAGGCGGTGACCTTCGAACGGCACCCGGGCGGCGGAGGCTCGGATGGCACCTGGTCATGCGAGCCCGCAGCGGCTATCGCGGGGTACGCCACCGGCCTGTGTGCCAAGGAGTGACTCAGCGGGGCGGCGGGCGTCCCTGCTCGGAGCGCCCCGGGCCGAGTCGCCGGTGCTCCGCGGAGCAGTAGTAGCCTCCGTCGCCGGGATAGGCCTGGCCGCGCGGGAGGAAAACCCGGCAGTGGGCGCAGCGCACCATCTCTTCGAGGTGGCCGTCTTCGCTGGCTCCGGTGTCTCCTTCCTGCTGCGCGCGGTCCAGGCGTTGCTGAAGCAGGCTGCGGACGCCAATCCAGGCGAGGATGATGAGAATGACAAGGAGGATCTGGCCTAGCATGGATGCGCGTTTCCGTGATTTCCTTGGACCGCTTCACGTCGAAGCCCGGCGGATGTTTTACCGTGGCACGGCCAATAGTTTTTGAAAAGCACCTTATGGTTGCATCAGAATAATAGATCGTTTGGCGGCCACAACCGGCCACAGGAGGAGCCCTTCCATGAATCTGCACGAGTTCCAGGCCAAGCACCTGTTCGCCGAGCAGGGTATTCCCATCCCGCGGGGCTATGTTGCCCGCTCCAGCGCCGAGGCCCGGGAGGCCGCCGGGCGGCTCGGGGGCGCGGCCTGGGTCGTCAAGGCGCAGGTGCACGCTGGCGGTCGCGGCAAGGCCGGGGGCGTCCAGGTCCTCAAGGACGCGGACGCCATCGAGCGCTACGCCGACTCGCTGCTCGGCGAGCGGCTGGTGACCCACCAGACTGACGAGCGCGGTCAGCCCATTCACGCGCTTTTGGTCGAGGAGGGCCTGGAGATCGCTCGCGAGCTCTACCTCAGTGCCCTGGTGGATCGGGGGAGTCAGCGGGTGGTCTTCATGGCCTCGGCGGCGGGCGGCATGGATATCGAGGAGGTCGCCGCCACGGAGCCGGAGAAAATCCATACGGTGCGCGTCCACCCTGCTGCCGGACTGCAGCCCTACCAGAGCCGGCAGCTTGGTTTCGCTCTCGGGCTCGACAAGGCGCAGGTGGGGGAGCTGACCCGGATGATGCAGGGCCTTTACCGGCTCTTCCTCGAGCGGGATCTGTCGCTGGTGGAGATCAACCCGCTGATCGTGACCGGGGAGGGGCGCCTGCTGGCCCTGGATGCCAAGGTTACCGTGGACGACAACGCCGTCGAGGTCGGGCGTCAGCAGCAGATCCACGACATGCGCGATCTCACCCAGGAGGATGAGACCGAGGTCCGCGCTGCCGAGCACAACCTGAATTACATCACCCTGGACGGAAACATCGGCTGCATGGTCAACGGCGCCGGCCTGGCCATGGCCACTATGGATGTGATCAAGCTCCACGGCGGCTCCCCGGCCAACTTCCTGGATGTTGGCGGAGGCACGAACACGGAGCGGGTTACCGAGGCGTTCAAGATCATCCTCTCCGGCCCCACGGTTGAGGGGATCCTGGTCAATATCTTCGGCGGGATCGTGCGCTGCGACATGATTGCCGAGGGCATCATCGCCGCGGTCAAGGACGTGGGGGTGGGCGTGCCGGTCGTGGTGCGGCTCGAGGGCACCAATGTCGAACAGGGCAAACAGATGCTGGCCGACAGTGGTCTCGACCTGATCCCTGCCGATGACCTCGCCGACGCCGCCGAGAAGGTCGTCGCCGCCGTAGGCAAGTCGGCGTGAGCCGCCAGGAAGTGAGGAGCAGATCATGAGCGTTCTTATCGACCAGAACACGCGCGTCGTTGTCCAGGGGTTCACCGGCAAGCAGGGCACCTTCCACGCCGAGCAAGCGATCGCCTACGGGACCCAAGTGGTTGGCGGTGTCACGCCCGGGCGCGGCGGTGGGCAGCACCTGGAGCGGCCGATCTTCAACACGGTCCACGAGGCCGTGGCGCAGACCGGGGCCAATGCCTCCATGATCTACGTGCCGGGGGCCTTCGCCGCCGATGCCATCCTCGAGGCCGCCGACGCCGGCATCGAGGTCATCGCCTGCATTACCGAGGGCATCCCGGTGCTGGACATGCTTCACGTCAAGGAGACCCTCAAGGCGTACCCCACGCGGCTGATTGGACCCAATTGCCCCGGGATCATTACGCCCGATGCCTGCAAGATCGGCATCATGCCGGGGCACATCCACAAGCGGGGGCGCATCGGGATCGTCTCCCGCTCCGGGACGCTAACGTACGAGGCGGTCAAGCAAACCACCGACACCGGCCTGGGCCAGTCCACGTGCATCGGCATCGGCGGCGACCCCATACAGGGCATGTCCTTCGTCGACGCTCTGGAGCTTTTCGAGGCGGACCCGGAGACCGACGGCGTGGTCATGGTCGGCGAGATCGGGGGCACCGCGGAGGAAGAGGCTGCCACCTTTATCCGCGAGTGCATGAGCAAGCCGGTGGTCGCCTACATCGCCGGTGTCACCGCGCCCCCGGGGAAGCGGATGGGGCACGCCGGGGCGATCATCTCGGGCGGCAAGGGGACGGCCGACGACAAGTTCGCCGCCCTCGACGCAGCCGGAGTCGCGACGGTCCGCTCGCCCACGGAGATCGGTGCCCGCATCCGGGATCTGGTCAGCGGGTGAGCACGGCAGGGGGCGCGGTCTGGTCAGTCCGGGCGCGGAGCCATTAGAGTAGCGCGATGGTCGACCCAACCGCCCCCCGCATCGCCATCGCCCAGTACGCCTTCCCGGTCGGCGAACTGGACGCGAATACCCAGCGCATCATCGACACGGTCGCGGCTGCTCGCGATGAGCTGCAGGCCGACCTCGTGGTCTTCCCGGAACTCGCCGTCAGCGGCTATCCGCCGGATGATCTGCTGCTGCGCAGCGACTTCCTCGCCGCGGTGGAAGCCTCTCTGGAGCGTATCGCCGCTGCCTGCACCGGGGGCATCACGGCCGTGGTGGGGGCCCCGGTGGAACGCGGCGGTGTGCGCAACGCGGCCCTGGTCTTCGCGCAGGGGCGCGAGGTCGCATGTGCATTCAAGCGCTGCCTGCCCAGCTACAGCGTCTTCGACGACAACCGCCATTTCGTGGCTGGCCAGGCGCCCTGCGTGGTGTCGGTGGCCGGATCCCGGGTGGGCGTGACCGTCTGCGAGGATATCTGGGCGCCGGCTCCGGCGGCGGACGCCGTGGCCGACGGCGCCGAAGTGGTGCTGGCGATTAACGCCTCGCCGTTTCATGACGGCAAACCCGCGGAGCGCCAGGCGGTTGTCGCGGGCCGTGCGCGCGCCAACGGCGTGCCGGTGGTCTACGCCAACATGGTGGGCGGCCACGACGAGGTCGTCTACGACGGCGGGTCCTTCGCCGTCGATGCGCAGGGAAGCGTCACCGCCCGGCTTTCAGGCTTTGCCGAGGAGCTTGCCGTGTTCGAGCGTGGTGAGGGCGGCGGCTGGTTCGGGGGGATCGCCGAACGCGCCGAGGGGATGCCGGCGCTGTACCAGGCCCTGGTCCGGGCGACGGCGGATTACGTCCACGGCAACGGGTTCTCCGGCGTCGTGCTGGGACTCTCCGGAGGAATCGATTCCGCGCTGACGGCGGCGGTGGCCGTTGACGCGCTGGGGGCGGCGCGTGTCCAGGCGGTGATGATGCCTTCGCCGTACACGGCGCAGCGAAGCCTCGATGACGCCCGCGCGGCGGCGGAAACGCTCGGCATCGCCTACCACGAGATCCCCATCGAGGGGATGATGGCGGACTATGAGCGGGCCCTGTCGCCCCTGTTCAGCGGCTACCCCGTGGACGTCACCGAGGAGAATATCCAGGCGCGCATCCGCGGCAACTGCCTCATGGCGTTGTCGAATAAATGGGGGCTGATGCTCCTGGCCGCCGGTAACAAGAGCGAACTGGCCGTGGGGTATGCAACGCTTTACGGCGACATGTGTGGCGGTTTCGCTCCGCTCAAGGACGTCTACAAGACGGACGTCTACCGCCTTGCCGCCTATCGGAATGCGCTGGGACCGGCGGTCCCGGAGGCAATCATCGAGCGGGAGCCCACCGCCGAGTTGCGCGCCGATCAACGCGATCAGGATAGCCTGCCGCCGTATCCGGTGCTCGACGCGTTACTGCGGCAGTATCTGGAAGAGGAGCGCCCCGAACACGCCATCGAGGTCGATGGGCTGGACCCGGCGGAGCGCTGCCGGGTCATTCGGCTGCTCTACCGTAACGAATACAAACGCCGCCAGGCCGCGCCCGGGGTGAAGGTCACCCGGCGGGCCTTCGGGCGGGATCGCCGCTATCCGATTACCTCCGGGTGGTCCGGTTGTCAGCAGTAGCCCGGTGAAACACGCTATCCTCAAACAAGAGCGCAACAACGCCCCAACTGAGTGAAGGAGCCGCGCGCATGAAGAAAGTCGAGGCGATCATCAAGCCCTTCAAGCTCGACGACGTCCGGGAGGCGCTGTCGGACATCGGGATCACCGGCATGACGGTGACCGAAGTCAAGGGGTTCGGCCGGCAGAAGGGCCATACAGAGCTCTACCGGGGCGCGGAGTACGTGGTCGATTTCCTGCCCAAGATGCGGCTGGAGGTCGTCGTCGCTGATGCCGAGGTGGATCGCTGCGTCCAGGCGATCACGGAGGCGGCCCAGACCGGCAAAATCGGTGACGGCAAGATCTTTGTCTCCGAGGTCGAGCGCGTTGTCCGCATTCGCACCGGCGAGGAGGACGAAAACGCCATCTAGGGCAGTGCCGGCGCCGCCGCCGCGCGGAGAAGGTGCTAGCGCAACCCGCCGGCGGCAGTCCCGCCCTCCAGCGGGGGTACGGGCAGCTCATGGCGTCGGCGTATCTCCTCTTCGACGTCCTGGTCGAGGGGGTGGAGATCGAGTCCGCGGTAGGACCGGGCGAGCAGCTCCATGGCCTCGGGGACAGCCGGGGTGCCCGGATAGCGCGCGATGATCGTCCGCGCCCGGTTCGCGGAGGCGATATACGCGCTACGGTCGAAATAGAACCGCGCCACGTAGAGTTCGTGCTCGGCCAGGGCGGCGCGGATGGTCTCCATGCGCTCCGCAGCGTCTTCGATGTATTCACTCTCCGGGAAGCGCTCGGTCAGCTCGCGGAAGTCGGCGAAAGCGCGGCGCTTCGGTTCGGGGTCACGCAGGTTGGCATCGACGTTGAGAATGCCGCCGAGTCCGCCGGGGCCCATGCTCTGGCGCGACACGCCCTTCATGTAGAGGGCATAGGCGACGTGCTCGCTGCGCGGGTGCATGCGCATGAAACGATCGGCGGCGGCCACGGACGAGTCGTACTGCCCGGCCCGATAGTGGGCGTAGATGATCATCAGCTGGGCCTGCACGGCGTGGTCGCCAAAGGGGTAGCGGGCGACGAGATTCTCGAAGCGCCGGACCGCTTCGGAGTAGTTGCCGTTGCTCAGGCTGTTGCGGGCATCGGCGTAGATCTCCTCGACGCTACGCTCCGCTTCTCGGTCCGTTCCGGTGCCGGCGCAGCCGGCGGTGAACAGAACGATCACGCTGATCCATACCCATCGCGGAAGGCGGTGCATGGTGGTTCAGGACTCCAGGGCCGCTTGGGCCTATCATTGTAGCCTTTGAATGGTGCGTACTATACGGATGGATCGACTCCGCCACCAAGCCGATGTTCCCGAAGACCTAGCCGGCAAGCGTCTCGACCGCGTCCTCGCCGAACTCTTCCCTGAGTACTCGCGGAGCCGATTGCAGCAGTGGCTGCGAGCCGGCTGGGTGACCGTCGACGGCCAGCAGCGCCGCGCCCGTGATCCAGTCATCGGCGGCGAGCACGTGATCGTTGACGCGGAGCCGCAGGCGGAGACGGCCGTTGAGCCGGAGCCGATTCCGCTGGAGATCCTGGCCGAGGATGACAGCCTTTTCGTCATCAACAAGCCGCCAGGCCTGGTCGTCCACCCCGCAGCCGGCCACTGGCACGGCACCCTGGTCCACGGGCTACTCCACCGGGATCCGGAACTCAGCGCACTGCCCCGCGCTGGCGTGGTCCATCGTCTGGACAAGGACACTTCCGGGGTCCTGGTCGTGGCCCGGACCTACGCCGCCCACGCGGACCTGGTGGCGCAGTTGCAGGCCCGCAGCGTCGAGCGCCACTATCAGGCCGTCGTCTGCGGCAGCCCCACCGCCGGCGGCCGCGTCGAGGCGCCCATTGGCCGTCATCCGCGGGATCGCAAGCGCATGGCGGTCGTCTCGCGGGGACGACCGGCAGTGACCCATTACCGGGTCGCCGAACGCTTCCCGGCCCATACCGCCTTGAGCCTCCAGCTGGAGACGGGGCGTACCCACCAGATCCGCGTCCACATGGCCCACGTCGGGCTGCCCTTGGTCGGCGATCCAGTGTACGGGCGTCGTCCGGTCTATCCGCGCGGCGCCAGCGATGAATTGCGCCAGACGCTCGACGGGTTCCGCCGCCAGGCGCTGCATGCGCGCCGGCTTGCCCTGCGTCACCCGGCCAGTGGCGCGTGGCAGGAGTGGGAGGTCCCGCCGCCGCAAGATCTTCAGGAATTGCTCGAGGCGCTCCGCCATGGCTGATCGCTCCTGGCCGTCCCCGCAGGGGCTGCCCCCCGGGGTCCGGGCATGGACGACCACACGCTGCGGCGGGATCAGCGCCCCCCCGTACGACAGCCTCAACCTGGCCGTGCACAGTGGCGACGACGCCGCAGCGGTCGCCGAGAACCGGCGCCGGCTGATGGCACTTGCCGGGCTGCCGGAGCAGCCGCGCTGGCTCGATCAGGTGCACGGTACGACGGTGGTCGCGGCGCACCGCGTGCGTGAGCCGGTGCAGGCCGATGCAGCCTGGACGGATCGTCCCGGAGTGGTCTGCGCCGTGCTCACCGCCGACTGCCTGCCGGTGGTCTTCTTCGCCCGTCAGGGCAGCGTGGTGGCGGTGGCTCACGCCGGATGGCGGGGGCTCTGTGATGGCGTTCTGGAGGCGACGGTCGCCGCACTGCCGGTTGCTGCCAGTGAGCTCGACGCCTGGATCGGGCCGGCGATCGGCCGGGATGCCTTTCAGGTCGGCCCGGAGGTGGTCGAGGCCTTTGTGGCTGCCGATCCGGATTCGCAACGCCATTTCGGGCAAGGGGCGGGGGATCGCTGGTACGCTGGCCTGGCAGCGATCGCCGCGCAGCGACTGCGACGCTGCAACGTGGCCGCAGTGGCGGGCGGGGAGTGGTGTACCTACGCGGATCCCCGGCGCTTCTACTCCTACCGCCGCGATGGGGTGACCGGCCGGATGGCGACGCTGATCGTACGAGAGGGGTAGCGACGGTAATGAGTTCTGAGCAGACACCGCCGGACGAGGTCCTGGTGGTCGAGGACAGCCGCTCGGTGTCCGGGTTGCTCGCGCGCCGGATTCAGGAAGAGCTCAGCATGAGTCCGCAGGTGGCCGGGAGTCGGGCGCAGGCCCAGGAGATTCTGGAGCAGCGCCGCGCACGCATCGCCGGGGCGGTGCTCGACCTGGATCTGCCGGACGCCCCGCGCGGTGAGGTGGTCGATGACGTCGTCGCAGCACGGATCCCGGCGGTGGTTCTGACCGCCACGCTCGAGGACGATCTGCGCGATGAGTTGATCGGCTCGGGGATCTGCGACTACGTCATGAAGGACGCCCCCGATGCGGTGGACTCGGTGCTCCGGGCGCTGCGCCGGATCTACCGGAATCAGTGGATCGGTGTGCTCATCGTCGATGATTCGCGCTCGGCCCGTGAGTATCTCACCCACCTCCTGCGCCGCTGGGGGTTTCGCTGCTACCCGGCCGCCGGTGGCGAGGAGGCGCTGGCGAAGCTTGCCGAGGAGGGCGACGCCATCCGGCTGATGCTCTGCGACCAGAACATGCCCGGCATGGACGGGGTTACCCTCATCCGCCGCGCGCGCCGAACCTATCCGCCGCATCGGTTGGGCATCATCGGCGTCTCCAATCACGGCTCTGGATTGCTCTCGGCCCGGCAGCTCAAGGCGGGGGCCAACGACTTCCTGACCCGGCCCTTCCTCGAGGAGGAGTTCGCCGTGCGGGTCAATCAGAACGTGGAAGTCCTTGAGTTACTGCACGAGGCACAGGAGGGTGCACGGCGGGATCCGCTGACCGGGCTGCGTAACCGCCGCTACCTGGACGAGATCGCCGAGCCGTTGGGCGAGACCGCTCGGCGGACCCAGCAGCCGCTGGCTGCCGCAGTCGTCGATCTGGACCACTTCAAGCGGATCAACGATCGCTTCGGCCATTTCGGCGGTGATGTGGCCCTGTGCAGGGTGGCCGACTTCCTGCGCGATACGGTGCGCCGTGCCGACGTTCTGGTCCGCTCCGGCGGTGAGGAGTTCTACATCGTCAGCCTCGGCATTGACGGTGAGGGCATGGAAACGCTCGGTGAGCGGATTCGCGCCGGCATCGAGACCCTCGAGGTCACCTACGACGGGGATCCCATCGATCTGACCGCCAGCGTCGGTGTAGCCAGCGCTCACGATGTTGGCGTCGAGGAGATCCTCAAGGTCGCCGATCGCGCCATGTACGATGCCAAGCGCACCACCCGCAACTGCGTCGTCAGCGCCGACCGCCGCGCGGATTGAAAATCCCGCTCCACCCCCCCACATCGTTCCGGTAGAGAGAGGCGCAACGCGCGATCACCGGTTTTGATCGGCCCGGTCGGGCCGAGGGGGTAGGCAAGCATGCGGATGGACAAACTGACGACCAAGTTCCAGATGGCCATCGGCGATGCACAGAGCATCGCCGTCGGTCGCGACCACCAGTATATCGAGCCGGTCCACCTGATGCAGGCCATGCTGGATCAGGAGGGCGGCGGTGTTCGCTCCCTGCTCCAGCAGGCGGGCGTGAATCTCAACAAGCTTCGCTCCCAGCTTGGGGAGGCACTCGATCAGCTCCCGCAGGTCAGCGGGGCGGGTGGAGACGTGCACCTGTCCAAGGAACTCGGGCGGCTGCTGAACCTGACCGACAAACTGGCCCAGAAGCGCAAGGACCAGTACCTCTCGAGCGAGCTGTTCGTGCTCGCCGTACTCGAGGACGGGAAGACGCAGCTCGCCCGCATCCTGCAACAGGCCGGCGCCGCGCGTGAGCCGGTGGAACAAGCGGTCGATCAGGTGCGGGGCGGCCAGGCCGTGGACGATCCGAATGCCGAGGATCAGCGCCAGGCCCTCGATAAGTACACCATCGATCTGACCGAGCGCGCCGAGCAGGGCAAGCTCGACCCGGTGATCGGCCGAGACGATGAGATCCGGCGCACCATCCAGGTCCTGCAGCGCCGGACCAAGAACAATCCGGTGCTCATCGGCGAGCCGGGTACGGGCAAGACCGCGATTGTCGAAGGCCTCGCGCAGCGGATCGTCAACAGCGAGGTGCCGGAAGGCCTGAAGAAGAAGCGGGTGCTCTCCCTCGACCTCGGCGCCCTTCTGGCTGGCGCCAAGTACCGCGGAGACTTCGAGGAGCGGCTTAAATCGCTGCTCAAGGAGCTCGGCCAGCAGGAGGGGCAGATCATCCTCTTTGTCGATGAGCTCCACACCATCGTCGGCGCCGGCAAGGCCGAGGGAGCGATGGATGCCGGCAACATGCTCAAGCCGGCCCTGGCCCGGGGCGAGTTGCATTGCATCGGCGCCACCACCCTCAACGAGTACCGCGAGAACATCGAAAAGGATGCGGCCCTGGAGCGCCGCTTCCAGACGGTACAGGTGGATGAGCCGAGCGTTGAGGACACGGTGGCCATCCTGCGCGGTCTCAAGGAGCGTTACGAGGTCCACCACGGCGTAGAGATCACCGACCCGGCCATTGTCGCGGCGGCGACGCTCTCACACCGCTACATCACCGAGCGTTTTCTGCCGGACAAGGCCATCGACCTGGTGGACGAGGCGGCCTCGCGGATTCGCCAGGAGATCGACTCCAAGCCGGAGTCGATGGATCGCCTGGAGCGGCGCCTGATCCAGCTGAAGATCGAGCGCGAGGCGCTCAAGAACGAGGACGACGAGGCCTCCAAGAAGCGCCTGGCCAGCCTCGAGGACGAAATCCGCGAGCATGAGGAGGAGTATCAGCGCCTCGAGGAGATCTGGAACTCGGAGAAGGCCGCCGTCGAGGGGACCCAATCGATCAAGGAGGAGCTCGAGCGGGCCCGCCAGGAGGTGGAGACGGCCCGCCGCGCCGGCGACCTGCATCGCATGTCGGAACTCCAGTACGGCCGTATCCCGGAGCTGGAGCGGCAGCTGGACATGGCCTCGCAGGCCGACATGTACGACATGAAGCTGCTGCGCAACAAGGTCACCGATGAGGAGATCGCCGAGGTGGTCTCCAAGTGGACCGGTATTCCCGTCTCGAAGATGCTCGAGGGTGAGCGCGAGAAGCTCCTGCGCATGGAGCAGGCGCTGCACGAGCGGGTGGTTGGCCAGGACGAGGCCATCAGTGGCGTGGCCAATGCCATCCGTCGCTCCCGGGCCGGTCTCTCCGACCCGAAGCGGCCGAACGGCTCGTTCCTGTTCCTCGGCCCCACCGGCGTCGGCAAGACGGAGCTGTGCAAGGCGCTGGCCGAGTTCCTCTTCGACACCGAGGATGCCATGCTCCGGCTCGACATGTCGGAGTTCATGGAGAAGCACTCCGTGGCTCGCATGATCGGTGCGCCGCCGGGGTACGTCGGCTACGAGGAGGGCGGCTATCTGACCGAGCACGTCCGCCGCAAGCCGTACTCGGTGATCCTGCTCGATGAGGTCGAGAAGGCCCACGCGGACGTCTTCAATGTCCTGCTCCAGGTCCTCGACGATGGCCGGCTCACCGACAGCCACGGGCGGACGGTGGATTTCCGCAACACGGTCATCGTCATGACCTCCAACCTTGGCTCTGAAATCATCCAGAGCATGGCCGGGGAGGAGGAAGAGGACTACCAGCGGATGAAGGGCTCGGTGATGGATATCGTGGGCAGCCATTTCCGCCCCGAGTTCATCAACCGCATCGACGAGGTGGTCGTCTTCCGGCAGCTGGCGCGGGATCAGATCCGGGCGATCACCGAGATCCAGGCCGGTTACCTCAACGACCGGCTGGCGGATCGCGAGATGCAGCTCGAGTTCAGCAAGGCCGCCCTGGACAAGCTCGGCGAGGCCGGCTTCGATCCGGTCTACGGCGCGCGCCCGCTCAAGCGGGTGCTTCAGCAGGAGGTGGAAAACGCGCTGGCGCGGCAGATGCTCGAGGGCCAGTTCCAGCCCGGCGACCGGATCTACGTGGACGTGGATGCCGGCAGCCTGGTCTTCGAGCGCAGGGGCCAGGTCGTCGAAGGGGAAGTGGTGTGAGCCACGGCGTGGTCGGCTAGATCCCGAGCAGGTACATGATGACGTGCTTGGCGACGAAGCCGGCCATGCCCGCACCGAGAACGATGAAGAGGATGATCATCCCCAGGCGACCGACCCCGGATTCGCGGCCGACCTTGAAGATAATGAAAAACATGTAGGCGATGATCCCGCCGATGCCCAGGGCAATGACGTAAGGCTGGATCGCAAACCACAGATCGAGGCGGTCCACGGTTAACGTCGCTCCGAAGCCGTTGCCGCCAGCAGGGTGCGGTCCAGCCAGCGGGTGGGCAGGATCCGCTTGAGGGCGGCGAAAAGGTGGGTGGGTACCGTGACGTGGTAGCGCGCCTTCGGGCGCGGGCTTTCCAGGGCGTGGATCAGCTTCACAAGGACCGCGTCCGCGTCCCGTGTGAAGGGCGTGTGCCCGCCCCCGGCCAGGCGTTGCTCCACGGCCCGGTAGGTCGTGGCATGAGCGCTGTTACGGGTGTCGATGCGCGCCTGAAAGGCGGCGTAGGCGTTGTCCCGGAAGCGGCTGCGGATCGGGCCCGGCTGGATCAGGCTGACATGGATCCCGGTGCCAGCCAGTTCCTGACGCAAAGTGTCGGTCAGTCCTTCCAGGGCGAACTTGGAGCAGACGTAGGCGCCCCGATAGGGCAGGGCGATGAACCCCAGCACCGAGCTGTTCTGGACGATTCGCCCGTGCCCCTGCTGCCGCATCAGCGGAAGGACCTGGCGGGTGAGTTCGTGGGTGCCCAGCAGATTGGTCTCGAGCTGCGAGCGCAGCGTCTCCCGGCTAAGGTCCTCCACCGCGCCGGGCTGTCCGTAGGCCCCGTTGTTGAAAAGGGCATCCAGCGTACCGCCGGTACGCTCAAGTACGGCGGTGAGCCCGGCCTCGATGGAGGCGCTGTCCGCAAGATCCAGGGTGTGGGCCTCCCAGCCCGCGCCACGCAGCCGGTGGGTGTCTTCGCGCCGGCGGGCGGTGGGGAAGACCCGCCACCCCCGGGCGGCCAGGCCCTCCGCTGCAGTGGCGCCGATGCCGCTGGAGCATCCGGTGATCAAGATCGTCGGCGGTTCACTTCGATTCACCATGGGCTCAGCGTAAAGCCTCGCGATTCCTCTCACCAGATCGGGTACCCTGATGCCGGTCCATCGGCCACGGAGCAGACGGGGAGAAGGCGTGGCGGCAGGTACCAGGATCGCGTTTGCGGAGCGCGCGGGCCCGTCGCTGCGAGCAGCCATTGCCGTCGTTGGCGGGGTCTTGCTCGCGGCGGGGTGCGCCCACCATCCGCAGCCGCAGGATATCGACGATGTCTGTGCCGTCTTCGAGGAGTATCCGCAGTGGTACGACTACGCCCGCGCCTCGGAGGAGCGATGGGGTACGCCGATCCCGATCCAGATGGCCTTTATCCACCAGGAGTCCGCCTTTGTCGCCGATGCGCGGCCTCCGCGCGACCGGTTGCTCGGCATCATTCCCTGGCGCCGACCCTCCAGTGCTTTCGGTTACGCCCAGGCCCAGGATCCGGTCTGGAGCGAGTACCAGGAGGAGTCGGCGCATTGGGACGCCCACCGAACCCGTATGCGCGATGCGCTCGACTTCGTGGGCTGGTATAACCACCGTACCCACGAGCGGCTGGGGATCGCCCTGGATGATCCGCGCCGTCTCTACCTGGCCTACCACGAAGGGCACGGCGGCTACCGCCGCGGGACGTACCGGCAGAAGCCGCTCCTGCAGCGGGTGGCGCGGAATATCGAGCGGCGCGCGGAGCGCTTCGCGTCACAGCTGGAGGCGTGCGAGGACGAGCTCCGCTGCGCGCGCTGGTACCAGTTCTGGCCGTTCTGCCGCTGATCCGGCCTTGTATCCGCAGCGGTCAGCCCCCATAACGAGCCGGGATCGTCGGGACGATAGGGCGCCGCAAGAAACGCGGACGCCTCAGCAAGGGAGACATGGATCATGCCGATTTACGAGTACGAATGCGGGAGCTGTGGCCACCGCCTGGAGGCCATCCAGTCGATTTCGGAAGACCCGCTGAGCGAATGCCCCTCCTGCCAGGAGGCGGCTTTGAGGCGGCTTCTTTCCGCCGCGGCGTTCCGGCTCAAGGGGGGTGGCTGGTACGAGACGGACTTCAAGAAATCCGATAAGCGCAAGAACGTGGCGGAAGGGGGGAGTGACTCCACCGCCGGCGGCAAGAGCGACTCGGGCAGCGGCAACGGCTCAGGCGGCTCCAGTAGCTCGGGGGACGCGGGCACGAGTTCCGGCAAGGTGGCTGCCAAGGGCGGCAATCAGGCTGCGAAGGCGGGTGACTGAGCGGTCACATAGACCTGTGACCGGCTTTTTGGCAGGCTGCACGGATCGCAATCGCGCAGAGGGAGTGGGGTATGGTGCCCAGCACCGAGTCATCCACGGTCGCCCGACGGGCGCGGCAGGACGGTCGGGGGCAGACGGCGAATCCGGCCGCCACCACGGGGATCGCGGGGCTGGACTTCGTCCTCGAGGGCGGCCTCCCGGCCGGGCAGCCCACGTTGCTGCGCGGCGGGCCCGGAACGGGCAAGACGGCGATCGCGCTGACGTTCTTCTGCAGCGGGCTGCAGCGCGGGGAGCCGTCGGTACTGGTGACGTTCGATGAGTCGCCAGAGGCCCTCATCCGCCACGCCGAGGCCCTCGGGTTTCCCCTGCGCCGGTTGATCGACGAGGGCGCCGGGCGCCTGCTCGACATGCGGCCGGATCGCTCCGAGCTGGTCACCGGTCAGGTGGTGGAGCTCACCGCGCTGCTCACCCGCATCGGTCACGCGCTGGACCAGCTCGGAGCGAAGCGCCTGGTGGTCGATGCCATCGACGGCATGGACGAGAGCTTCGGCGGCGGCAATAGCCTGCGGGCCGAGCTTACCCGGGTCTTCGACTGGATGCGCGAGCGCGACGCCACCACCCTGATTACCGCCGGCGAGCACAGTGACTTCGCCGGACGCTTCGGTCTCGAGGATTACATTGCCGACTGCGTTATCCTCCTCAAGCAGGAGGTGCGCGACCGCCGGATGACCCGGCTGCTGCGTGTGCTCAAGCGCCGTGGCGGTGGCCACGGGACCAACGAATTCCCCTTTCTGCTCGACGAGAACGGCGTCTTCCTGGCGCCAGTAACCGGGGCTCGGCTCGAGGCCCGTCCCTCCGATGATCGTCACACCACCGGGATTGCGGGGCTGGACCGGATGCTCGGCGACGGCGGGCCGTACCGCGGCTCGGCGGTAATGTTCTCCGGGCAGTCGGGCACGGGCAAGACCAGTTTTGCCGCCGCTTTCGCGGCCGCCGCCTGCGATGCCGGGGATAAGGTCCTCTACCTTAGTTTCGAGGAGAGCACGGCGGAGCTGGCCCGTAACCAGCGCAGCGTGGGGCTGGATCTGGAGCGTCACATGGCGCCCGGCGGAAGCGGGCGGCTGATCCTCGAGCCGCTGCTCGCCGTCGAACTCGGCTGGGAGGAGCACCTGCTCCGAGTGATGCAGGCGGCGCAGGCCCACAGACCCGCAGTGCTTGTCCTCGATCCCGCTAGTGCGCTGAGCGATCGGGCCGACGACCGCCTCGGCAAAGAGATGCTTCTGCGCCTTTTCTACATGCTCAAGCGCGACGGCGTTACGGTGGTGGCCACGGAGCTGCTTCCGGATCACAGCGAGGGGGTCAGCCGGATGGATGTCTCCTCGATCATCGACGTCTGGATCAAGCTGCGCCGGGATGAAGAGAGCGGGCAGCTGCGCCGGCTGCTTAACGTCGTCAAGGCGCGCGGTCTGCCCACCTCGGATCGGGTGTGCGAGTTCCGGCTTGGCTACGACGGGGTCACGATTGACGCGAACCGCGCGGAGGTTGCCGGTGGCTGACTTGGTCCTGCGCCTCTATATTGCGGGTCGGACGGCCGCAGCGGAGCGAGCCATCCGCAACCTGGAGCAGATCATCCAGGAGGCCTACGGGGACGAGCGCCCGTGCCAGCTTGAGGTCATCGATATCCTCGAGCGTCCCCAGCTCGCTGAGAATGAGCGGATTCTGGCCACACCGGTGGTGGTCAAGGAGTTACCGCCGCCGGTTCGCCGCGTCGTCGGTGACCTCTCGGAGCGAGAAAAGGTACTCATCGGGCTCGATCTTCAAGAGAGCTAGCGGCGGACCCTCCGCGCTTGCGCCCCTCCGGGGGCGTGCTTACCATGCGGAACCCTTTCGACCACCGACTCCGGAACCTGGACATGCGTAGTCACTACTGCGGCGAGATTTGCGAAGACCACCTCGACCATACGGTCACCCTCTGCGGCTGGGTGCACCGGCGCCGGGACCACGGGGGGATCATCTTCATCGACTTGCGGGATCGTGCCGGCCTCGTCCAGGTGGTGGTCGATCCGGATACGGAAGAGGCCTTCGCCGCGGCGGACCGGGCGCGCAACGAGTACGTTCTGCGCATTACCGGCCGGGTACGGCACCGTCCGGACGGTACGGAAAACCCGGACTTGCACTCTGGCCGGGTAGAGGTCCTCGCCCGGGAGGTGGAAGTTCTCAATACGGCCAAGACGCCACCGTTCCAGCTCGATGAGCACGAGCACGTCGGCGAGGATGTCCGGCTGCGTCATCGCTACATCGATCTGCGCCGCCCGGAAATGCAGCAGCGTCTGCAGCTGCGTGCCCGGGTGACTTCGGCAATCCGCCGCCACCTGGAGGATGAGGGCTTTCTCGATATCGAGACGCCCATGCTGACCCGGGCCACGCCGGAGGGGGCGCGCGACTACCTTGTTCCCAGCCGCACGCACACCGGGCGCTTCTTCGCACTGCCGCAGTCGCCGCAGCTTTTCAAGCAGCTGCTGATGATGGCCGGCTTCGACCGTTACTACCAGATCGTCCGCTGTTTCCGGGATGAGGACCTGCGCGCCGACCGTCAGCCGGAATTCACGCAGCTCGACATGGAGGCTGCCTTCGTGGACGAAGAGGCGGTCATGGGGGTGACCGAGCGCATGCTTCGCCACCTCTTCCGCGCCGTACTCGACGTCGAGCTTCCGGACCCTTTCCCCCGGATGCCCTACGCCGAGGCGATGCACCGCTTCGGCTCCGACAAGCCGGATCTGCGCATCCCGCTGGAGCTGGTGGAGGTGGCGGACCTCGTCGCCGATGTGGATTTCAAGGTCTTCTCCGGCCCGGCGCAGGATCCCCGCGGGCGTGTTGCGGCGCTGTGCGTCCCCGGCGGCGGCGAGCTGACCCGCAAGCAGATCGACGACTACACGGACTACGTCGGTCGCTACGGTGCCAAGGGCCTCGCCTACATCAAGGTCAATGATCCGTCCAAGGGCGTCGAGGGCTTGCAGTCGCCCATCGTCAAGTTCCTCACCGAGACGGCTGTGGAGGGTATTCTGCAGCGCACCGGAGCGTCCGCCGGTGACCTGATCTTTTTCGGGGCGGATCGCGCCAGCGTCGTCAACGATGCCCTGGGTGCACTGCGGGTGCGCATTGGCCACGACCTAGGCATGGTGGATTCGGCCTGGCGCCCGCTGTGGGTGGTCGATTTCCCGATGTTCGAATACGACGAGAAGGACGGCCGCCTCTACTCCCTGCACCACCCCTTTACCGCGCCGCAGACGACGGACCCGAAGGCGCTGCGGGAGCAGTCTGCCGAGCAGCTGCTCTCGCGCGCCTACGATGTGGTCCTCAACGGGGTCGAGCTGGGCGGTGGCTCCGTGCGTATCCACGATCCTGCGGTCCAGCAGGCGGTCTTCGGCCTGCTCGGCATCGACGAGACCGAGGCCCGCTCCAAGTTCGGCTTCCTGCTCGATGCGCTCGACTACGGCTGCCCGCCGCACGGCGGGATTGCCTTCGGCATGGACCGCCTGGTGATGCTCATGGCCGGAGCCAATTCCATTCGCGAGGTCATGGCCTTCCCCAAGACCCAGACTGCTACCTGCATGCTTACCGAGGCCCCGGCCGAGGTCGGCGAGGCGCAATTGCGCGAGCTGGGGATCCGGCTGCGCCGGGTGGGCGGTGCCGAGTAAGGCGGGTCAGAGCAGCCAGGTCGTGCCCAGGCGAACCTCCGGTGCAGCGCCTGGGATCAGGCTCATTGCCTGCCAGCCGAACGCGAACGTGACCAGCAGGGCAGCCGCCAGGCTGGCCAGATAGTGGGCCAGTCGGTTGCCCTTGCGTACCCCGACGATCACTGCGAAGGCGGCGTACAGCAGCACCAGGCTGTAGAGGATCAGCAGTAACGCCAGGTGGGGCCCCACCGGCCAGGGCAGGGCGGCGGCGACGTTTCCAACCCAGGCGGGGACCAGCGCTACGGAGACGGCGGTCAGTGCCCGGCGCAGATCCGAATATCCCTGAAACAAGTCGCACAGGTAGTGGGCGGCGGCGGCCAGTGCCATGACCCCGACAAACTGGGTCAGTGCGCTGTAGATCCCGAAGCCTATGGGGTCCGGACGCGTCTCTGGCGGGAAGCCACTGGGGATGAGTGCGTGGGCAACGGCTGCTCCGATGACGCTGGCCAGCAGCAACGGGATGGTCAGGCGGGCCAGAATCCAGGCCGCCTCTGGGTCCGCCGCGTGCCAATCGCTGAGTATCCGCCGGGGGCGAAAGAAGACGGCGCCGACGGTCTGCCAGCGACCAGGAAGTGCCGGGGGTTGATCCATCGTCAAGACTCTCGGGTTCGGTCGTTGTGCGGTGGTTCCGCCCGGGATACTACGGTCGCCCTGCGCCGGTTGGCTACCATTGGCGGTATCGTCTAGCTGCGAGCGGCTCCGCTCGGCGGACCCGTTCAGATCCCGTGGAAGCCGAAAGGCAGCTGCAGGCTGATCAGAGCGAGAGCCAGGCCGAGGAGGGCGCCGGCGAGTACGTCCGTCGGATAGTGGAGGCCGAGCACCACCCGAGAGGCAGCGATCGTCGCCGCAACCGGTACGAGCGCGAGCCCCAGCAGCGGGAAGTGGGCGAGGCTCAGGGTGGTGAAACACACCGCGTGCAGCGTGTGCCCGGAGGGGAAGCTGTACCGGTCGAGGGCCGGTGTGGCCGGAACCAGGGTTGGGTCCGCCTCGTACGGGCGAAGGCGCCGCGTGCCCCGCTTAATCAGCGTGTAGAGGATCACCGCTACCGCCCCCGTGACCGCCATTTGGCCGACGACCGGCATTACCGGCCAGCCGAAGACGAGCAGCAGTCCCACGAGCAGTCCATACCACAGAGGGCCGTCGCCGAGTCGGCTGGCCAGGATGAACGGTCGCTGGGCCACAGCGCTGCGAAGCCACCCCTGCAAAGCCTGGCAGAGGGCGATCTCCCAGCGTTGGAAACGGATCAGGGCCTGTTGCATGCCGCCACCTCCGGGACTTGGGGATCAGAGACGTGTTCGGCGCTGGCGAGTACCGCGGCGAAGTGCCGTGCGATGGCCGACCAGCTCAAGTGGTGCACGGACTCCGGCGCCGCCTCGCGCCAGAGCCGGAGTCGATGGGGCGGCAGAAGAGCGGTGCCGACGGCCGCCGTCACCCAGGCCCCCGGGTCCTCGAACGGCGCTTTCACCCCGTTGACTCCGTCGCTGACGTAGCGGTGGGCCGAGGCGTAGTCGAAAGCGATGACCGGAAGACCGCTGGCCAGGGCCTCCAGGGTGACGTTGCCAAAGGTCTCGGTGCGGCTCGGAAAGAGAAAGAGATCGGCGGATGCGTAGAAACGCGCCAGATCGGTGCCGCGGCGGCTGCCAGCGAAGATCACTTCGGGGTGGGCTCGCTGCAGTGCGGGCCGGGCCGGGCCGTCACCGACGAGTACCAGACGTGCCCTGAGTTTGACGGCGCGGATCCGTTCGTAGGCCTCCAGCGCCAGTTCCAGGTTCTTCTCCGCGGCGACGCGGCCGACGCTGAGGAGAACCGGCGCGTCGGGGCCCGCATTCCACGCTTCCCGAAGCTGTGCGCAGCGTCGTTCCGGGGAGAAGAGTGCCGTATCGACGCCGCGCCCAAGGGTCTCGACGCGGCGGTAGCCGTTCTGCCGGAGCTGGCGAGCCAGGTCGTCATCAGGAACCAGTGTTGTTGCCGTAGCGTTGTGGAAACGGCGTAGTGCCGCGGCCACAAGCGGACGGAGAAGTCCGCCAAGGTAGTGATCGGCGTAGGCATCGAAACGTGTGTGGTAGCCGCTGACCACGGGAATCTGAAGCTGGTGAGCCGCGCGCAGCGCCGACCAGCCCAGCGGCCCTTCCGTGGCGATATAAATCGCGTCCGGTTGCGTCTTCCGCCAGAGATCCCGGATCAGGTGCGGTCGTACGAGGCCAGCGCGGACCGCGGCATAGCCCGGCACCGGGACGCCTTGGACGGGATAGAGCCGTCCCGCCGTCGCCGGACGACTCCGGGCCGGATGGTGGGGGGCCACGATGTCGATATCCACGCCCAGACGGCTCAGTTCCGCGACGAGGTTTCTGAGCGTCGTGGCGACCCCATTCGTCTCCGGCGCGTAGGTCTCGGAGACGATGCAGAGACGGCGCGGGAGTGCGGGATTCGTCAGCGTTTCGGTCTTGGTCTTCATGGCCCCGGATAGTGCGGTGCGGCTATTGCACGCTGATGAAGGGGCCGTGAGGTTGTGATGACACGTTCTGGCGGGACGCCAGACGGGGTGGGTCGAAATACGTAGGCCGCAGGGCTGTCACCGGTTGGAAACGAACCGGCCTTAGCATCGAGGCAAATTCAATCATGGAGGAGCCACTGTGATGATATCCCTCGAAAGCGCTATAGACCGGGCCCCGATCCCCGCGCTGGTGCCGGGTGGGCTGGAGGCCTCCGAGCGGGTCCGGATCACGGCCCCGAAGCCGAGCGGGGCGAGGGATTCGGCGCCCGGAACGATTCGCGACCTGCTCCGGCAACTGCCTGCTCTGCCCGACAGCCTGCCCCTTGCCGAGGTGCCACTGGCGGCGGGTTGCTGGTTCGGGCTCCGGAGCTTGCCGGTCGTCGATGAGCGGGGCCTGCCGGCGGGGGTTCTGCGTCGTTCCGAGCTGGTCGCTTGGGTGAGCCAGGACGACGGATGGGTGACCCTGGAGAAGCCGCGTCTTGTCCGTGAGCTTGCGCGGCCTCCGCGGGCGATCTGGTGGGCCGATGAGCAATGGAGCCTGATGCTCGGGCGCATGCGCGAGCAGCGGCCGTCGGCCGGGGACGAGTGCCTCGTCATCCATGAAGACGGCCGGTACGCCGGGATCGTGACCGCCGTCGATCTATTGCGCCGGGCGGCAAGCGCCTCCGGCTAGGTAAACCACGCAGGGACGACCATATCCGCGCGCCTTGGCGGGATTCCCCGTGCGCGGCCGCCGCGCACGGGGCGAAGGCACCCTCCTTTAAAGCCGACTCGGTCTCCGGTTTCAAGCACGTAACCAACCCTTCATGGGCGTTTCACCGGGCCGGGATAGCCTCGGGCCATGAACAAGAAAACCGGATTCGACGGCTCGGTGTGGCATCCCGAGGCGCTGCTTGAGGTTCTGGAAGCCCTGCGCTGGGATGTCCAGGAGGGCGCGGAGCGCTGGCTGCGTCGCTACGAGGACGCCTTCCCTGATGGGGTCACCACCAGCGCCGAAAACTTCGCCCACTACCTGGCATTGCGTAACCGCGATCTGCGTAGCGTGCAACGTTCGCTCTCGCGTTTCGGGCTTTCGTCGCTCGGGCGTTACGAACCCCACGTACTCGCGGGGTTGAACGAGGTCATTGAGGCCCTGGGTGCCCGGGTCGGGCGGGTAACGCAACGAAGGCGCGGTGGACCGAATTTCGAGCAGGCCAATCTCCGCCTGGCGACGCATGCAGCTGATCTGCTCGGTCCGGTGCCGGAAGGCCGTGACAGCCGTGTCATGGTGACCCTGCCATCCGCCGCCGCCGATGATCCGGAGCTGGTGCGCTCGTTGGTCGCTTCCGGAATGGATGTGGCGCGTATCAACTGCGCCCACGACGACCCGGCCATGTGGCGCCGCATGGCTCGGCATGTGCGGGACGCCGAGGCTCGTACCGGGCGTTCCTGTCGGGTCCACATGGACCTGGCTGGCCACAAGGTGCGGACCGGCCCTGTTGCCCCGCGGACTCCAGTGGTTCGGCTGAAACCAATGCGGGATGCCTACGGCCGGACCGTTCGACGCGCTCAAGTCGATCTGGTGCACCCTGAGCAGATCGGTGACGCCGGCCGGGGCGGCGTCCCCCGTCTCTGCCTGGACAGTGAAACCCTGGCCAGTATCAAGGTCGGGGACCGTCTGCGCTTTCGTGATGCCCGGAAATCCAGTCGCCTGCTGGCGGTCCGCGAGGCGATCCCGGGCGGCTTTCGGGCGGATATCGGGAGCACGGCTTACGTGACGCCCAGGACCCGCTTTGCCCTCCAACGGCGGGGCGCTGGTAAGTGGCAGACCGTGATTCGCGGCCTCCGGTGCGGGGGATTTGCGGAAGCGCAGATGGAAATCCGCCTTTTTGAAGGGGATACCTTGGTACTTCTGCGTCGGCCGGAGCCGGGAACCCCCGGGCGGCGGGATGAGGACGGTGTGATGGTTGAGCCTGCTCGCATCGCGTGCTCGCACCCGCAGGTGATCGACCAGCTCGGCCCTGGCCAGGCGGTGTGGATCGACG